>DASZEU010000101.1:0-8977 GCA_035940535.1 Candidatus Angelobacter sp.
CCGAGCCTGCTTCATGATTGTCTCTGAAAAAAACCTGGAACTCGCAGTACTAGCAATCATGTTTCTTCTCCTTGCCTATACCTGGGCAGGCTATCCGCTGATTCTCTGGCTCATGCGGAAGTTCTTCGTCCGCGAAATCAATCGCCAGCCTGATCAGAACAACCCCAAAGTTTCGATCATCATTGCGGCGCGAAACGAAGAAACAAAAATCGCCGCCAAGTTGGCTGATTGCACTAATCTCGAATATCCGCCTGAGCGGCTAGAGATTTTGGTTGTGTCCGACAATTCGACCGACGGAACTGACGAAATTGTCAAAGACTTTGCGGCGCGCGATGCCCGCATCCATTTGTTGGCGGGACACGGCTCGTTGGGCAAGAGCGGCGCTCAGAATTTGGCGGTGTCGAACGCGTCCGGCGACCTGCTCTTTTTCACCGATGCAGACACCCGAACCCGCCCGGATACATTGAAGATTCTGATGGAAAACTTCGCCGATCCGCAGGTTGGCCTCGTCACTGCGGATGTCTATTTGGGCGAACCTGGCAACGCAGTCGCTAAAGGGCAAGGAATGTATTGGCGCTTCGAACTTTTCCTGCGTAAGCTGGAATCCGAATTGGGTATCCTGGCAACGGGTAGCGGCCAGGCGCTGCTGATGCGCAAAGAACTTTATCGTCCTATTCCGGTCGTATACGGAGATGATTGCGTACTGCCCCTCGACGTTCGCCTGCAAGGATACCGTGTTGTGCAGGACACACGCGTGATTGTGTACGATATCATGCCCAATAGCATCCACGGAGAACTGAAAGCCCGCGTGAGAATGACCGCCCGCAACTGGACCGGCACGCTCAGCAAGCCGGGGGTCTTGAACCCCTTCCGCTTTCCCTTGACTGCATGGGGACTCATTTCGCACAAACTGCTTCGGTGGCTGACACCCTTTTTTCTGGCAGTCCTGCTGGCAGCCAACATTCTGCTCAGCCTGCGCGGTGACTGGAAACTCCTGTGCGCATTGCAAGTAGCCTTTTATGCGGCTGCCTTAATCGGGTGGCTGCGTGCGCGAAAGGGAGCGCCTGCCTGGGTTTTTGCCTATCCATTTGCCTTTTGTCTGGCCAATGTAGGCTTCCTGCTGGGCATGGTCAAGGTCGTCCGCGGACAAAAGATAGCGAGCTATTAGTCCGTGTTTCCAGAGACTCTAAGAACGTGGAAGCTGCCAACGGTTCCACTGAACCTGGCCCGGCAGGGCGGAATAGCGTAGCCCAGGTGCGTCAGCCTGGGTAGGCGTGTAGAAAAGAGAATAGCCTCAGAGGGGCGATACAGGTTTGCTGTTGTATCAAAACTCACTATGATCGAAGACGCAGCACAGAAGGCCGAAGACGAGCGAGTCCGCGCAGCCTACGCCCGCCGCCGGCAGACGATCCCCGCAGGACGCTATGCTCGCACCAATCCTTTTACCTTGTGCGCTGCCCATGAACGCGAGGAAGAGATGGCCGCGATGTTCCGCGCCGAAGGCCTGACGACCCTCTCAGGGTTGAGAATTCTCGACGTCGGCTGCGGGCGCGGCGATACGCTACGGCAAATGCTTGAATACGGCGCTGACCCCGAACTTCTGACTGGAATCGACCTGCTCGACGAAAACGTCAAGCGTGCTCGCCATCTCTCTCCTCACCTGCAAATAATCTGCGGCAGCGCCTCTCGTTTGCCATTCCCCGATTCAAGCTTCGACCTGGTGTTGCAGTTCACGCTATTTACCTCCATCCTCAACGATGAAGTAAAGCGAACCATCGCAGCCGAGATGAAAAGAGTCCTGGCGCCCGGTGGCCGCATTCTCTGGTACGACTTCAGCTTCAATAATCCCAAAAACCCCGACGTCCGCGGCATCGGTAAACGCGAGATCCGCACGCTGTTCCCTGGTCTGGAAATGAAAGTCAAGCGAGTGACGCTGGCTCCTCCCCTGGGCAGGATCGTAGCGCCATTCTCCATCGTTCTTTACTATCTGTTGTCACGCATCCGTCCGCTGTGCACCCACCTTCTGTGTTTGTTGCGGAAACCAAAAAATGGATAACGACCATAATTGACCGCAAGCAACTGGTCAGCTCGGTTCAAGTTGTTGTGCCGCACCACAAAGGTGCAGCGGTAACCGCAGCAGGTGGTTCGATCGACTCTACGGTTTGTACTTCCCTGTAGATTTTGGCTTGCGCTACAACTATGCATTGACTCACTTGTACACAATTTAGCTGACCAATCAATCCAGCGGATCTGTTTGCGACTACCTGGAAGGGCTTTCCAGGAGTGGCCATTCAAATCACCCGTGAGGATGGTGACACATCAGGAAGGCTTGGGGTCGCCAGAATGATTGCACGTGTTTTTCCGGCCCATAAGGCGTTCGTTACAAGGGTGATTGAGGAAGGGATAGAGCCGGCAGACTCCAATCGGGCCCTTACCCGCGAGATAAGCTGGCTTACAAGAACAACGAGATCGTCGAATACCAGACTCCGGCCCAAACAGACGGGTTAGGTACAAACTCAAGGTTGCAGAAGAATAGGAATCCGATACGCGGCAGCGCGATCCTGATTGGGAATGCTCCTGATTAGCAGTTCCTGGCAATACGTCTTTCCCCTGAATTGAGTGGCCTTGCGTCAGCCATCATTCGACAAGCTGAACGTGATGCAGCAGACGACGATCATGGAGGGCGTTGAGATCAGGTCAGCGAATTTCGCAGGAGAAACCGGCTTTGTAAGAGCCAATGGGTCAAAAAGAATTTGGCGCATATATCCCTTGGTCGGCTGCTTGGTTTTGCAGTTTAGCAACCGACCACCCGCTACGCCCGGAGCCGATTTGAAATTATTCAGGCCGTCCGAAGGCGAACCAACTTGCGATGCAGGGCATAACGCCTTTACTTACAAAAGGTCGTGAAGCTGACGATAGCGCAACACCCCTCCTGCTTGCAGGTCTTTGTCGATGGCGCTGGCGTTAGGCGAGTAAATGAACGGCCTTCTGGGATAAATCCTGTCATTGACCCAAAATTCGTTCCACCCGCTGGTCTTGCGAATGAATTCCTCAGTAAAAGATCGCTTCACGGTGCGGTACAGAGCTTCGAGTTCCAGGCAGCCGTTGATACAGATATCAACGTAGGACTGCACCATCGGAATTTGACGGGTCGGCGCTTTGGTCTCGGAAATCGACTCTTCGTTACTGAGAAAAATATAGACGGCAGCCGATCCCACGTTCCAGTCCCCGCCTCCATCCAGCATCGTGATCTGGTTGTTATTGAGGGGAGTCGCCGTGTAGCCGATTTCCCTGTCCTTGGTGCTTTGCAAATCCGCGACTGGATAGATGACGCCGTTGATCGTCTTGCGTTCGTCCTTCACCGCTCCCAGAAAAGTGCAAGTGCTGCCTGCGAAGTTTTTAAACTGGTGAAACCACCCGCGCTCAAAGCCCTTCACCCGGGCCGGCCAAGCGCCAATGGCATCGGGATTTGTGCGCGTCCGCGATGCCCGCTCAAGCAGCGAACCATATCCGAATATGTAATCTGCCACGTTTGGACCCCTCTTTCTTTGTTCTTCTGATTATCCCAGATCATAAGTTTTGCTCCTTGATCTAGAAATGAACGATAGCCCATTCTAAGTCCCTGACCTCAGATTTGCTATTCTGGTTAGGTTTCAAAATCAATCGTCAGAGGAGTGTGAGTGGCATCCGAGATTTTCACCGTTGGCTTGGTCCAGATGTCTTGTTCGCCCGATCCGGAAGACAATCTCCGGCGGGCCGTAGACAAGGTTCGAGAAGCAGCACGAAGTGGCGCGCAAATCATCTGCCTGCCGGAGCTGTTCCGCACCCAATATTTCTGCCAGCGTGAAGACCCGGCTCTGTTTGATCTCGCCGAGCCTATTCCCGGTCCCACCACAGAAGCACTAATCCCAATCGCCCGTGAAGCCAAGGTTGTGATTATTGCCTCAGTCTTTGAACGACGCGCCAGAGGGCTTTACCACAATACCGCTGTCGTCTTGGACTCCGATGGCAGTATCAAGGGCATTTACCGCAAGATGCATATCCCCGACGATCCCCTGTATTACGAAAAGTACTACTTCACTCCCGGAGACTTGGGCTTCAAGGCCTTCGATACTTCTTATGGCCGCCTGGGCTCGCTGGTTTGCTGGGACCAGTGGTATCCGGAAGGTGCTCGGCTCACGGCATTGCAAGGCGCGAACATTCTTTTTTATCCCACTGCGATTGGCTGGCACCCCGATGAGAAGGCTGAGTTTGGGACGGCCCAGCACGATGCCTGGCGGACGATTCAGCGCGCTCACGCCATCGCCAACGGCGTATTCGTAGCCGTGGTCAACCGTGTGGGCCATGAGTTTGGCGACATCCGCGGTAGTCGTGCCCAAGGAAAAGGCTTGGAATTCTGGGGACGGTCTTTCATAAGCGATCCATTTGGGCGGATCATGGCCGAGGCCTCTCATGACAAAGAAGAGATTCTGCTGGGTGAATGTGACTTGCGGCAGCTTGAAGACGTCCGGCGCAACTGGCCGTTTCTCCGGGACAGGCGTATCGATAGCTATGCCGGGATTTCCCAGCGATTCCTCGACTAGACAAACCTACTTGTTAAATAATGCGCTCAGGCACTACCATCTAATGTGGGAGGTAAGGGAATGTCGGCATCTATTGAAGGCATTAAGTGGGACATTTGTTGTGCCGCACGCATCTTGTATCGCGCCGGATTGAGCGTTGGGGTCGCCGGGCACCTTAGCGTGGCCGTTGGCGAGAACAAGATGCTCATGAATCGCTTCGGGCCATCTTTCGCAACCTTGCGGCCGGTTGACATCGTCACCTTTGATTTCCAGGGCAAGGTTCTGGAGCATGATCCTTCGATTGATCCGTATGTAAACGATACGGTTGCGCTCCACGCCGTCATCCACCGCTTCAACCCGCAGATCGTTGCGGTCGCTCATACGCATCCACCCATGGCGATTACCTGGAGCACCTTCCGCCGTGTTCCCGAGGTGTACGACCAGGAAAGCTGCATGCTTGCCGGCGACGTGGCCATTGTGGAAGAAGACTACACCGGGTTGGCCGCCTCCGAGGAGAGGGTGAAGCCATTTGCCGATGCGCTGGCCAAGCAAGCCACGGCCATTCTGCCCAACCATGGCGCTCTTACGACCGGGCCAAATGTTCAAGTTGCTGCTTTCCGAATGCTCTTGCTGGAAGGTATGTGCGCTCGCAACATATCGGTCGCAGTAGCCGCCCAATCGACCGGATTGAAGCCCCATCCCATCAAAATGGAGGATGCGCTTACGGCCAAGGCAGAACTGGCGCGCATTCCCGGCTTGCAGCCAATGTGGAAAGATTATCTGCAACGGCTGCAGCAGACCGATCCCGAGTTGTTCGAGAATCGCCCGCGCACAGTCGCAGCATAAGGTAGCAGGGCACGAAATTAAGAAAGCCGGAGAGCAGGTTCTCCGGCTTTTCGTTTATCGGCTTAACCAGTTAGGGTTCTTTAATTTCGCCTGCACCATGCTTTCGCAAAAAAATATATCTCAAAAAAGAAACGCCCGTTCGTTTTTTTCACTAGTCAATAGAGTCTACAAGTTTTCCATCTGGAGGTGGCTATGAAGGGACTTGTTCGTACATGCCTATTGTCACTGGTGTTCCTCGGTCTCGCCGCGGCGCAGACTGTTACTGTCCAACGCCGGACTAATCTCCGGCTCTCTCCCTCGACACGCGACATTTCCCGCGGTGTGCTGAACTCGCACACGAATTTGGACCTACTCCACTCTGGGCCAACGGATGGCTTTTACCACGTTCGCACGCAAAGTGGATTAGAAGGCTGGATTTGGGGAAGAAACGTCCTAGTACACCCGGTGTCGGTACAGCCTATCCTCCACCTGAATCTGCGCAGCCATCTTCCGATGCCGTTGGCCTCGACGGCAGCAATGGGGAGAGATGACTGTCCGGTTGACAGGAACGGTTGTCGTTGCTACCAGCACAAGGGCGACAACGGCAAGTGCCAGGATGATCCTGGCGTAACTCATCACGGTGCTCAATATGATCCACAGCCGGGGGAAGAATGTTGGGTAATTACTCTATGTCTTTGTCGCGAGGGGCAGTATCCTAGCGGCAACAGTTGCGCTCCATGCTCCTATTCTGGTGAGGAAACCGTTTGCAGGAGTCGTTGATTCCTGGGCGAGTATCAGCCCCTCACCCAGACCGAGTGGCAAGGCAACAGAGTTCCAGTGCCCAGCCGTGCTTATTAGGATTTAGGGCGCATCTTGTCTACGGTGTCACAACCAAACTCGTTCGCCGGGCGTGCGGCGCGATTTGGCTGCCTAACCGATTGCCTACAAAAATAAACTGCCCGAAAGCTCTTCCAAGCGTTCCGGGCAGTTTGTTAGTAGCCTTGGTTGGCAATCGAGATTACTTTTTGCGAGCAACCAGACCGGTCAACAGTGAGCTAAGGCCCAAGAGGCCGAGCAATGGCAACGGCGAAGCGGTCTGCGGCAACTCTCCACTTTTAGCATTCTGATCGGTATTGCTGGCATTGCTTTGATCAGAAGCGGTGCTGCTGGTTGAAGGGGTCTTCTGGTCCGTGGCCGTGCTCGGCATAGTCGAAGTGCTCGAGGTTGCGGAGCTTTGGCTTTGGTCAGGATTGGTGGTCGCGGCGCCCGCGGCACTGCTGGACGGTGAATTCTGTGCAGACGTAGAAGAGGGGTTCATCCGATCCGTCGAGGTTGAACTCTGATCGCTGTTCCCGGCAGCCGGAGCACCCGATCCCGGAACGCTGGTGCTGGCGGCGCTGCTCGTACTGGATGAACTGCTTCCTACGCTGCTGGCTGAGGTGTCATTCGATGCCGGAGGCGTTGAACTCGTAGTCGATGACTGGCTGTTAGTTGGGCTGGCGCTGCTCGGGGAGCCAGGAATTGAATTATTCGGTGAAGTCGCGGCTGCTCCCGTTGCACTCTGGTCGGGAGGAGTGGTGGAACTGGTTGAACTGTTGCTGCAGGAGTCTGCGATCATGCTCACAGAGCTGACCTGCAAACTACTGTTGTCAACCTGCGTTCCTTTTACCTCTACTTGGTGGCCATCGTGAGGCTTCAGCATCGAGCTATCGCCCTTGAGGGTAACGCTTTGACCCGAACCGCTCTGGGAAAGAATCCAATCGCCACCCGATTGCTTCAGGCATCCACGGACCGTGGTTTCCGAACCGTTTGCGCCGGATGTGCTGGTGGTACTCTGGTTACTGCCAGGAGTGGTCTGCTGTTGTTGATTCGGATCGCTCTGGGTGCCTGTGGGATTGGCCGCGCTGCCATTGGGGTTCTGCGTACTTTGATTGCCAGTGCTCCCACTGCCAGTACTTCCGCTGCCTGAGCCCCCACTACCGGTCTGCGCTATGGCCATGCCGGTAGCAAGCATCAATGTCATCAGTAATTTCTTTGTCATTATGTTGCTCCTTCGAGTTTTTCAATTTGCCCGTCGGGCTACTAAGGTTCCTCACGGCTTGCGCGAGGGGAATAGACGCCGTTGTTTGTTTAGAGATAAGTAAATAGCCTGGGGTTGACTCCTGGCAGAGCAGAAAGCGAGGCTGCTGCTGTAAAATCAGTACGGGTCAACTACTCACCATGCCCAAGGCCGTCAGGAACGCAAAAAATACTGCATTTATGCCCATGTCGGCCACCAGCCAAGATGCTGCCTGGATGCAAATGGCCCTGGATCAGGCGAGGAGAGCTGCGGAATTAGGCGAAGTGCCTGTTGGCGCCTTAGTAATCAAGGATGGCGAAATCCTGGGCCAGGGCCACAATCGCAACCTGCTGGACAACGATCCTACAGCCCATGCCGAGATCGTGGCTTTACGCCAAGCAGCCGCACGGTTTGGCAATCATCGATTGGTGGGATGTGCGCTGGTAGTCACCATTGAGCCATGCGCCATGTGTGCGGGAGCGATTATGCACGCACGGCTCGCCCGACTGATCTATGGCGCAAGCGACCCGAAAACGGGCGCGGCCGGATCGGTGCTTCAGGTATTGAATCATCCCCGGCTGAACCATAAACTGCAAATCACGGCCGGTGTCCTGAATGACAAGTGCTCGGAAATGCTAAAGAGCTTTTTCCAAACCAAGCGAGCTGCGCAGCTCGCCAAGTAGCTCATGCTGCTGTCAGCGACCGCACCATAATGGGAATTTCACAGATTGTTTCCAGCAGATATCTGGCGCCGGCGATGCTCTCTCCCATGCGGCCTCCTTCTTTCAGGCCCTCGGCATAGACCACGACCATATCTCCGGACTTGGTGACTTTCAATTTACCGATTGCGCTACCGTGCGGCTGCTCCAATACATCGGCAAGACGCAGGACACCTGCCAGGGACTTGAGTACGCGCTGCAATGGTCCAGGTAAGCCGGCGAATCGCTTGTGACCGGTACTGGGGAGCGCCCCTCGGTGATAACGGGCAATGAGCGCCACCATGTCCAAGTCCTCTGGTTTCCAGCCAAAAGGAAGATCCAATTTGCGTATGAGACGTCCGGTCGCCTTGTGATGGCCAGCGTTGCCTTTCGAACGTCCAACATCGTGTATGGTGGCCGCGGCCTGCAACAATTCCCGCGAATGCCGCCCGTCCACTTCCAGCACCCCCGCACGCACCAAGCCGTCGTAGAGTTGCAGGCTAAGGCGGGCGATTTTTTTGCTGTGCTGAAAATCCGAGTCCAGGAAGGAAGCCCATGCAGATAGCTTTTTGAAAACAGCCTGATTGGCCATTTCTGCTTGTGGCAGGGCTGACCTCCACAAGGACCAAAGCGAATCCTTCCCGGTCATTTTTTCGCGATACTTGCCGACGCGGGCATCGCGTGCTGCCCGGATGCGCTCATCCCACCGTTGACGGTCTTCTGGCGCGTCGAGAAAACCAGCGCGAAGCGCGGTGTCCCAAAGGACATCAAGGTCATGGATTTCACCCAGCAGGTCTTGAATCTGTTTAAGGCCCTCTCCCAATTGTTCATGG
>DASZEU010000102.1:0-9107 GCA_035940535.1 Candidatus Angelobacter sp.
ACTATCTCAAGTGATTGTACGATTGAACCAATTACCTGTAAATGCTTGATTTGAAAGGCGAAAGTGAACCGCCGGAAGTGCGAGAACTCCGGGAATGGAAGGCGTAACCGGACGCCACTCCTGTCGTCCGGTTACGCTGAGCCAAGTACGGATCAAGTATGAAGCTATTCTGCATCATCACCCGTTCAGGCAGCGTGGCACTTTCGGAAGAGTTGCAGCATTTCCGACAAGCCCTCTCTATTTACCGTAAGTACTTGGAATTTACGGGTAAACAATAACTGCCTGCTAGGGATGATGTTCTTACTAGAACCCCCCGAAAGGACCTCCACCAGTTCCGCCCCCCGGGCCTTCTTCGCCAATCGCCAAGGTGGTTGGACCTTCTTCGCCCACAATGAATGTCGTCGGACCTTCTTCGCCTATGGCCAGAGTTGTCGGATGCTCTTCACCAATCGCAAGCGTGGTTGGACCCTCTTCACCTGCAATCAATGTCGTGGGACCTTCTTCACCAACCGCCAGCGTGGTGGCCCCCTCTTCACCCACAACGAACGTGGTCGGACCCTCTTCGCCAATGGCCAGGGTTGTCGGGTGCTCTTCGCCAATCGCCAGCGTGGTCGGTCCTTCTTCACCCGCAATCAATGTCGTCGGACCCTCTTCACCAACCGCCAGGGTCGTCGGATGTTCTTCGCCAATCGCTAGCGTAGTGGGCCCCTCTTCGCCCGCAATCAATGTTGTCGGACCCTCTTCACCAACCGCCAGGGTCGTCGGATGCTCTTCACCGATTGCCAGCGTGGTCAATCCCCTCTGTGCTGCCGCACCTAGCGGGTCTATCGGGGGCCGGAACTCCGAGGCGTGAACAATAATATGGTTGGTTCGTGCGTAAACAATCACTGCATCGACAGGCGAATCGGGGGTTGATTCAACCGAGGCCCGGATAGGCGTTAACACCGTTGCCCCTGCTTCAGGACGATCGGCCTCAAAATTGAAGTCCAGGACTGCATCTTTAGACGCTACGGGTACCAGCCGCGGGTTAGTCCAGCCTGACGTGCTGGTCAGTCCAATGGCATGAATGGTGAGCTTGAGTGGAGACTCGCTGTTCTTTACAACCACAACTTGGGCAACACTGTAGATGAGCATGATTCCTCCTAACGATTCGCGCTCGTCTCTTTTGCTCGCAGGAAAGCAAGAAACTTCCTGTAAACATTAGGACAAATACGGGCGAAAAAGCCCGATTTGGGTAATGTTTAATTGCTCAAAGCAGAGCTGTCAACACGAATATCGCGACTAACAGGAATTTAATCTGAGCCTGTTCCAAATTGGAACTATGGGCATGTTTGATCTTAGCGATTGCAGAGGAGAATATTCTAATACTGCTCTATTTGCTCTTAAAATAGAACGCCTCAGTCGCGGGACGATACACTCTGGGCATCCACAGCGGGCGGCGCAAGTTGTCAGGGCCAGGGGCCGGACGCGTCATCTCCAGCCAGCGACGGTATTCCTCATGGGCCTTGTTGGTGTCCACATAGATGTCGCCATACAACTCTTCCGAGCCGGCTTTGGAGACCGATACTTTCTGGTGCCAGCAGTGCTGTCCGCTAACCGGATCGGGCTGTACCGGGAAGATGAGGTTTTGGTGCACTCCGGCATCGTGCCAATGGATACGGGATGAGTCCGGATCACTGCTCGTAAATGGATGAATGCCATGCAGTTGTCGCATCATCCATTGGCCCGGCGTGACCTGTTTCAGATCCACCAGGGCAGTGGACCAGCGCTCGCCGCCGGAATCTTCTTGGAGCCGCCAGCGTCCCAGGTGGTGAGAGCAAGCGACCACCCCCGGACGGATTCCCTCGGTTACCCAGACCCGGTCCACGAAGTATCCAATGGCGGTTTGAACTTTTACCAGGTCTCCGGTGCTGACCTCCAGCCGCTCGGCATCCTGGGTGTGCATCCACACGGGATTTTTATGTGAAATCTCATACAGCCATTTGGAATTGCCCGACCGGCTATGAATCAAGGTAGGCAGCCGGAAGGTCGGGAGGAGCAACATCTCGCCCTTTTCAATATGGATATGGTCACGATGCACGTGACTCTTAATATAGGTAGGAATGGCATACTCCGGCCATTTCCAGTCTTTCAGAGTCTGCGAATAGAACTCCAGCTTGCGCGAAAGAGTGGGAAAACCACAGTGGGCCTGGCCGTCAATCTGCACGCCGACGGATGCGCCATTACGGGAAACCACGCTTGTAACTGGATCAACTGAGCTGTTTATCAACTCTTCTTTTTTTAATGATTTAGCATGATTTTGATAAATATTTTCTTCAACTAAAAATGCGCCGTACTTGCGCATGTATTCAAGCGGCGTCAGGGCTTCTTTGATTGCAGCTTCAGGTAATCCTTGAACATGGTTCTCGAAAATCCAGCGATAGTACTCACTGATCCTAAGTTTCTCCCCTGGGCGGTACGGAGACTCAAAATACTTGCGGATACCCATGCTCCCATCAGGATCAATCCGCCAGGAAAGCTCAATCCAGAATTCATCTTCCTCCCAAACTTCGCCCAGCCCGGATTCCCGATGGGCTTCATAAGTGAAGTTGAATTCCCTGCCGGCCTTCTCCAAGGCGACCCGCAAGACCGGTTGCCGGAAGCCGATCCAGGTAGCGGCATGGGTTTCCTGGCTCATGAGGTCGTGGCGTTCCGATGCATGGCCCATCGGCAGCACATAGTCGGCAAACCAAGCCGTCTCGCTCCATGTGGGGGAAAGACATGCATGGCACTCGATCTTGGTTTCGTCGGTCAGAGCCTCGATCCAACTCATGCCATCGGGGTTGGTCCAGACCGGGTTGTAGACCCGGCTGAAGTACATCGCCAACTTGCCCCGGCCTTCTTTCAAGAAGTGGGGCAGCAGAAAGCTCATCTCGAAAAAGGCCAGCGGATATTCGGGAGCCCACATCATCTCGTTCCAGGCATTAGGCGCAGGAGGCATGTTGGGGGGCTGCGGGACATACTTATTCCAGCCACTGGGAGACGTTCCGCCCACCGTTCCCACCGCTCCTGCCAATACCGTCAAGAACTCAAGGGCGCGGGAGACCTGCCATCCACCCAAGTTTCCGGCGGCCGCATTGCGCCAAACATGGGTGGCAACGGCTGAACCAGCGCGGGCCACTTCGTGAGCCACTTCCACGATCAAATGGGCCTCTACCCCCGACTCTTGGGCGGCAAACTCGGGCGTGTAAATTGAATAGATTTCTTTAAGAACTTCAACAAATACTTCAAAGGTCTGGGGATGTTGAGGAAACTCATGGCGAAGATATTCTTCCCAGTTCACCCACTTGCGAACAAATTCCCGGTCATACAAATCCTCTTCCAAAAGGATGCGGCACATCGCCAGCAACATGGCGGCCTCGCTGCCCGGCCAGGGCGAGAGCCAATAGTCCGCCTTGGTGGCCGTATTCGAAAGCCGTGTGTCGATCACGCATATCTTCGCCCCGTTGGCTTTGCCGTCGATGATCCGCTGCGCGTGCGGATTGAAATAATGACCAGCCTCCAGGTGCGAACTCAGCAGCAGGATAAAGCGCGCATTAGCATAATCGGGAGAAGGACGATCCAGACCATGCCAGTATGCATAGCCCGCTCGTGCCCCTGCCGAACAAACATTAGTATGGCTGTTGTGGGCATCAATTCCCCAGGCGTGCAAGACACGCTGGTTATAAATCAACTCATGCCCAGGGCGACCGACGTGATACATGATCTCATTCTTGCGCCCTTCTTGAAGAGCGCTGCGGATTCGTCCGGCAAGATCGTCCAGAACTGCGTCCCAGGTAACCCGTTCCCACTTCCCTTCTCCTCGCCCGCCCGTGCGCCGCAAAGGATAAAGGATGCGCTCCGGGTCATTGACTTGGTTAATCGTCGCCGGACCTTTGGCACAGTTGCGGCCACGGCTGCCCGGATGCGCCGGATTCCCTTCGAACTTCTGTATCTGCATCTTGTTTTTGTCTACGTAGGCCAACAGTCCGCAAGCAGCCTCACAGTTGAAACAGATTGTGGGAATGAGCGAATAATGCTTTTCGGCTTTTTTCGGCCATTGCGCTGGATCGTATTCAGTCCAGTCGTCCCAGCGGTCAGACGGCGGAAAGCTGGAAAGACCCGATTTAGGAGGGTCGAGTTCCAGCGCCGAGGGATTTAGGGGAAGCTGTTCTTTCATTCGATAAAACCTTTTTGGATTGCCATAATTGCCAGGGTTGCCATAATTGGAAGACTCAACACTTTGAAGCTGCCACTGCGAATCGAGAAAGTTTTGGCAATCTGGCAATTTTGGCAGTTATGGCAATCTTGGCAATTATGGCAATTTCTTTAGCTTAATGGCACTGCCTGCCCGGCCTTGACCCACAAGTCTTCAAAGCACCACACTCCTGCTAATGCCAAAACAGCAATGAGCAGGGCGGTGAAATCTCTCCAAGCAGCGGAGGACAGCACAGATATTGAAAGGACAATCGGCAATACCAGTCCTGCGCCAATCGCCAATCCCCAGAAACGGGCGCGCAGTCGTCCGCGAATCAACATATCTGCTGCCCTCTTGGCATCTTCGCTCACATGAGGCAGCGCCACCTCTGCAAGAACCATCAACAAGCTGACCATCATGGCCAGCATCAGCACGACCATTGAGCCTTCTGTAACCAGGAACTCTCCAAGGAACCAACCCGCTATGATCAAGATCGCCGAGCCTGCGATCAAAGCGTGCAACAGCAGATGCCACAAGAACATTGGACTCTGCCACAAATCGCGTCCTTTGGCCTGGGCAAATAGAAAAGCCGAATAACCGGCGCTGGCCGCAGAGAGAATGAGCGTAAGCATCGTCGGCCAGGAAAGTAAAGGAGCACGACGCGACAAATCAAAAATGCCGAACAGCCATGCCGCTGCCAAAGCTCCATAAGCCATCAGGATGTAAGCTCCGAGCACCAGCCATGAGCGAAAGTTAGGCTTAGTCAGAAGGTAAAAAAAGCGATCGGGCCGCTTAAGATCGAAGATCAACAAAGCCCCTGTCACAATCAAGGCAATCAAGGCAATGCCCGGACTCACTATGCGAAGCCAGATTCCAGGCCCTACTGATCCGGCCAGCAGGGTCGAGACCATCAATACACCTGCCGCGATTGATTTGGTCCAAAGGTAGGCGGCGATCTTCCATCCCCAAGGTGCGGGATGGGCCACGTCGTAAACCTCGCGCGTGACTGTGGGGTCGAATTCGGCATCCCCATAATGATTGTTGCGCCGGCCATCGCGCTGCTCGGCAAATGCGTAAGTATTCTGGCTTGAAAGCCTTGTGGGATGAAGCAGGTCGCCCTCAATCCCCACGTAGAAGAGTTTCGGATCGGTTCCCTTTTGCGGCTTGCGCACCGAAACCTTTTGAGTGGCAACAACACGGCTCACTTTGCTCGCGGCATCGTCAAGGTCTCCGGCGAGGATCGCCTGGGTCGGACAAACAATCACGCATGCAGGTTCTACCTTATTCTCAACGCGATGGGCACAGAAGTTACATTTGGCGGCGGTGTTGGTGTTGGGGTCGATGTAGAGAGCGTCGTAAGGGCAGGCTTGCATGCATCCTTTGCAGCCAATACATCGTTGGTTGTCGAAATCGATGATTCCGTCAGAACGGCGATAGAGAGCGTGGGTGGGGCAAATCTCAGTGCAGGGGGCCGAATCGCAGTGGTTACATCGCATTACGCCGAAGTGGCGGCTGGTGTAAGGGAATGCGCCTTTCTCGACGTATTTCACCCAGGTGCGAAAAACCCCAATGGGCACCTGGTGTTCCTCTTTGCACGCCACAGTACAAGCGTGACAGCCAATACATCGATCTTGATCGATAACGAATCCGTAGCGCATTAGGAGAGTTGGAAATCGTAAGTGTTCCTTTATACATGAAAAGATGACTATTTTCCTTGCGGAGGCTCCGACTCCCGCGACTCCGTTTATAATCCACCAGGCAAAGCTGATATTTCGCGAGTCAGTTTATTTTTACTGGCGCAGATACACCTCGATTCTGTCTGTGGTCCAAATTGGGATGCCCGTACCAAAGAAATCCTGGTCCTCTGTCCAAATATGCGACCCTAACAAAAGAGCGACCGCAACGATTGGCCATCAGCAAGACATACGTCAGGAGTATGAAACAGGCTTACATCTTCGAACTGTTCCAGTATTTGCCGAACCTTTTGGCCGAGGACCGCGCGGATCAAAATATTGGCATCCACAACCACACTTTTGCGTGGATTCATTTGCGTTTAGTAGACCGGAGGCGTTTGAAGTCTTGGAGAAGTTCTTCTTCGGAAATCCCCCGATCAGCAAGCAGAGCCGCTAGTCGCCCAGCGGCTTCTTTGAGGGCCTGGCGATCTCTCTGAGAGCGAGTGCGACGAGCAGGAATGAAGTAACCAATCGTGTCCCCATGCCGCGTAATGGCAACCGGTGAAGAGCTTTCGAGGAGATAGCTAGCCAAGTTCTCGCGAAACTCCCGGATTCCTACTCTAAAAGGTTCCATGGTTGATTTCCTATGTGTACAGATGTGTACACTTAAATATAGCATAAATCGTGCTGACAAGATCAAACAGAACAGCGGTTGCGGGTCATTCTTGCTGGCAGGATATTTAGCTCACCCAATCAAACTGGCAAACTTTTGAAATAGTGTTATGTCCCATGCCAGATTACCTAAATCTGAGACGCGCCCAGTCAAAAGTGATCCATTGGTCTCGGCGAGTGGTGAAGATGAAAAACACCCCAAAACATCAATTGCCTTGTAAAATACTTTTCGAGATTCTGCCATGACAAAAGAAGAGATACTTAAGAAGCACAAGCAGTACCTTTTTCCGTCCATCACCCTCAATTACAAAGATCCCCTGGTAACCGACCATGCCTCGATGCAGTACCTGTGGGATGTTGAAGGCAAGAAGTATTTGGATTTTTTTGGCGGCATTGTGACCATCTCGGTTGGACATGCCAACCCCCGCGTCACCTCCAAGATCAAAGCCCAAATCGACAAGCTTCAACATGCATCCTCATTGTTTCCCAACGAAGCTGTGGTAGCCGTTGCGGAAAAACTGGCGCAGATCACTCCTGGAGAGATCAGCCAGACTTTTTTGAGCAATAGCGGGACAGAGGCCAACGAGACTGCCATCCAACTGGCGCGCATGTACACCGGTCACTTCGAGGTTGTCGCTTTGCGTCACGGATACAGCGGACGCTCCCAGTTTGCGCAGTCCCTTACCGGACATGGCACCTGGCGGAAATCGCTGCCCACCCCGGCGCCGGGGATCGTTCATGCGATGAATGCATATTGCTATCGCTGTCCGCTGGGCAAGACCTATCCGAGTTGCGAAGTGGCCTGCGCTAAAGACGTGGAAGCTGTGATCCAGACCACCACCTCTGGCCAGATAGCCGCATTCATCGCCGAGCCGATTCAGGGCGTCGGCGGTTTTATCACTCCGCCTAAAGAGTATTTCAAGATCGTCTTTAAGATCGTGAAAGACTACGGCGGCCTGTTCATCTCCGATGAAGTCCAGACAGCCTGGGGCAGGACCGGAAAACGCTGGTTTGGCATCGAGCAATGGGAGGTTACGCCCGACATCATCACTTCCGCTAAAGGGATGGCGAATGGCGTTCCAGTAGGCGTCACCATGACGCGCCCGGAGATTGCCAGCAGCTTCAAAGGACTGCAAATCTCCACCTTCGGAGGCAATCCAGTCACATCAGTAGCAGTTAAAGCTACGATTGATCTGATCGAAGAAGACCGTCTCATGGACAATGCGGACGTTGTGGGCCGCTATTATCGCCAGGGACTGGAAGCTCTGAAAGATAAACATGATCTGATCGGAGACGTGCGCGGCATGGGTCTGATGCAGGCTATCGAGTTTGTGAAAGACCGCGTCTCCAAAGAGCCTGCGCCGCAGGAAACCAATCAGTTTATGGAAGAGTGCCGCACACGCGGCTTGCTCATCGGCAAAGGCGGACTTTTCGGCAACGTAATACGCACCTCGCCGCCACTCAATATCGCCAAGACCGATGTGGACGAAGCTTTGCGGATTATGGACGAATCCCTGATGGCGATGTCTCCGGCTCTCGTGGGAGCAGCCAGCCACAGATAAAGGCTGCTTAACAAATGGACGATGGTATTGCTGAACCGGTTGGATACCTCCCCCAAGATGCTTGGCTAGTAGCCATCGGCCCGCACAAAGAAGCGCGTCTGCAACAGTGCGTCCGCATCCCTGGTATCGACCAACCGGACAGCATTGGCGACGGAGAACTCATAGTCCTTACCTGTAGCCGAGCCTCGCACGCGAATGGGCGACCGCTCCAGATATCGCAGCCTCTGCAAGGACCACCCCGTAGCCGGCCGATTGGTGCTCTCAGGTTGCTCTTGGGCGGCCAGTGGAGGCTTGGGGGCCGTTAGCCTAAAGACCTCGTGGTTATTACTGTTGCTCGGCATGATCTTGCTTGACGTTTGCTGTCTAGCTGCTTCCCGTTTTTGTCCGCAACACATCGCTATCTTCTCCTTGTAGATCGGGCGCCGGGGACATTAAAACCTGCGCCGGCCCCCATCGTTCCAACAGGCATGCTGCGCCTGAGATGGCCAGCCACATAACGATTATCTCCATTGCCCCCTTGCGTAGAACGAACAACGCAAAGGGCATCGCCACCCACATACTGAGGCAATAGAAGCAATCCATTAACCGACCGGCCAAGCTCTGGCCCAGGATCATTCTTAGTTTAACGATCGCATCCGCCGGCCCGTCCTCGCTCGCCAGCAGATGGGTGATCCGCCAGGTTGCGAGAACGGCCAGCACAATGCGCGTCCAGATTCCTAGCTCACTCATGTGATGCTGCCTTTATTGCAGGCTCATGGTTCCAGGCATTTCTTGATGACCAACCAATTGATCCGGTCATGACGAAAGATCGTTGCAGATCTTCACCGGCCAATCGGCATAGCCACCAACTGAATTTTCGCGTACGGTTCGGTCATAGACCCACACTTTGAAGATGTAGACACAACACGTGCCGCGGGCCAAGGTAAATTTTGGATCAATCGGCCCCCATTTCACTGAAGCCGAGCAAATCGGGTCGAGCGCCCG
>DASZEU010000103.1:0-12184 GCA_035940535.1 Candidatus Angelobacter sp.
AAACCCTACCTCATGCTTAAATCCCCAAATCTCATATTTTTTGAGCAAATCATCCAGATTCTTAAATAAATGTTGAAACGATAGCGTCCCGACATGCACTACTTATCAAGAAGAGAATTACCGAGGAGTAATGGATCAGCGGCTTGCAATTCGGCACGGGGCAGAATGGGGGACCACAGGAGTGGTCGAGGTCCATCCAATAGGTCTTGTTGAGGGCGAGCGACCCCGGCGGCGCTCCAGTGGAGACGCCATCTCAGCCGGTGTGAAATTTTTGCTGGACCTCTGGCAGGACCGGCACTGGACGGATTTCGATTTGCCAGTCGGCGGTTCGGACACCTGGGTCACTGCTTATGTGTTAGCCCGTCTGGCCGAGATCCCCTCGAACTACCTAAGCTATAGCGTGCGCCAGCTTTTGGAGCAATCCCTCGACTGGCTGCTGGAATCACGCACTACAGGCGGAGGTTGGGGTTACAACTCTCAGGTTGAAAACGACGCCGACTCGACGGCTTGGGCGGTGCTGGCGTTAAGAGCGCACGGCAGGCCGGTTCCTGCGCCCGCTCTTCAGTTTCTCGAGCGCTGCAGGCAGACTGATGGAGGAATAGCCTCGTATCCCAAAGAAAGTTCTTTTTCCAGGTCTTGGAAGCTGAGCACTCCTGAGGTGACCGCAGTTGCTATAAATGGCCTTGGGATGTTGGATTCAAGGGCGACACTTTTTCTCTCGGAAAAATGGTTGAAGAGCGAGCGACTGCATTCACGACCAGCTCCGGCGCTCCGGATTTCATCTCGCTTTTATACCTGTGCAGCGGTTTTGGACTGGGACCCAGGCATGGTTCCCTGGTCGTTGTTGAATAAGCTCTGTGAGCTGATGTCCTATTACAACACGGAGAGTCCTTTTGAGCAGGCGCTTCTGCTGCGGTGCCTGGCACAACTGCGGATGCCGAAGGCATGGTCTGCGGCGGCCAGTCTGCGTCGTATGCAAGAGCCCGATGGCGGATGGCCGTCATCTGCCCTTTTGCGGCCTCCCTCAGCTAGGGAGACCGAGGGATCAGGACTGCGCTACCTCGACTGCAACAGGGTTTTCACTACGGTGACTGCAATTTCTGCGCTCTCCATAGGGGAAGCGCAGCCTGGCTTGTATTTTGGTTCCGACCGGCCCCAACCCCCGAGGACTTTATGAATTCCAGATCAATTCAGGGAGTCCGCTTATTTTGACAAGGGCAAGAACAATTGCGGAAGAAGAAGGTGCAGGCGAGGTGCGAGGCCGGCGTTATCCTCACCGTAATACCGAGTCTGCACTCCGGAGGTACGCTCGCCCGGAGAGTGAAGTATACTGGTCGCCAAAGACAGTGGATCTTTTTTCATTTGATGAGTCCTACCTTCGGCGGCTTCAGGAATGCGATTCTGTAACGGAAACGCATTTTGCGGCCTATTTTGGCGACTTGCTGCGCATCAAATTGCGCAGCCGTTTCTTCTCCTCTCATGCTGTAGAAGATGTCGAGCAGGAAACCTTCTCCCGGGTCATTACCGCGGTGCGGGCAGGCGAGATTCGGCAGCCGGAGCGCCTGGGCGCTTTCGTGAATTCAGTTTGCAATAACGTCCGGCTGGAACTCTACCGCGATTTTACGAGGAATCAGCATCTCGATGCAGATTCTGTAAATGTGCCCGACCCCAATGCCGATCTTGAAGAAAAGGTATTGCGGCAAGAGCGCGTCGAAATGGTGCGGCAAGTGCTGGGCAAACTCCCGGTCCGGGACAGGAACATCCTGAGTGCCGTGCTGGATGAGCGCGATAAAGATGAAATATGCCAAGAGTTCGGCGTCGATCGGGGATATTTGCGCGTACTGCTGCATCGGGCCAAGAAAAGTTTCAAGACGAATTACAAGAAAAAAAAGAACTAAACCGTTATTTTGAACATGCGACAGAGAGTTTAAACATCAGGTGAAGAGTATGGACCACGATCTTGCAATAAAAAATAATGTTGCCGAGCGCTACCTGCTGGGCGAGCTGAACGAAGCAGAGATGGAAGAATACGAAGAGCACTTCTTCGACTGTGCCGTCTGCGCCGAGGAAGTGAAAGTCGGCTCCGAATTCATTGATCATGCCCGGGAAGTCTTTAAAACAGACTTCCTTGAGGAGTCGTCCGAGCCGATTCAGCCGAATACAATGTCAACCATCTGGGGGCGTTTCTGGAACAGTTTGCGCCAGCCGGCTCCGGCCTTTGCCTGTGCCCTGCTTGTGATAGCCGGTGCATTCAATGTTTACCAAAGTTCTGTCATCTCCGATCTGAAGACACCAGATATTGCGGTCTCCGGCATAACCTTGCGGAATGCTCGCGGACCCAATGATGCTCAGTTGCAGGTCGGACCGAAAGAGCCATTCAGTCTCAAGTTCGATATTACTTCAGAGCAGAAGTTCAGCGCTTATGAAGTCCAGGTTCTAGATCGATCAGGAGCCGTAGTGTACACCCGCAATGTGCCAGAGCAACAAACGAGTGACCATTTGCAAATGATGTTTCGGGGCGGAACTTTGAAGCCGGGCGAATACAAGATGGTGATTCGAGGAATCAGCACGGAAAATACAGATAAACCCGAAATAGCTAAGTATTCTTTCGCATTGAAGTTCTGATAACAAATTTCATAATGGTTACCCGTAAATCGTCTCGACTCGAAGAAGAGAAAGTAAGTGCTTGGCAGGTTGGTAATTTCAATACGTTCACCGAGGTTCGATATGCTTCCTACCCATTCGCGCTCTTCGAAAGCTGGAGAAGTTTCGGCGCTCAGTTTAATTCTCGGAGGCACAAGCTCTCCGCCAACTGGAGGTGGACCGACACCGCCACCAACCGACACCCCGGCAGATGCCGTGCCCGGAGGCACAAGCTCTCCCCCGATTGGAGGTGGACCGACACCGCCTGGAAACCTCGGGTAATTCTTTCTTGTGTTCTTCTGATCGTGCTGGTTGGCTGCAACGTCAGTGATAGCCGAAGCCCTCAGAGTGCTTGGAATGATCTATATGCTTCCGGTCGCACTCTGCTTGAGCGCGGTGACCATCTGGTTGCCGCGCAGGAAAAGGCTGAGCAGGGTATTCGGGAGAGCCAGGGTCATGATCCAGTATGGAATTGGAAGTTCCGTATCCTCAAAGCTGAAGTACTGATCTGGCGAGGGAACGCGGCCGGCGTTCTACCGCTGCTCTCAGATGGGGCCCCGACACCGCTATCCAAAGGCGAATTTGCGGTCCGTGCGAAGCTAACTCAAGGGCTTGCTTATACGAGTCTCAGAAAGAATGCGGAGGCAAACCGCTCTTTCGGAGAAGCCGAAAAGCTGGCATCGGAGACGGCGCCATTCATGCTTGGCCAAGTTGCTCTTGCCAGGGGCATTCTGTCTGATAACGAAGAAAGTTATGCCAAGGCAGAAGAGCAAGACCTTACCGCACTCAAGTTGGCCCGGCAAGAGGGCAATCATTTCATAGAAACCAGTGCCCTTTCTAATCTGGGTCAAGTTTCAACCCACACCAACCATTTCGACGAAGCGATTGAACGCTTCATAGAGTGCAAGCGCCTGGCCCAGGCTTCCGGGTATGTGTATCAGGAGCATATCTCGCTTTCGAATCTGGGGTGGAGCTATTTGGAACTGGGCGATCTTCCCAAGGCAGTCTCGAGCTTTTCGCAGGAAGAGAAGATCATAGAAAGCTTTGAGCCACTGCTGCGCGAACAGGTATTCGATAGTCTTGGGGAAGCATATCTGGCACAGGAAAATTATTCTGACTCAAAAAAGTATTACACCAAAGCCTACGATGTTGCTGAGGAAATGCAACGGGCAGGAAGCTCGGACCAAAAGTTTTTCATAGCCCACGTTTTAGATGCTTTAGCCGAAGTCGCATTGGAAGAAGGCAGCCGCGACGAAGCGGAGAAATACAACCAGCTAGTAGTGGCGCTGCATGAGGACGTACCCGCATTCGACCTGACCTCTGCCCGCATTGGAATAGCGAAGCGCGAATTTGAAAAAGCCGGCGCTCTGCTCGATAGAATCATCGGAGACAAGCGTGCCCAAATATCTGTTCGCTGGCAAGCTGAGGCTGAACTAGCGAACCTCTATGTTGCGCAGAATGATACGCGGCGGGCGGAGCAGCAGTTCCAAAAAACCATTGTGAGCTTTGAGAATACGCGTATTCCTCTCTCGAACGAAGAACACAAGATGGCTTTTTTTCAAAAGGCGACTCGTGTTTACGATCAATACATCAGCTTTTTGATGGCCGAGCAGAAACCATTCGAGGCCTTTCAAGTAGCGGAATCCAATCGCGCTCATGCACTTGCTGAAGGGTTAGGACTAAAAAATCCGGCTGCTGCGCGGCTCTCGAACATTCAGAGTTTTCTTGGCCAGCACCATTATGTCGTCCTTGCCTATTGGCTCGGAAAAGAGAGCTCCGTGGCATGGGTGATCGCGCCCAAAGGATTCCAGTTCTTTACTTTGCCGGCCCGGCGTGATGTCGCGAAACAAGTCGATCAATATAACCATGAATTGCAGCACTCCGGCGAAGACGGGTCGGAGCTAGGTCAAAAGTTATACACAATGCTGGTTGAGCCCGCAGAGAGATTTATCCCAAAGGAATCGCACATCGCTCTTATTCCGGCCGGCAACCTGAGCCAATTGAACTTTGAAACCCTGGTAGCCCCCGGTCCGCCACCTCACTACTGGATCGATGATGTTGAACTGGAAAATGCCAGCTCTCTTCCGCTCTTTATGCGGGCTGTGGCGGGTGAGCCGGGGCATTCAACGAACTTGCTACTCGATAAGCTACTAATGCTTGGCGCCCCGGCAAAGGCCAGTGACGAATATCCACCGCCTGGCCATGCCGGAGAGGAAATCAAACTGATCCAGGAACACTTTCTACCTGCAAGCAGGACCGTGATCACCGACAAGGAGGCAACTCCTTCGGCATACCGAGATAGCCATCCGAAGCAATTCGGGGTCATTCATTTTGCGACTCATGGCACTGCCAGTGAAATCAGCCCTTTGGATTCGGCAATCATTCTTGCTCCGGATGCTGAAGACACCTCTCATAAGTACAAGCTATATGCGCGCGAGATCATCAGGGAGCCGCTACGGGCCGAACTGGTGACCATCTCCGCCTGCTCCGGCGCAGGAGTAAGGACCTATTCGGGCGAAGGGCTGGTTGGTTTGGCTTGGAGTTTTCTTCGTGCAGGAGCGCACCACGTAATCGCCGGGCTCTGGGACGTAGATGACGCAGCAGCGCCGGAACTGATGGATCGTTTCTACAGCGAATTAGGGAACAGACGCAGCCCGTCGGCCGCTTTACGCTCCGCCAAACTTCGGATGCTTCATTCCAACACTGTGCGCCGCGATCCTTACTATTGGGCCTCGCTTCAGTTGTACACTGGCTCGTAGCCTTCAAATTTCCTTGAGGTATTCTTGTGCCGTGCGCAACTTTCAAATTCTCTTTGATGAAGGTGAAGCATCTCCGATTGAAGATGCTGCCTATTTGCCTTATGGAAAACTGGGCTTCCCTGCCTCACCCCAAGGCCGGCCTTGGATCTATGCGAATTTTGTTCAGTCCCTTGACGGTGTTGCCTCGTTTAAAGGACGGCACCCCACTGGCGCCGATATTTCACAGTCGCCCGAAGACCGCTGGCTCATGGATTTGCTCCGTGCCCATGCTGATGCGGTGTTGCTCGGCATCAATACCCTGATCGAAGAGGCGGCGCTTTCTGGAGATCGCGGGCCTGTTTACAAGGTTGAAGTGCCACAGCTTGAGCAGCTCCGCAAAAAACTGGGCTTGGGACGCGAGAAAAATATCTTTGTTACCGGCGCTTCTCGCCTCGATCTGAGCGCGTTTCAGGTGTTTGACGGCCACCAAGTCGACGCCATAATCATTACCACCACCGAAGGCGCAGCCCGATTGCAAGAAAGGAAATCTCATTCTCATGTACAGGTTGTTGTCGCCGGCGAGGGAGAAAGAGTTGATCTATGGGCGGCTATGCAAATTCTCCACCAGCATTTCGGCGTTCGCCGGTTGTTGTGCGAGGGTGGCCCAACTCTTTACGGCTATATGACAAGAGCGGGGCTGATCGATGAGAAGTTTATAACCATGTCCCCGCTAGAGATCGGGATTCTGATTCCTTCGGAGCAGCAACCTTCGGTAGCTGAAAAGAGCGATCCACCCAAACTGCGCCCAACAACGTTGATGTCGCCCGGTTTTCTCAAAGAGACAGCGCCTTGGTACCAATGGATAAGCTGCCGCCGAATTGAGAACCACCAATTCAGCAGATATAGAAGAACTTGATGCTGTACGGAGGAGAGTGCGGACGATCAGCCTGCCAGGGTGGACTGTCTTTTGACGCTGCTCAAGCGACCATTCAGGGGCGCATCTGATATCACAACGGTCTTCGCGGCTGTAGGAGAGCGTCTGGTATCCGAGGGACTCTCGCCAAACTCCTTCTTATAATCTCGGGCAAAATGGCTGTGATCAAATATGCCAACCTCGATCCTGGCCTGTTTGACTGATAAATGTGTTTCTTGCAGTAGTCGGCGGGCCTGATGCAGCCGCGCCTGTTTTAGGTATCGGCCGAATGGCACGCCGATTTTTTGCTTGAAGATGCGTCGCAGACGGCTGGGCGAGATATTGAGCGAATTGGCAATCGAAGCGATGTTCGATACCTTTGCGATGCCTTGCCCCGCGATATGATTTAAGACCGCGGAGGTGCGCCACTCGTCGTGGTTCTCTCTCGAACCGGAAGGATCTTGCGGCAGGGAAGAGATGTGGACCTCGGCCGACACTGACATTGGGGGCCTCCTCTAAATTGCCGTTGATTCGAAGCAAATGTAACAGGCGGAGAACCTCTGGAGCGTGGCAAATTCGGAAAAGATGGGGAGAACTCAAAAAAGAGCGCCGAATTGTTCGGCGCTCCATGTAAAAACAGATGATCGGGGAGTGCGGCTGTGCTTGAATGTTCAGCAGATCTGTACATCCCTTTGGGGGATCGAGAATCTACCTGTGGGCCTTTCCTGGCTTGGCGGTCTGTTTCGTCTTGCCCATTTCTTTGGGCATGGCTTCTTCTTTGCCTTTTGCTGATTCCTTGCCCTTGACGTGGATCTCGTGGATTGTGCTCTTTACCTTGACTGCAACCGCTTTGGGCAAGGGAGCGTAATCAAGGTTGGTCGTCATAGTTTGTCCCTTGTCGATCATCCAGTTGAGGAAATCGACAAAAGCCTTTTCTTTGGTGGCGTCGGACCATTCCACCGGAACCAGGAGCCAGGTGAAGCTGCTGATGGGATAAGCATCTTTGCCCGGAGCATTGGTGATCGAAACCCGAAAATCATCAGGCATTTGTTTTACAGAAGCGGCCGCGGCTGTGGTGGAGGCTAGGCTGGCTTTCACGAATTGCCCAGCAGGGTTCTTTACGCTGCCGAAAGGAATCTTATTCTGTAAAGCGTAGATAAGTTCGATGTACCCGATGCTGCCGGGGGTCTGGCGAATGGTTCCAGAGACACCCTCGTTACCCTTGCCGCCAAGTCCAACGGGCCAATTGACCGATTTGGCTGTACCAACTTTTGTTTTCCACTCAGCGCTGACCTTGGAAAGGAAATCGGTAAAAATGTAGGTGGTGCCGCTGCCATCGGACCTGCGGACAACCACAATCTCTGAGTCCGGAAGCTTGACTCCCGGGTTGATCTTGGCCAGAGCCGGATCGTTCCATTTCTTGATTTTTCCCAGGAAAATGTCAGCCAGAACTTCCCCGGTAAACTTGAGATCTGCGCTGACTCCCGGAATGTTGTAGGCTGGCACGGCTGATCCGAGCACGGTCGGAATATGGATCACTTTGTAGGGAGTAGCCTTGAGTTCCTCATCGGTCATGGGGCCATCGCTGGCGCCAAAATCAACTGTCCCCGCCTGTATTTGCTTAACTCCGCCGCCGCTGCCAATCGACTGATAATTGATCTGAATGTCTGGATGCAGATTGTGATATTCGCTAAACCATTTGGAATATATCGGATACGGGAAAGTGGCTCCCGCTCCAGTTAAATTTGTTTGCGCAACTGCGCCCCCTACCAGCAGAATTACGCATAACCCAACGAACCAGTTGAGCCGCATAAAGTACCTCCTGAGTTATTTTCGAAGATGGTTCACGATTCCATTCTTAATAGAGATTTGTTAAGGATTGATTAAAACAAGGTGAATTAGGCGTAAAAACGGGCAAGTGGGCGCGGTATCAGCGTTCGGGGAACTGAGGAGCGTTGATCTGAAACCCTGCATCCTCGGCGACACGGAGTAAATCGCCATTCTGCAATGCATCCCAACCGCGCTCCCGTGCCTCGGTTACGGTATGGTCAGGAAGTGCGCGTGTAAGGCCGCGTGGAACATTGTTGTCGAACAAGATCAGCACAGCTTAGGAGTTGTCTGAGTCGAGACTGTGGGCAGCAAATTCGAGTACGGCTTTAATCTCTTCGCGGGAAACAGGGTATTGCTCAATGATCTCGTCAATGGTCATACCATCCTCAAGGTTTTCAAAAATGAGTTTGACAGGGGTCCGCGAGTTACGGAACGTCCAGGCACCGCTTACCTTGCCAGGAACGCTCTCCACCGCCGGACACTGTGACCAATCAAGATTTGCCATAGTTTAGATATTCCCTCTGGACAGGATAAACGTTTTCAGGCGACTCATTCAAATAAGAACCAATCCGAATATGTTTGGCTAGGCTTTGGTTAAGGTGAAGAAGAACGTGGAACCATGGCCAAAGGAACTTTCGACCCGCACTGTGCCGCCGTGGTTCAGGACAATGTGCTTCACGATTGCCAAACCCAGGCCAGTCCCGCCGGTTTCACGTGAACGGGCTTTATCCACACGATAAAAACGCTCAAAAATTCGCGAAAGGTGCTCGGATGGGATACCTGGGCCGGCATCCCGCACAAAGAATTCAACATGGCTGCGTTGTTCTTTGGCGCCCAAGACAACTGTTTTTCCGCCTTGCGCGTAACGCAGGGCGTTGCTGATGAGGTTGGCCAGGACCTGCTGGATGGCATAAGCATCGGCCATCACCGGTATATCCGGTACGGGGTCGATGGAGATCTGCACGCCTGCGGCCCGGGCGTTCTCCTGTAATGCAGTTGCCGATTCTTCCAGCATTCGTTTGGGCAAGTAGGGCTGAAGATCGAGCTTCTCCTCTCCGGATTCCACCCGGGCCAACACCAACAGATCTTCCGTAAGGCGGCCCATACGCTCAGCGTTTCTGCGGATGATCTGCAGGAATTCGCGGGTATTTCCATTGACTTGCTCATCGGAATCGAGCAAGGTTTCTGCGTAACCGCGAATGGAGGTCAAGGGTGTGCGCAGCTCATGGGAGACATTGGCAATGAAATCGCGCCTGGTCTTTTCCACACGCTCAATTTCCGAGATGTCGTGCAGCACGCTCACCACGCCTCCATCAGGAAGAGGTTCAGCGGTGACGGAAAAAGCCTTCATGCCCAGCAGCGCCGGCACGATTGCGCTTTCACGACGGCGTGCCGTGAGTGCGGCCTGCAGGGCATTCAGAAAATCGGGATGCCTCACCAGTTCGATGACCGGGGTCCCCAGGCGAACCGGATGGCGTACGAGGTCGGCCATGGCATGGTTGGCCCACAAGACTTTCAGCTCGGGCGAGACAGCGATCACGCCGTCATTCATGCTGTTTAGAAGCACTTCAAGGCGCAAGCGGCTTTCTTTTAAGGCAGTAAAACTTTCTTCCAACTGGCTCATCCCACGATCGAGAGCAGCCGCGACGCGTGCAATCTCGCTGTCACGATCTTCGCCGATTCTAGCTTTCAGATCACCTTTGGCAAGCTGCTCTGCAAACGAAACAAAGTGCTGCAAGCGCGAAGAGACGCTCCGCGCCACCATGGCAGCCAGCAACCCGGCCAGAAGCAGGGCCAGCAATGAGGCGCGGAGCAGCGCGCCTGGAACTTCATCATTGTGACCGCGTAAGCTGAAATAAGCAGTGAAGGTAACCGTCAGAATGACCAGAGCAAAGGCGGCAATGGCCTTAAGAAAGATCCGGCTCTTCACTTAGGGGCCTCGTACTTATAACCCGTGCCACGAACGGTCTTCAAATAAACCGGGTTTTCCGGGTCTTTTTCGATCTTTTCGCGCAATCTTCTTACGTAAACGTCTACGGACCGGGGCGTGACAAAGGAGGTTTCCCGCCACACCGCGTCGAGCACCTGATCGCGGGTAAAAACCCTGCCCGGATGCGTGGCGAAAAAATGCAGCAGCCGGAACTCGGTAGCAGTTACATCGACGTGGACTCCGCGCACGGTGAGGGTGATGGATTCGCTATTTAACTCAAAATCAGGAGTGGTGATGGTGGTGTCGACAGGTTGCTCGGAGCGGCGCAAGACGGCTTTCACGCGGGCCACCAACTCCCTGGGGCTGAACGGCTTCGTGATGTAGTCGTCCGCGCCTAGTTCCAGCCCTTTGATCTTGTCGTCTTCAGAGGCTTTAGCGGTAAGGAAAATGATGGGGGTCAGGGCGTGCTGCTTGCTGTCACGGATCTTGCGGCAAACCTCAAGCCCGTTGATCCCCGGCACCATGATGTCCAGCAAAAAGAGCTGGGGAGCAGTCTCCCGCGCCACAGCCAGGGCTTGCTCTCCTGAAGTGCAGGTCTGGATCGAAAAGCCGATCGGCTGGAGATGATAGCGAACCAGGTTTGATATGTCGGTGTCATCTTCCAGCACTATGATGGTTTGTTTCACAGAAAATCGTTGGCCTCGGTGAGATTCTATAACGGATCACCGCAGCACAGCAGAGCCAACCAAGACCTGTTCACCGCCCATTCGCTTCGCTCAGGGTACGCTCCAGACGCGAAAGGCCGCAAAGGAACACCACCTTAACCACACACTTGCTCACGACTTCAAGTCCTGGGAAGAGCTGATCACAAAGCGTCAACGAAACAGGACGAGCCCAAACTGGTACCAAAAAACAGCAGCATGGTCATTGACGGATTAGCTAAAATTCGAGTATTTTACGGTGCAGTTACTTTATGCGTTCAGGCAGCAGTTCTCTGAACAAGAATGCCCTGAGCGGTTTCCTCGGGGGCAACAAAGCCCCGGTAAGGGTTCACCCATTCACCGCGTGCCTCTAGGGGCAAGAAAGAGAGAATATTGCCGTGAAAAAGAAAATGCTCTTGTTGGGAAGTTTCGGCGCGATGTTGTTGAGCGCAGCTCTGCTCGTCACACCGGCGAGTGCCAAGGCGATTATCCACCGTTGTTCAACCTGTTCGAAGTCTGTAAACGGCGGGACGGCTGTACAAGTGGCAGTCTGCCGGCCCCTTACGGCAGATAGCTGCTTCTGCCCGCTGCCCCCTCCGCTCATTTCCAATAGCTGCTTCTAAGCCACTCGCAGAAGCAATCATGCGCATTTACCTTCTTTTTGCCCTTCTAGGTCTCATGATCGCAGAGTCACTCTTATTGCCGCGGGCGGTCAGGGACTTTAGAACCATGCAAAAGATGCGCGCTGAGACAACATCAAAGGAAGGTCTGCCTTTGGTGCTCGGCCCTTTCGCTGGGTACGACGCCGATGGCAGACCTTTGAAGCTCGTCACAGAGGAGACCCAGTGGATTGTCCCCATTGTCATTCATTCGAACCGGATGTCCTCCGACCTCGACTATTTGGGACAGTTGCGAAAGGCGCTCCCCAGCCGCGCGATTACGTTGTTCGGCGTATGTGATCAGAGCCGGTGCGGGCAAACTGTTCCTGAGTTCCCCATCTTGGCCTACGGCTCCTATGCCCCTTTAAGAGATATTGTCCGTCTAGACGACCAGAACCAAATCTTGATCCTGAATCAATACTGGAGTGTGCGAAAGGCGCTGCACCGCGCCCCTTCCTCAAATGAATTGGCTGCAAAGATTCTGGAGGCCGTTGGACAATGAAGTGGCTCAAGAATATCGAATTCTGGTGCTTCCTTCTGATCGTTGTGAATCTGGCTACGGCGGGGGTTGATTTCTATTTCCGCCGCAGCGCGAACGCGCTGCTTCCTTTTCCAGCAGGACAGGTGATATCCTCCAGTTCTTTAGGCATCACGGCCATCGGCAACCCTCCCGCAACCGGCGCTGCCTGCCACCTGGTTCGATACGCCAGCATCAACTGTGGCTATTGTTCACCCAAATATTCTCAACCCTGGAATGATCTGGAAAGAAC
>DASZEU010000104.1:0-19025 GCA_035940535.1 Candidatus Angelobacter sp.
TTGAAGACATCCACTTTAGACGCGAGTGGCATCCGGCGCGGAGCGTGGGGCATCGTTGCCTGGCGCGCGGTCTGAGCGATATCGCCGCTATGGGAGGCGAACCTTTGGCTTGCTTCCTTTCGTTGGCCCTTCCTTCAAAACTGCCCGAGCAGTGGGTAAACGACTTTATGGCGGGACTCCTGCGCCTTGCCCGTCAATTCAGAACTCCTCTTGCCGGCGGAGATACATCATCAGCCGAAAAGATTACGGCTGACATCACCGTGTTAGGAAAGGTTCCCTTGGGCGAGGCCTTACTCAGGTCTAAGGCCACGCCGGGCGACCGTATTTTTGTTAGCGGCGAATTGGGCGGGTCAGCCGCAACCTTAAAACGGCTCTATGCGGGAGAAAAACAACCAGCTACAGCGAGCCCTCGCCATTTCTATCCGCTGCCCCGCATTGATGTAGGGCGATGGTTGCGGAAGAACAAACTGGCAACAGCGATGATCGACATCAGTGACGGCCTTTCTGTGGATTTAGGCCACATTTGTGAGGAGAGCCGGGTGGACGGTGTGGTTAGTCTGGAGTCCATTCCGGTCGCCAGGGGAGCAGATCTAAGCCTTGCCGTGCATGGGGGCGAAGACTACGAACTGCTCTTCACCGTCCCTAAATCGGCCATCTTGCCCAAGAGAATTGCCGGTGTGGCAATCACGGAAATCGGCGAAATCCGGGCAAAGAGCGCAAAGAGTGCAACCGTGAGGAGCATCGATTCGGCCAGGCGTCTAAAGCCGCTCCAACCAGCAGGATGGGAGCATTTCACAAGAAATTGACTGACTTCTTTCTTTCCAAAAGCTACAATTCGGTCATCTCCGAATCTCCTAAGTCAGACGAGGGCCATTTCCATGAGCACCGCCATGCCACCAAGGCCAAATGAATCTGCGCCCGTAGGCCTTTCCGAAGCACAGCGACTTGTGAACACCTTCTTTGCGCCGACCAAGACATTTGAGGACATCCGGCGTAACGCGAGCTGGTGGGTACCTTGGTTGCTGAGTTCCATTTTGGGCGCAGCCTTCTTTTTTACCGTGGACAAGAAAATCGGTTTTGAAACAATCGCCCAGAACCAAATGGAGAATTCTTCCGGTTTCCTTCAGCGGGCAATGGAACGGATGACACCTGAGCAGCGGAGCCAGGCGATCCACCGGCAGGCAATTGGCCAGCGTATCGGCACCCTGTATCTTTCTTGGCTTATCTCCCTGCTTTCTGCGGTAATCCTTGCGGCGCTGCTGATGGCCATATTCAACTTTGTCCTGGAAGCAGGTATTCCATTTCGGCAGGCGTTATCGACTCTCTTTTATGCAACTCTGCCCCGATCGCTCCTTTTAATTCTAGGCATGGTAGTCCTGCTTATTGGTGTAGACCCTTCAGCGTATGATCTTGAGAATCCCGTTGCCTCCAACATGGCTGCATTTCTCGATCCAACCACTTCAAGCAAGTTTTTATATCGTTTCTGTACCTTTATTGATATTTTTGCCGTATGGACAGTGATATTGTTAGGCATGGGGTTTGCCAAACAGGCCAAAAAGAAAATCAGCGTCGTGACAGGTATTACAACCGTCGCGATCTTATTTGCAATCTATGTCTTGGGCAGGTCCGGGATGGCTGCTCTCTAATCCTGCTGATCCGGCGATTTTTCACCATTCGAGCCCAAAAAGCGTCATTTCAATGGTTCAGCAGCGCTATTGATAGGCACGTTTATGTTTTAATAACCGTTTACCAATGTCTAAGGCTGTTACCAGATTTCGGCGTCGAGTGAAGGCTACGCACCGCACCTTGCGGGAGCTGGGCATGATTGCCAAGGGGCTGATCTCTACTGATCACCCAATTCAGGTCCACATCATACCCATGCGCAGATGCAACCTGTCGTGCGCCTATTGCAATGAATATGATGATTTCTCCGATCCAGTGCCCCTGGAGGAGATGTACCACCGCGTCGATAAGCTGGGCCAGCTCGGCGCTACGCTGGTGACCATCAGCGGAGGCGAGACTCTGCTCCATCCTCAACTGGATGAGATCATTGTGCGAATCAGGTCTCAGGGAATCATTGCCGGCCTGATCACCAATGGATATTTGTTAACGGCTGAGCGCATCCAAAGGCTCAACCGGGCCGGGCTGGACCACCTTCAGATCTCCATCGATAACGTAAAGCCAGATGACATTTCCAAGAAATCGCTCAAGGTGCTGGACAAAAAGCTCCAATTGCTTCGGGAACATGCTGAATTCCATGTCAACATAAACTCCGTAATCGGCGCAGGCGTAAAGAACCAATGGGATGCAGTCACCATCGGCAAACGGGCTGTGGAGTTGGGATTCACCTCAACAGTTGGCATTATCCATGACGGTACCGGACAGCTTCGGGCGCTGGACACCGAGGCGCAACAGGTCTTCGAGGAGATGAAACAGCTGGGCAAGCGCAGCTATGCCCGGTTTAATTCATTCCAGGACAACATCGCTTTGGGGAAACCCAACCAATGGAGATGCCGCGCCGGCTCCCGTTACCTCTACATCTGTGAGGACGGCCTGGTGCACTACTGCTCCCAGCAGCGCGGCTTTCCAGGCATTCCCCTGGCTGACTATACGGTCGAGGATATCCGGCGTGAATTTCAGACAGAAAAATCCTGCGCCCCTAACTGCACTGTCTCCTGCGTCCACCAGACTTCCCTGGTAGATTTTTGGCGCGCTCCCCAACATTTGCAATCACACGCGATTTTCCGTCCACACGAATCTCCGGCTGATCTGGTACAGATTGAAATCGGCGATTCGGTGGCAGTAGAATAAGTATGAGCGTGATCTTCTGATGCCATCACAGCAGCCAATTCCACCCTCTCGTAGCGTTCCATTCTAGAAGTGACTTTGACGCAGATTGTGAATGAGGATACATGAGCTATTACTACGAATCGCTTGAGTTCCTCAAATTGAACATCATGCCCACAAAAAAGACTCCAAAAAGCGAAGGCCAAGAAACCAGCCAAAAAGAGAACGCCACGCGAAGACGTGAATCAGGCTGCTTTTCGGGTCGTAAACGAAGCAACTAAGCAGGCATAATGCGGAGCAGCGGCAACTCTCCCTGTTCTGGGATTTTGAAGGGATCATCAGCCTTAAAGGACTCCCAGAGCTGTTTCCGCATTTTTACCAGTAGCGGCGATGCCTGATAAATGCGACCACGGTTTTCGCCGATTGCGACTAATAAACCTTCCTTGACAAGAGCTTTCAAGTCTCGGCTGGCCAAGTTCTCCGATATGTCGGCTGTTCTCCGATAACTAGCATTCCTCACCTTAAGATCAATTACAGCATCGACCAATGGGTGAATCATTCTCTCTGGAAGTTTCCGTTTAGCAGCCTCCCGTTCCATTGCCGTCCAAAATTTATCTAAGAGATTCATTCTCCATGCTAGTCGTAACCCCTGTACGTAGTGCGCTTTGAGCATGAATCGTATCCAGGGGCGTGCGCTATTTTCAGGATGCCATGAGCCACCACCAACCTCGGCCAGAACGTCATAATATTCCTGTTGTACTTTGCCAAGATGTTCTTCCACGCTACAAAACTCCGGCTCTAGTATGCCGTACCTTGCAAGAACCAATGTCTGTAGACATCTGGCCATCCTGCCGTTGCCATCAGAAAACGGATGGATCATAACCAAATTGAGATGAGCCATTGAAGCCTGCACAATGTCTGGCGGAACGCTAACGCCAGAATTGATATCCGTGACTAGCTCCTGAATTAAACCCTCCACAAGCTCTCTATCCGGGCCTTCATACACCGTTTGATTCTTTTGCTCATCGTGCACATAGATTGATCCCGGACGCCAATTACCGGGGTTCTTATCCAGATCGTGAGCCATCATCATGTAGTGCAAACTGCGAATGTATCCTTCATGGAGTCTGAAGTTCGGGTCTTTCGCAAGTTGCAGAACGTATGTCATCGCATTCCTGTATCCCGTAAGAGCCGTCCAAGTTTCTGGCCCCGCCTCCAAAGGTTCATCCCACTCAATCACCGCCAGCGAATCATCCACCGTTGCTTTGTATCCCTCAATGCTATTTGAACCGCGAATATTACGGGCCAAGGTCAGTCTTCGCATCAAACCAGACCACCTTCGAGGAGTAGCGGTGGCGAACTTAAGCTGTTTGCGCAATTCCTGGATGCGACTGCAAACACTTAATTCTGAAGGGCTTAGCTCTGGATGTCTAAAAATCGCCATCTTTGCCACCTTTCCACTTGCAATCTGATTTTATGTCAGATAATATCTGATGTAAAGTCAGATTAAATATTGCAATCTGGCATTGCGCAAGGGAAACAGCAACGATGAATCAACTCAGTACCGCGAAACGAACTCAGGTTATTGCAGTATTAGTTGAAGGAATATCCGTAAACTAAACATCCAAAATGATTAGTTCTTCAGAGTACTATGTGAATGTGGTTGAAAATTCCTTCGACTCAGAGATTGACTATGCGATGCTGATTAAGATTTTATGGTGCTCAAGAGGCAAAGCGCCGGATTTGTAATCTGGCGGTTGTTGGTTCGAGGCCGACCAGCCACCCCAATCTTTTAGGGCTGTGAAATGTAATCATTGGATGCACACCCTGTCAATGTGGTGTCAGTACCCAAGAGATACCCGTTCATTGATTGTCCAGTGGATCGTTGTCAAAATGATAAACCCTTTTTAGAGCCTGTAGAAATCAAACTGCACCACTACCGACGCCTCATCAATCGCTTCCCAATCACAAGTACCATGTAGAGTATTCCTATGTCTGCGGTTGCGCCCCAAACTGAAAGAGCCCCTTTGCCTCGTCTCTACTATGGTGTGGCCGCCTTGCTGTGCAGCGCCAAACTGTTGATTCATTTGCTCACCAATCATCAATACGGCTACTTCCGTGATGAGCTTTATTTTCTCGACTGCGGGCGACACTTGGCTTGGGGTTATGCCGACATGGCGCCCGCAGCGGCTTTTTTCGCCAAATTGGGGCTAATGCTAGGCGGATCGCTGCGCGAGATTCGATTTTCAGTTGCAGTCGCCGGCGCTGTGCTCGTTCTGTTGGCAATCCTGCTGGCGCGGGAGCTGGGTGGCGGAAAATTCGCGCAGTTTCTTTCGGGATTCTGTGCTCTGGCCGCAATTGCTTACCTGATTGAGGATGGGTTCCTCAGCATGAATGCCTTTGAGCCACCTGCCTGGATGGCCTGCATCCTGGTGCTGTTGAGAATCGTACGCACCGGCAACTCGCGGCTGTGGCTCTGGTTTGGCCTGTTTGCCGGGCTGGGTCTCGAAAACAAACACTCCACGCTGTTCTTTGGATTGGCTGTCGTTTGCGCCATTCTGTTGACGTCGCTGCGGCGCGAATTCTTGAAACCTTGGATATGGCTGGGCGGCTTGGTGGCGTTTCTGGTCTTTCTGCCAAATCTCTTATGGGAGGCCCAGCATCACTTTGCCACGATCGAACTTCTCCGCAACGTGCAGAGGATGCATAAGAACGTGGTGCTGGGGCCAGTCGCCTACTTCGGGCATCAGCTCTTATCATTAAATCCTCTTGAGTTTCTGGTATGGGGTGCCGGGCTGGTGTGGCTCTTCAGCCCTGCTGGCCGGCGCTTTCGAGTTCTTGCCTGGACCTACGTGGCCCTGTTTGCCTTGTTCGTGCTCTTCAAGGGAAAAGATTATTATCTGTTTCCCATTTATCCCATGCTTATGGCTGCCGGGGCAGTTGCCTGGGAACAATGGAGCCAGCGGCGGACCTGGATCCGTCCTGTGCTGGTCATGGTCATTCTTTTTACCTCGGCGATTCTTGCGCCCTTGGCACTGCCAGTTTTCACTCCCGACCGGCTCCTGGTCTACCAGCAGCGCTTGCACATCCAGTCGCCAAAGAGCGAGGTCGCCCACAACGGCCCCTTGCCTCAATATTTCGGCGATCAATTTGGATGGGCAGAGCTGGCTGCCGAAGTCGCGCACGACTACAACTCTTTGCCTGAAGAACTCCGTTCTCGCACAGTCATCTTTGCCAACAACTACGGCGAAGCCGGGGCCATCAACTTGTTTGGGCCGAAGTTTGGATTGCCGACTGCGATCTCTGCGCATCAGAACCATTATTTTTGGGGACCGCCTCCACCCAATGCAGGCGCTGTAGGTTCCAACGTGATTGTCTTGCAGGGCAGCGTGCAAGACCTTTCTCGAAGATGCGATTCTGTCCAGGTGTTGAGTGTCCATTTTCACCCCTGGGGTATGGCGGAAGAGAATCGTCCGATCCTGTTGTGCCAGGGATTGAAGGTATCGCTCCAGCAGCTTTGGCCAGAGTTAAAGCTCTGGAATTAAAGGACTTTCCCGCACCATAACATTTTCCCCGCAAGAAATATCCGCAGCCACGATCTGTAGATAACAGGGAATCCTCCTGATGTGAGGCAGCATGGGGGTAAGTCCCCCCAGAATTGCCCTCATGCTGCGCGTTTTGAGGTGATGCTAGAGCGGCTGCGCTAGCGGCGCAGCCGCTTTTTTCGCATGTCAGTTAGGAACTTAGCCACGAATTGACGCGAATTAACACGAATTCAAAAGCCAGAAAAATGTCAGCAAAGTTTTGATGTTCTCTTGCCTTTGTTTTTTTGGTGATATTCTTTCGTCTTTAAAATCCAAGAAGTTGGTGATTCGTGAATTCTTAAAAATTCGTGTTCATTCGCGCTATTTCGTGGCTAAAAAGGTCTTCTGCGGTCTTCCGCATCTTTGCAATCCAATAGCTGTTCGTCAGTCTTTCTTGAATGCCGCATTTTCCCTGAAATTGCAGAAGCCATTTTTTAAGATTATCGGATGTAATCTCATTCCAATCGTTGAGCGTGACTACGGGCAAACCGTCATAAAGTGAATCGAGAGAAGAAGCGGGTGTCAGAACGATGTGTCCGAGGGCTAGCGCTTCCCAGGTTCGGTGACAATCCAAACCCGTTCCATGAGGGCTCAAGACGAAGGCGTATTCGCCTCGCCTCCGCCAGAGTTCGGTCCGGGGAAGAGGGCCGTTTTGAGAAAATATGTTTTCATTGTTTTTCAATTTCTTGGCGATCCGCCGCCGGCTCTCCCGAAGACGCGCTCCAACCAAGGGATGGAAACGGCGGTAACTTCGTAGGCCGAGACCTCGCTGCCATGCGAAGTCAACATAAACCTTCGGAATGCGGTCTGCACACGGCGGCAGTTGTGCGCCCACAGATTTTAATACTGCCTCTTGCTGTTCAGGAGTGCTGACACTCTCACCCCATATAGCCCTTTCGCTCAGCATGTGAAAATCAATCCCAATCGGTATTGGCGAAATCTTCTTCGATATGACAGAGCCGTCATAATCCTGGGTGTACCAATGAGTGATCTTGGATGATTCCAGGACCACGCGAGCTACATTGCCCAATTCCGACGGCACGCAGCTATCAGAATCGCCGGTGATCAATACAAACTTGGCTGTCACCAGCGGAAGCACCTGTTGAATGAAAGATTTCAGCCACGAAATTCTCACCCAGACCAGTTCGCCCTCTCGAATATCGCTGTAGATCTGGGGATTGGAAATCAAGTTAGCGGGCAGTTTGGAAGAAGCCATTGCTCCCGCAAAGGTCGCAACCGGTGTATAGGTGCGTCCGTCGGGAAATTCATCCGGAATTCTGCGGTCGCAGAGCGCCGCAATGCCTTTGTTCCAAAGCAATTCAACGCCGAAGTTTGCGGACATGTCAATCATGTGCTATTTGAAATAAAACCCAACCAAAAAGGAGCGCGTCTTCGGGGCCATTATATTGTTTTGAGCCGGCTCTCCCCACCCTTCGCAAAGAATGCGAAGGATGGGGTACCCAGCACCCAGCATCGTTTTCGGCGAGATGAATTTGTCACTGATCTGGAAATTGTGAGATGTTTAAATCAACACAGCTAAAAGGGACATTGGATGCCTTTCAAGATCGAATCCATTCAACTCAATGAAATCGTGGTCATTGCACCTGAGGTACACGGTGACGCCAGAGGTTTTTTTATGGAGACCTTCCGCGCCGATCATTTTCAGGCGATGGGTCTTCCTACTGAGTTTTTGCAAGACAATCACTCGCGCTCCAGCAAAGGCGTTTTGCGGGGACTGCACCTGCAATGGGACCCTCCTATGGGCAAGCTGATGCGGGTTACGAACGGAAGCGCCTTTCTGGTTGCAGTGGATGTTCGCAAAGGGTCTCCAACCTTGGGCCGGTGGTTTGGGACCGAGGTGTCGGCTGAAAGCAAAAAGCAGGTTTGGGCGCCCTACGGTTTTGCGCGAGGCTTTTGCGCGTTGACCGATGCTTGTGAAATCCAATATAAGTGCACGGCAATCTACAATCCACAAGGTGAGAGTGTGATTCACTTTGCTGATCCGCAGATCGGTATTCATTGGCCTATCGATGCAAAGACTGCCGTTACCTCTGACCGCGACCGCAATGCTCAAACGCTGGCGCAATGGCTAGCCTCGCCTCTTTCCGGCAATGTCGTTTATGACATGAATACATTGGGCACAAAGACCGGATAGAGATTCCTACGTGTTCCGTACAAACCTGTTTGGTGAGGCCATGCGTTATCATGACCGATGGACTTGCGCGCACAGGCACGGGAAGAATTTGATGGTTGAGCGAACATGAGCAACAAGGAGAATGATGTCTAGAGACAAGATACTTTGTACCGGAGCCGCAGGGTTTGCCGGGGCACACATCGTGCGCCATCTGATGACCAATATCGATTGGGACATCATTGGGTTGGACCGGCTAAGCTATGCGGGATCGCTGGAGCGTCTGGCCGAGTGGCAGGGGAATCCACGGCTGAAGATGGTGTTTCATGATTTTCGCGCGGCTTACCCCACCAGCGTCCTGAAAGCTTTGGAGGGGGTGCGTTACATCATCCACAACGGCGCCGAGACCCACGTGGAGCGTTCGATTCACGACCCTGAGCCTTTTGTAATGTCCAATGTTCTGGGGACCATGAATACGCTTGAGGCAGCGCGCCAGTTGCAGATCGATCACTTTATCTATGTCTCGACTGATGAAGTCCACGGTCCCGCTCCGACCGGCGTAGATTTTACTGAAGACTCTCCCGTCCGGCCGTCCAATCCTTATTCCGCGGCCAAGGCCGGCGGGGAGGCATTAGCTTATGCTTGGTCGCGCTGCTATCGGCTGCCGGTTACCAACACACGCACCATGAACCTCATCGGCGAACGCCAGCATCCTGAAAAGTTCGTACCTATGTGCATTCGCAAGGTCTTGCACGGCGAAAAGGTGATGATTCACGGAAGGCGTGAAAGCAACGGGCAATGGACCATCGGCTCCCGCAAATGGATCCACGCGCGTAATCAAGCCGACGCATTGCTGTTTTTGCTGCGCATGCAAGAGAAGCAAGGCAAAGCGTGTACGGCCAAGGCTGGGCATGGGCAGACCTACCACATCGCCGGAGAGGAGCGCACTAACCTGGAGATCGCGCATTTTATTGCCAAGACTCTGGGAAAGAAACTCGATTATGAGGTTGTGGACATCCACACCGATCGCCCCGGCCACGATCTGCGCTATAGCCTTTCCGACGAAAAGATCAAATCTCTGGGCTGGGCTCCTCCGGTGGCTTTTGAAGACTCTTTACGTCGCTGCATCGAGTGGTCGGTGCGTCCGGAAAACCTGAGATGGCTTGAAAGCTAAGCTGCGGCGTGGTGCAGAACTATGAAAGTTGCGATTTTAGGGGCCAATGGCCAACTGGGAACTGATGTTGCCGCAGCGTTTCGTGCGCAAGGCGATGAAGTCGTGGCCCTGACTCATGCGGATGTAGAAGTTTCATCGCTGGAGTCAGTCAAGAAATCCCTGGAGAGCGCGCAGCCCGAGGTCGTTATCAATACTGCCGCCTTTCACAACGTCGAACGTTGTGAGGATGAGCCTCTGCCGGCATTCACGGTCAACGCAATCGGGGCACGGAGCGTTGCCCAGGTAACGGATTCACTAGGCGCCAAGCTGGTGCATATCGGCACCGATTATGTTTTCGACGGTATGAAATCTTCTCCGTACGTCGAAGAAGATCCTCCCCGCCCTTTGAATGCCTATGGAAACAGCAAGCTGGCGGGCGAATATTTTGTACGCTGCACCAATCCTCGCCATTTTGTGGTGCGGGTTTCCGGAATCTATGGCCAGCATCCTTGCCGGGCCAAGGCAGGCTTCAATTTTGTCGAGATGATGCTGAAATTCGCCCGTGAAAGAGAAGAATTGCGGGTGGTCGATGACCAGCGAGTGACTCCAACTCCAACGGTTGAGATAGCCCAGCAGTTGACGCTCCTGAGCAAGACCTCCGACTACGGAATCTATCACGCCACATCCGAAGGCAGTTGCACTTGGTACGAATTCGCCCGCGCTATTTTTGATCTGGCTGGAACCAAAGTGCGCTTGGAGCGCGCCCGCCCCGGAGACTTCCCCACCAAGGCCCGCCGTCCGCAGAACTCGGTCCTCGAAAACGCAGCTCTGAAAAGCAAATCACTCAACATCTTTAGCCACTGGAGAGCAGGGCTTGAAATCTACTTGGCCCATCGGGCACAAGTGAGAGAACCACAGCCGCAATGATAATCTGTTGAGATTCGAGAAAAGCAATGAAGCGATACTGCATTTGTTTCATTTTTCTTTGCGCAATTCTTCCAGCATATACCCGCCCATTACCGCCTCTGAGTGACAACGCCGAAGAACTATTGAAGCGCGTAGTCACCAACCTAAAATCAAACCAACTGAAAGGCGAGAACTACACGTTTGTCGAGGATTATCACAACATAAACTACCCTTTGCATACTCGCTGTGCATCAGCGCGGCCAATACCATAGTTCATCGTCACAGCGCGTGAGTTTCCACTTTGATCGAGAAGTCTGGCCCTGATGATGTGGTAGCACTGCTGGCGGCCTTGGCCCGCCAGGTTGATGGTCTGGTGGAAACTTCCATTCGCCCCAATTTGGATGTCATCACCTTGGGGATGCCATTGGTCAGTGAACACGTCCACGTGCACGTACCAGCCTGCATGGATCCCGTAGGCTTGGCCCTCGACGGTCGTCATCTCTGCTGCATTGGTGCTCACGACCGCATTGCTGGCCGGGCTTAAAATGCGAATGCTTGGCCCGCTTGCTGCAGGCAGCGTACGTCCGGATTTGGCATAGATTTGTATCGTTTGTCCTAAGGTCGGCTCTACGGCAGTCATCTCCAGTTGGTATCCGCTGAGTTCTGGGCGAATCGCGTCATCCATCTGGTGAGCTTCTCCTCCAATGCCACCATCCAACACCACATAGTCAAATTCGCTTTCACGGACAGCAGCCCGGTAAGCCTCGTCGCCGGATTTTCCGCCGCGACTGAAATACATCGGATCGACAATTTGATATTGATGCAACGGCGGGCCGAAATAATAGCGCAGCACCGTATCGTCCACCAGGATTCGATCGTTGGCAGTGAGCCGGTTTTCAAAATAAGCCAGGATCGGGGTTATGTTCGGCCAGAATACAAATCTATCGATGCTCTGTGCTTGTCCAGCCCATCCTACGGTGACGGCCAGAGCAATCACTCCGCCGACGCCCCACATCATCTGGCCGTGGTAGTTCTTCTTCTGTAGCTCCTGCACCAGAAACACGACTCCGGCAACCGCCAGCGGAGCGAGAAACAGGAAAGCATAGTTCACATGCTTCCAGTAATCGTAGTCGGCCCGGGTTTTCCATTGGACGGCCAGAATAGTAAAAATGCCCAACCACAGCACTGCTGCTCGTGTGCGCCACTCCCGCAGAGCAAAAAGCGGCAGGGCAGCCACCACCAGAATCCAGAAATCCCACCGGCGGCTTAAGTAGATCTTCCAGGCCTCTCCCGAAGGAGCTCGCAAGGAACTGTAGACCGAACCATAACGCAGCAGATGGTAAAGATCGCTGGCATGCAGGGCTGCATAAGCAGCACAGAACGCGAACAGCGGCAGGGCAAAAAGCAACAAAGGTCTGCGGCCTTTGCGCAGCGCCAGCAGCACCAGAAAAGGAAAGAAAACCGCAACCAGGTACTTGCAGAGAAAGGCCGCAAAGAAACACACAGCAGCCAGCGCCCAATCGCGTTTTCGGTTCTTCTGCCAGGCAGCGGCGTAAGCCCAAAGGCCCAGAGCAAAGAAGCAGATAGAGCCAGAATCGCGTGTAGCAATTTTAGAGACCAGCAGAGCGGGGCCAAGCACAGCCATCACCGCGGCGGCGCCTAGTCCCACGGTCTTGTTAAACACGCGTGTGGCGAAGCCGTAGGTCGCGGCCACGGTTACCGTGCCTAATCCTGCCGCGAGTTCCCGCAGGGCCAGCAGCCCGCCAATGCGGTCGGCCGCCGCGGCCATCGCCGGCCACAGATACCAGCCAAAACTCCATTGCAGCGGAGTGTCCAGCGGCGCTTCAAAATGGCGCGAGAGAAACATGCGCCCATAAACCACATAGATGGATTCATCCATGTAGGCGGTTGAATAACGGGGCGCCACTGCGCGTAAATAAACCGCTGCCACCGCAATCAGCATCACGGCCACAGCGTGCTCAATGCGAAAGTAATCCTCGCTTGCAGAAGGGGCCAGTGTCTGGCTGGTGTTCTTGCGCGAGCGAGGCGTGGCTGTCCCTGCAGTCTCTCTTACAGGTAGTGTCGCCATGCAAACCTGAACAGATTCCGTTGAAATGCATTGAAGACGTTCAGGTATTCGTAGGTAAACCTGAATTCATTCATAGGAGTCGCCCGCCAGAAGAGGTGGGTTTCAAAGCTGGAAGCAAACTGGGTGTTGCTGAACGAAGAGGTGGAAGTCTCCACGTTCTGAACGCCTGCCGCTCCGGTTGCACCCCATTCCACGATCTTGCTGAAGCGGTGAGAAAGATTCAAGACTCCCTGATTCAACAAGAAACGTGTTGGGCTGAAATAGCCTCCGGTAAGCGTGGAGAGAGGCTGTCCTGACTGAATGTCGGCATCGTGGGCAAAGCGCGTGAAGTTCCCGTAATATCCCAGGCGTATGAATGGCCGGTCGCCGCGCAATGATTTTCCCATTTGCGTTTCTATCGTCCAGCGGCGATTGGGATCGAGGTTCCTCCCCGTATAAAGTCCGTCGGTGTAGTCCACACCAAAATCGAAATGATGAGCAGCATTTTCATAGCTAATGCCCAAATCGGCCAGATTGGAGCGCACCTGCCCCAGAAACATAGTGCCGCTGAACAACCCGGTCGTATTTTCACCACGCAGCGAGAGCAGAGACTCTTCTACACCCTGGCGGTCCAGGGAGACCTTGAAAGTAGTTGAGGGCCACAATTTGTAGCGCAGCCGGAGGCTCCCATCCACGTTGACGGGTGCGTTCTGAAACATCTCGGCCCCCGCCGCCACATGGGTCGTAAGGCGGTCGCTGATTGCCGAATCCAGGCTGGTTCCAAAATAGCTGGTATTGAAGGCCTGTTGTTGTTGCGGATCATACAGCGTTGGCTGGTAAGTGAAGGTGATCCGATTGGCTGCGCCCAACCGGGTAGACACTGCCACATCAAAGCGATCAAAGCCCAGGGCGTTTTCGAGACGATGAATGTATCCGACCTCGACATAAGTGCCCAGTCCTCGGCGTATTTCCTGGCGAGCGTCATTGATTCCGGGAATTGCCGGCTCGCTGAGGCCGGCGATCGCATCGCGCGCTTCTGTAAATTTTTTGAGCCCGATATCGGCTCGCGCCAACTCCAGGCGGGCACGCTCGTCAGCAGGCTCTTTGGCCTTGGCTTGCTGCGCCAGGGTACGTGCTTCTACGAAATTGCCCTTCCAGTTTAAGATCTCCGCTTCTCCGCGCAAGGCGGCAGCATTTTGGGGATCTCGGGCCAAGATCTTGCGATACAGCTCCAGCGATTCATTGGAGCGGTTCTGCCATGCCAGCAACTGGGCTTTACCCAGCAGCGCCCGGGGCTCCTCCGGGCTCTTCTGTAAGGCCCGTTCATAGCGCGCCAGCGCTTCGCTTCGAGTTGAGTGGTTCCAGGAGAGTACTTCTGCGGATGTCACCAACAACTCGATGTTGCCCGGATCAAGCCGCAAGCCTTCTTCAAAAATCTTAAGGGACTGCGGACGAGTCACTTCATTCCAGCTCAGCATCTGCGCCAGCCGGACTCGTGAAACAACCGAATCGGGATGAGCTGCCAGTGTTGCCTCAAGAGCAGCCACTGCCTTGGCTCGCGTCTCCTGGCTCCAACCAAGAACATCTGCGTATGCGCTGCAATACTCGGCATTGTGATCGCTTTCTTCACACGCGCGGCCCAGATAATCCAACGCTAGACCACGCCCTTCCGGTTGCCAGCTCTTCATTCGTCCCAGATGGTAAAGCGCCAATGAATCATGGGGCTGCAGCTTGACCAGGCGTTCCAGCAAGGGAACGGCCTCTGGCCATTTCGCCTTGGCTTCCAGCAGGTAGGCCAGATCCGATAAGGCATCCACATTTTGCGGTTCCTGTTCCAGCAGGGCGCGATATCGCTGGATCGCAAAATCGGTGCGTCCGGCTTTGGCCTCGGCGCGCGCCAATTGCAGCGCGGCATCGCCTTGGAGAGGCGTGGACGCCACGGCCTGAGCACCGGTTCCCATCATCAGCAACCCCAGAAAGGCAAGATGGAAATGCATCTTCACGATACTTGTACCTCCGTTTGACTGATACTCGTCAGGTTGAGCACCTGACTATGCTGGGGCGCCACCTCCCAGAAGAGATACTTGGAAATCTCATCTTGGTCTGCGGCTGCAATGTTGTCGAACCGTATGCCGTTGGAAATTCTGCTGTGCCCATTCTTGCCATAAATTTGGTTGCGCACCACCTTGCCGGTCGCGTGGATCGTTTGTTCTGGCAACCGGAGTTCAACTTCCACCTTGGTCCCCTGCGGGATTTCCCGTTCAAAGGTAACGGAGACCCCACTGCGATTCAGGTTGCGGGCAAAACCATCCCGCTTTACTTCAGCGCCACCCGGTTCCTTGTAGCTCACGCTCATGCGGAGTTCCAGGTGCGATGGGAAGCGATAGCTCTTGCGGTGTTCCAGCCGCTTCTGCGAACGCCACACCATACCTCCCATCATGAACAGGAAGACAAAGCCCCAAAAGATGTTGACGGCCAGAGCCCAAAACATGAACCCCCAAGGCCGGACTATCTGCACGCGCACGATGCCGGCGGCGAGAGCAAGCACCAAGCCGGCCAGAAGCAGGAAAGGTAGCAGGACTTCGGAGGCACGCGGCGCGGAGGCACGCGACTTGCGTGTAACCGTAAAGGGGCTGTCCCGATGAAAAAGCCCGGTCAAGGTCTTCATGAGCACGTGCATCTTCAATAGATTGAAGCGTTCGCTCATCATGAAATTCTTCCATCCGCCCTGCAACAGGACGGAGCTGGCAATGTTCAGGCAAAAATACGGCAGAAAATAATTGGCGTATGAAACAGGATCGGTCAGCAGCGGAAACACCCCAAAGAACAAAGTAATGATGGGCGTGATGACAAAGGCCAGCTTTTGGTAGCTCATCCAGTAAAAGTAGAACGAGCTGAAATAGGCAATCTTCTGGGTAAAGGCAAGGCCTTTGGTGCGAAACGGTTTCTCTGCGCGCAGCACCTGCATGGCGCCATGGCCCCAGCGCTGCCATTGCGTGGCAAAGCTGCTGAAGGTTTGGGGCGCAAGTCCACGAGCCACCGTGCGGTTCTGGTAAAGCACCCGCCATCCCTTCTTCTGCAGTTTCATGCTGGTGTGCATGTCTTCGGTGATGCTTTCCGTGGCAAAGCCTCCTACGTCAGCAAGCGCGCTGCGGCGCAGGATTCCCGGACTGCCACAATAAAATGCTGCGTTGTAGCGGTCTTTCCCCGGTTGGATCACGCTGAAGAAAAGCTCTTGCTGCTGCCATCCCGCCCGCGTACTCCAGTTCACCTGGTGCTGAAAGGAATCCAAGTTGTAGAAGTCCTGCGTACCCTGCACCACGGCCACTGCGGGATCGCGGAAGAACCCGATCAGCTCCTCAATTAGCTCAGGTGAGGCTACGTGGTCGGCATCCAGGGTGACGATGAATTCGCCATCCGTCTGGCGCAACGCGTTATTTAGGTTGCCGGCCTTGGCATGGGCGCGATCGTCGCGGGTGATATAGCCGCAGCCGAACTCCTGGGCCAGCTCGCGTACCTCGCTGCGCCGTCCGTCATCCAGGATGTAAGTCTTGTGTGGATAACGCATGTTGACTGCACACAACACGGTTTCGCGCAATAGCTCCACCGGCTCGTTGTAGGTGGGGATGAAGACATCTACGGTCCGCCCGGATAATGGTTGGGGCTGGGCATAATGGGTCGGGTTCCAGGTGACAAAATAAAAGAAGAGGCTTTCAACAAAACTCAAGATCTCAACCACCAGGAACGCGTAGAAGAAAACGATAGCGGCTGGGTTCACGGTGTGCAGCACGCGCCAGTAGAAGTAGCGTCCGGTAAACACCGTGGCCAGTATGATTGCCAGCCGTGTTGTGGCCAGCTTGAACTGCCGCCGGGGTGTGAGCTTGGCGGTGGAGATAGGCTTGACCGTGTATTCCTCAACGGGGGCCATCGCCGGGGCCACAGCCGTAGCCGCATGAGCAGTTCCATGCAGAACCCCTGAAGCCAGATTTTGTTGGTCCATCAAAATAATTCCCTCGCAATGAGCATCTGTCCGGAATTCTTCCGCGACACAACAACAAAAAAGCGCATGTGGTACCAAGGAACATTGGTTCCACCGAGTGGGGGCTCAATAGATTTCAGGTACTTCTTTTGTGTAGGTAACGACAACTCTACGCCATTCCCTTCAGGAAATACACCAAAAACCATGTCCTTTCGTACTATCGAAATGTGGCTTTAGTAACTAAGGCGAAAATTCCACAAAGCGAAGCTCATTCCTAAAATTGGAATTTGGGTCAAAACCAGGCTTCACCGCCTCCAACTGATTGATTCAAAGCAGTTAGATATTTTTTCAGGCAAAGGCAGTCGGCACTTCACAGCTTCCAGGACGAAGCCTTCAGCGGTCACAAGGTACAGTTTTGCAGGGAGCGGCGTGGCGGTCTGTGATGGAAATCACATCACGAGAGATTTTTCCTCTGTCCTCAACCGCACGATCTTCAGACCACCGGGGTTTCTACTGTTCCCATTCGGTGATTGCAGGCGCTTTGTTGGCTTCATAGTTTTCGCGGGCTTCCATCAATTTACGGATCTCCTCGGCGGGAAGGGGGCGGGTAGGTCCGAGTTGGCGGGCCACCAAGGCGATCTGGGCATAGTGCTCTACAGTTTCCATTTTCATGTAGGCATTGAGCAGATCATGGCCGCAGGTGACTACGCCGTGGTTGGCCATCAACAGCGCATCGTGCCGTGGAATCAACGGTTTGAGCGCATCGGCAAGATCGGGGGTGCCGGGCGTGCCATAGCGGGCCAGCGGAATCTTCCCGCACGAGACCACTACCTCTGCCACGAGCGGTTCTTCCAGGCTGATGCCGGCCGCGGCAAATCCGGTGGCAGTAGGCGGATGAGCATGGACCACTGCCCGGACATGCGGTCGCAAGCTGTAGAAAAGCAGATGCATCCCCAGTTCCGTCGAAGGATGCCGCTTGCCGTTTTGCTGCTGGCCGTTCATATCCACCAGCACCAAGTCGTCCGGGGTCATCATGCCCTTGGAGATGGAAGTCGGCGTACAAAGAACAAGATTCTGGCCCATCCGAACGGAGATATTGCCATCACACGCCGCCACATAGCCGCGCTGGTGCAACATGGCTCCAATCCGACAGATTTCCTGGCGAATACAGCTTTCACTTTCACAAACCATCTGACATCTCCATCCTCGCCGTGAAGGGTGACACAAAACCGAAGCGCGCGCAAATATAATCCAGAGTAGTGCTTGTTTCCGACTTCAATTTTCATCTTCCCGAAGAATTAATCGCCCAGTACCCCCTGGCCGACCGTAGCGCCTCCCGCTTGCTGCGGTTAAGCCGTGAAACCGGCGAGTACAAAGACTGTAGATTCATAGACTTTCCCGACATGCTCCGTCCGGATGATCTCCTGGTCCTCAACAACAGCCGGGTTTTCCCCGCACGTTTGTTTGGACGCCGGGCAGGCCTTCGTGCGCAGCCTCTAAGTCCCAGAAATCCGGCAACCCGGGACTTTCTGCACGGCCGAGTGGAGGTGCTGTTGACTCGCCAATTGGGACAATGGGAGTGGCAAGCCCTGGTGCGTCCAGGGCGCAAAATCGGAGTGGGCGAAACGATTCTATTCGGCAATCATCAGGAACTCAAGGCGCAAATCATCGCCCGGCAGGAATTCGGGGAGCGGACCCTGCGCTTTGACCCTGTTCCGGATTTCTTCCGCGCAGTGGAAGAGTTGGGCCATGTCCCGCTGCCTCCCTATATTGGTCGCCCAGATCGCACAGAAGATCGGGATCGTTACCAGACCGTCTATGCCCGCGAGTCGGGAAGCGTAGCAGCTCCCACAGCTGGGCTGCATTTCACCCCAGAGGTCCTGTCCCGCATTAGCCAGCGCGGAATCGAGATTGCCGAACTCACACTACATGTGGGGCTGGGAACATTCCAGCCGGTGCGGACAGAAGCCGTGGAAGATCACGATATCCATCGCGAAAGTTTTAGCATTTCGGAAGATGCGGCGCGGCAAATCAATCAGGCCCTGGAGCAAAAGCACCGAGTGGTGGCGGTGGGAACTACCACGGTCCGAACATTGGAATACGCAGCCGTACAAGGCGATATCATCGCCCAAACTGGAGAAGCCGATATCTTCATTTATCCCGGCTTTCAGTTTCGGGTTGTGGGCGCCTTGCTGACTAACTTCCACCTGCCCAAATCCACATTGTTGATGCTGGTCTCAGCCTTTGCCCGCCGGGAAAACATTTTGAAAACCTACGAACATGCAGTGCGGGAGAAATACCGGTTCTTTTCCTACGGAGATTGCATGTTCATCGAGTGATTGCGGAAAAACAATCAGCAGAGGCTGTTAGAATTTTCTCTTGCCCTCTAACTCTCAACCCGCACCCAATGGCCGCGT
>DASZEU010000105.1:0-25820 GCA_035940535.1 Candidatus Angelobacter sp.
CAAACGGAATAAATTTGTCATAGATTCCAGCCTCTTCTGATAATTGGAGCATGCGATCAATTGCATGTGCACGTCTGGTTTCGCGCTCCTTCTTGTAATCAAGAACATCTTTCAAATAAATCCGCCTGTGAGCACCTACGCGATGAAACGAGATTTTTCCCGCTTCAAGCTCTTTGACCAAAAACTGACGTGAAACACCAAGCATATCTGCCGCCGTCTGGGTACTCACTTCTTCCATGAGAGGTAGCAGCGCAATTGCTTTGCCCTCTTGCAAGTTTTCAACGACCTTGACTAAAGCGTTGTAAATCGAAGGTGGAAGCTCGAACTTAGAATTATCGGGACCAACGAGACAGGCAGAGCCAGCGTGAATCAGCATTCGATATACTTTCGCAACCTGCTGCTTTTCTGCTTCCTCCGGAGGCGCCGGTAAATGAATTGTTTGGATTGTAGCCATAAACCTGCTTTCCTAACTTTTCGCTCTTTCATTCGCTATACACGCCATGAGCGCCATACTCGCACCTATTAGAATCTGCTGGCTATGGAGCAATTGTCAAGACAAATTGTTCCTCTTTTTTTGGGGATTTATCGTATAAGCCTCGTATTTTCAACAGCAAATGAATATCTTGCCGTAAAATTGCCAGAGCAACCTGTGCATCTCGCAAAAATAAAGCGGCCACAAAAGGCCGCTTTATAACGGGAACAACTTCGAAGTTATTTCGGGTTGGTTGTGCCAGTGTTGGCGCCTTCGCCCTTCTTGTGCTTCTTGCCGCCTTTATGGCCATGATGTTTCTTGACTTTGGTGGTAGGCGCCTTGGTGGTGTCGGCGCCGGTGCTTCCACCGGTTGCCTGAGCAAACGCCAAGCTGGTACCGAGCAGCATTGTGAATACGAACGTGAACAGCTTCTTCATGCAATCTCCTTTAAAGGATTAATGTTCAGAGTTACTTCAAGGAACCCATGTTCGAGCCAATAGTTGTGACCACGAGTCCTACATAGTACCAGCAGAGACGTTTTGGCAACAGGCCAAGATTTCATCTTGCGTCAGGCAGCGATCCGAGGTCTTAGCCAACTGGAAGATGCGCTCGACCAGGTCTTCACTGGCCGCAATGTTCCGGCGTTCGAGCCAGAAAATCACGTTTGATTTGCCGCTCATAGGGCCGATATCGATAATCTGCTCCAGCCCGAAGTAGTGCGACGGCACCCCAGAATAAACGGTATTGGCCAGCTCCGTATCACCTTTCTTGAAGGCTTTGATTACCGCGGCTGCATGTACTCCCGTCGCTGTACGAAAGGCATCTTCTCCCAGAACTTGGTAATTCCTGGGTATGGGAACACCCGTGGATTCCGAAACGGTCACACAGTATTCTTTGAGCCGGGTAAGGTCCTGCTCCGCCCAGGGAGAAACTCCCATAAGCTTCAAGTTCACCAGCATCTGGTCCATCTGGGTGTTGCCGACACGTTCACCGATTCCCAGAGCTGTGCCGTGAACACAATCGGCCCCAGCGGCCAAGGCAGCCAGTGAATTGGCTACCGCCAAGCCCCGGTCGGAGTGGCCATGCCAGTCCACCCGGATCTTCTCCCCTGAGGGCCTGACCACCTCGTCTAGTATGAAATGGATAAGCGAAGTCACCCCGTGAGGAGTAGCATGGCCTACGGTATCGCAGACTACAATCGCGGTGGCCCCATAATTGATGGCTGTGGTGTAGAGGCGTTTCACCGTCTCGGGATCGCAGCGCGAAGTGTCCTCGGTTACGTACATCACCTCAAGATTCAGGGAGCGGGCGTAGCTCACCGCCTTTTCGGTCGTGCGGAGAAGAAAATCATCGGTCCAATTCTCGGCATAGCGGCGGATCGGACTGGAACCTAGAAAAGTAGCTACGGCAATGGCCGCACCGGTGCGCTGGGAGATTTCTGCCACTGGACGAATATCATTCTCGTGGGTCCGCGCAGCGCAGTTAGGCTTGATCTTCATCCGGGCATCGGCAATTTCGCGGGCCAACCTCTCCACGTCAGCCACCACGCGCGGACCAGCTCCTGGAAGGCCGATGTCGGCCATGTTGATGCCCAGGTCTTCCATCAGATGGAGGATCTTGAGCTTATCCTCAATGCAAGGGTCTTTTACTGACGGCGACTGCAGCCCGTCACGCAACGACTCATCATCAAGCAGGACTTGCCCGGCCGGCATACAGTCTGCCCCCGGAGCAGAGTTCCAGTCATGGATAAGATGGGAATGCTTCAAAACCACAATCTTTTTACCCCAAGGGAGATTTTACCGCCAATTGAATTCCTACTGCGTAAACAATTTTTGGATTCGACATAAATAATTGAAGGAGTTTTATCGATTTCATAGTTAAAAATAAAACAATTTTTAAGTTTTTCAGTTAAACAAGTTAACGGCCCGCGTGGTGCTGCGATTCATGGAATCCGTATCGTCCGAAGATTGCCTGGCCGGGCGGCGATGCTGCGAATCGCAAGAACTCAAGCGCATCCCGGCGATGCTTGGATCGAGTGACTACCACCGCCTGCATTCGGATGGGGCGATAAAGATTCGATGCAATGGTAATCACTTGCGTGCCGCCCAGTGGGTAGGCGCGTGTCGCACTCATCGGAAGTAACGCCACATCCGAATTGCCATTTTCCTCGAAATGCGCCACTTGGGCGATGATTTCCCCAACCAAAATTTTCCTTCGCACGGCTAAATCGTAGGCGTGGGCGGCTTGCAAAGCTTCTACCGCGGCTTTGCCAGCAGCCGTGCGCCGCGCATCCGAGATGGCAACGCGAGAGATAGCCTTTTGTCTAAGGGCCACAAGCGGATTCCGAGGGGGAAATTCGACGCGCACCATCGGCGAGATGCACAGCACTAGTTCATCGCGAGCATATTCCGTAATCGAAGTAGTTACCGCCGCGCCTGATGTTGCGAGCCGCCGCACGTCGTTCATATCGGCAGGGAAGAACGCATCGAAGGCAGCACCCTTCTGAATCTGCGAATACAGGCTGGCGGAGTCTGCAAATTTCAAAGTAACGTGCTTACCGGTCTTCTGCTCAAACGCACGCGCCATCTCGGCCAGAGCAGGGTCCAGTTCGGCAGCCGCCGCAACTGTTAATTGAACACCTTCTTTTGGCTGGTCAGCCTGCCTTGCGGTGCTGGCGGGAAGCGCAAAGCAGCACAGTATGATGACGAGGCCTAGCCTTATCGCTGCATTTGTCATGAATGGACTGGATCCTCGGTGTGCACCGTCAAAGAACTATAGGAGTTTACGGCGAAGATAGGCGCTGGTAGATTGCATTCCGCCTCGCAAACGCGCCGACAGTTTGCCGGAGAAGAGGAAATCGATGAATCCCTCCATCTGTAGCAGGAATTGAGGGCCGTATCCGTACCACCAGAGTTTCTTCATGCGAGGAAGGCGATCAGAGTCTATGTATTTCGGCCAGACCATCTCTTCCAGGCCAAGTTTGCCGTGCGTGCGCCCAATGCCACTGGTTTTTACTCCTCCGTGCGGCGCTTCACTGATGCCAAAACATGCGATCACATCATTCACCATCACTGTGCCAGCATTCACGCGGGCCGCCAACGCTTCGCCGCGCTTGCGGTTGCTGGTCCAGACGCTGGCGGCCAAGCCAAATTCAGATTGGTTGGCGAGGGCGACTGCCTCATCGTCGTTCCGGAAGCTGCGCACCGGCAATACCGGACCGAAAGTTTCTTCGCGCATAATGCGCATCGAATGTGTCACGTCCGCAAGAATCGTAGGCGCGTAGAAGTTGGGTCCAAGTTCGGGAAGTGTTTTGCCACCCGCCAGCAGCCGCGCTCCGGCGGCGATGGCATCTTCCACATGCTCCCTGACAATTTTCAACTGAGGCTGATGGATGAGCGGGCCAATATCGGTTGAGACGTCCGCGCCATTGCCTACGCGCAGCTTGGCTGTCTTTTCCACGCATGCTTTTAGAAAGGGCTCGTAAATGCTTTCATGGACATAGCATCGCTCAATCGAGAGACAGGTTTGTCCGGCGTTCATGAATGCGCCCCATACTGCGGCGCTGGAGGCCACTTCAATATCGACATCTTCGAGCACGATCATTGGATCTTTGCCGCCCAGCTCCAGCACTGCCGGCAAAAGGCGCGTCGCAGCCGCCTGTGCCACTTTCTTGCCGGTAGCTACGCTGCCGGTAAACACAATCTTCTGAATGTTCGATGAAAGCAGGGCCGCTCCGGTCGATCCATCGCCGGTCATTACCTGAAATAGCTCACGATCCAGGCCGGCTGCCAACAGCAACTCCTGCAATTTGAGAGAAGAAAAGGGAGTAAACTCCGATGGCTTCAGCACCACTGCATTGCCGGTAATCAGGGCCGAAAGTGTTTCCACGGCAGGCACGCTGAAGGGATAATTCCAGGGGCTGATGATCCCGATCACCCCATAAGGTTCGCGCCGAAGCCAGCCACGTTTCAGCTTCATAATGGGATTGGAGTGTGGAACTGGTTCCGGCTGCAGGAACATGGGAGCGTAATCGGCCAGGAAGCCGACCGTGTCCAGAATGACCATGACTTCGGTGGCCAGCGCCTCTGATTTGGGCTTGCCAGCCTCGCGTGTGATTACATCGGCTACCGCGTCTTTTTGCTCGCACAGAAGGCGGCGGAATTCTTTGAGGACGCGAATTCGGCGCCAGATCGTCGTTGCTGCCCACTTCCGCTGCGCCGCCAGAGCGCGATCCACACATGCTGATACCGCGGGCTTGTCATACTGGTGAATCTCGCCCACACGCTGCTGCGTGGCGGGGTTGAGTACCGGAATAACATCGGGAAAAGTGGTTGTGGGAACGGCTGTCATGGCTGACTTCCGGTCAGTATTCTACGCTCAAAAGAAAAAGTCCGCTGGCTGGAGCCGTAGCCGAAGCGGCTGAGCGGTTCCGCGCGCCCAGGATGCGTTGGAGATCCAGCAGGCTGATATTGCCCTTGCCTACCATGAGAAAGGTTCCAACAAGATTGCGCACCATGTGATGTAAAAAGCCATTGCCACGCACTCTGTAGATCAGTTCTTCGCCGTCGCGACGCCAATCCGAAGAAAAGATGGTGCGTACATTACTGGTTCCCCCTTCGTCTTTCTTACGTTCAGGATCAACCGCCGCAAATGAAGTGAAGTCGTGTTCGCCCAGCACCACAGATGCAGCTTCAATCATTTCCAACTCATTCAGTGGAAAGGGATGGTGATATACATAGCGGGCAAGAAATGGCGGACATATTTCGCTTCGATAGATTCGGTATTCGTAAGTCTTCGCAATAGCCGACTTGCGCGCATGAAACTCTGGCGGCGCTTCTTCTACGGACAAAATACGGATGGCCGCCGGAAGAATGTCATTAAGAGCTTTGCGAAAATTTGCAAGAGGAATAGGAGATTGGGTGCAGACACTGGCTACTTGAGCCAGGGCATGAACGCCTGCATCCGTTCTGCCTGAACCCTGCGGCAGAGTTTTTTCGCCGGTGATGTGTTCGATAACGGACACTAAAGTGCCTTGAATCGTTGGCCGGTCAGGTTGAATCTGCCATCCGGCAAAATCATGACCGTCGTAAGCGATCGTGAGCTTAAGATTGCGCTGCAATCCATTCACCTAACACTTTTTAACACGACTAAACGCGGTTCCAGCCGATATACTAACGGGTTCCTGCACCATGTCATGAGTTTGCCTGTTTCGGAACCACTCGCTGGATTCTCACGTATCTTAAGGTGACGGAAATCTACAATCAAAGTCTTTATAGCAGTCCAAAAAATTGGAGAACAACCAATGTCAGTGATCGGTATACTTCGGGAACCCAAAAAAAGTCTTGCTCTTAGCATGTGCCTGCTGCTGGTAATGCCGGTGTTTGCGCAGCAGGGAGGCGATACTAAGCCCCAACAGCCGGCGCAGAATGCTTCTGCACAAACGGGCGCGCCGGGAACATCTATCCCGGAAATCAAGCCGTTGCCTTCACCCACCAGTGTCGACTATTCGAAACCGGCGCCAGTTTTCCCGAATCCGCTGAAGATCTACACGCCGCGGCTGGTTCCGCTGCCATCGTTCAGCAATTCGCCAAGAATCGAGGAACTCCTCCGTGACGGCAAGATCATGCTTTCGCTCAACGATGCCATTGGGCTGGCGCTCTCTGACAATCTTGATCTCGCTATCCAGCGATATAACTTGCCGATTGCTGATACCGACCTACTCCTAACCCGCACGGGAGGCTCACCGCGCGGAGTGAATACTGGATTGGTTTCCGGAACCCCTGGCGGCGCTGGCGTGGGCGCCACTGGTTCTCAAGGCTCAGGCGCTGGAGGAACCAGCGCGGGAGCCGGCGGCGCCGGCGCAGGAGCATCCGGCTTGGTGCTCAATACCAGCGGAGCCGGCCCTCAGCCGGACAGCTTCGATCCTTTTTTGACTAGCACCTTGCAGCTTGAGCGTGCCAACTCACCTTCGGCCAATACGTTCCTCACGGGCGGCGCAGCCAATACAGTTTCGAATACATTTCTTGCAGATTTCACCTATTCACAAGGATTCATAACCGGCACCTCGGCACAGTTGAGTTTCAACAACCAGCGTAACGCAAATAACTTTTTAACTCTGCGTCCTCAATTGAGTTCCAATTTTCGCCTGACCGTGCGGCAACATCTGCTTCAGGGATTCGGTCCCGGCATCAACGGCCGTTTTATCGTTCAGGCCAAGAACAACAAGAAAATCACGGAAGAGGCATTCCGGCTGCAGGTGATCGTCACAGTCAGCCAAATCCAAAATCTCTATTGGGACCTAGTCAACGCCTACGAAGATGTGAAAGTAAAAGAGCGTTCGCTGGCCTTGTCCCAAAAAACGCTATCAGACAATAAGAAACAGGTGGAGATTGGGACTCTAGCGCCGATCGAGATTGTGCGCGCCCAGAGCCAAGTTTCAACGGACCAGCAGAACCTCATCACTTCACAGACTAATCTTCAACTTCAGCAGTTGCTTATGAAGAATGCCATCACCCGCAATCTGCCCAATGATTCGAATGTCATGCAGGCTGATGTCATTCCTACCGACACCATTGAGGTCCCCGAACAGGACAATCTCCCCGCGGTTCAAGACCTCATCCGGCAGGCTCTGGCCGACCGCCCTGATTACATCGAAGCAAAAATCAATCTTAAGAACAGCGAAATCGGCATCAAAGGCGCCAATAATGGCTTGTTGCCTACTGTCGATCTGATTGGGTTCTTTGGTGGCTCTGGTTTGGCCGGTGTTCTCGTGGATCCAAGAACTGGTGTACCCCTGGGCCCTGTAACGGGTCTGGGCGACGTCTTTTCGAACACATTTAACAATAGTGGTCCCGACAAAGGCGTCGCTTTGAACGTCACCATACCCCTGCGTAACCGTGCAGCCCAAGCTGTCCAGGTTCGCTCACAATTGGAGTTCCGTCAGGCGCAGTTACGTATCAAACAGCTTGAGAACCAGATCGGAATCACGGTTCGCAATGACCAGTTTGCAGTACAGCAGAACCGGGCACGTGTGGCCGCCGCCGAGCAGGCACGCGCTCTGGCTGCCCAGAGCTTAGACGCGGAACAGAAGAAATATGCTTTGGGCGCTTCTACTTATATCCTTGTCCTGCAAGCGCAACGTGATTTGTCCCAAGCCGAGACCAACGTAGTTGCTGCCCAGACCGCCTATGCCAAATCAGTCGTGGCGCTTGACCAGGACACTGCCCAGACGCTGGAGCGCAACAACATAAGCTTGCAGGATGCGGTTGTGGGACAGGTTAGGACCCAGCCCTCCGTACCTGGCCTCAAGCCCTACAATCCAGCGCAGGAAAATCCGCCTGTTCAACCGGTGAAGCCTCCGCAGTAGCTATCAGGGAACAATTAGAAAAACCGGCTGGAAGTTGCAGCCGGTTTTTTCTTGTTCGCTCAACGCACCGGTTGCAAGGTATTCTTCCAGCCATGACTTTGTCCGTCTGCATCATCACTTTTAATGAGGAAGCCAACATCGGTCGCACGCTGGAGAGCGTAAAAAGCATTGCCGATGAAATCATCGTGGTCGACTCCCAGAGCACCGACAGTACTGTGGCCCTGGCACAATCGTTTGGAGCCAGGGTCTTTATCGAGCGATGGAAAGGATTTGCTCCGCAGAAAAACTCGGCCCTGGCCAAAGCAAGTTGTGATTGGATTCTTTCCTTAGATGCCGATGAGGAGGTCAGCCCGGAACTGGCGGATAGCATTCGAGCCTTGCTTCACTCCCCGGCCCCACCACCGTTGAATGGCTACCAGATGGCGCGCAGAAATCTGTACATGGGCCGCTGGATCAGACGCGCGGGCTTTTATCCCGACCCCAAGCTCCGGTTAGTTAGGCACGGAGCGGCCCAGTTTGAACTGCGCGCCGTCCACGAAGACATGAAGATGGAGGAGGAAACTGGCCACTTGAACGGAGACCTCATCCACCATGCCCAAGCCACGCTGGAAGGCTTTATTGAACACGCCAACCGCTACTCCAGCCTGGGTGCCGGGATGGTGGTGGAAAGGCGCGCGATAGGGTTCAGTGTTGTAAATGTTGTCCTGCGGCCACTCGTTCGTTTTATCTGGAGCTATTTCTTTCGCCTGGGATTTCTTGATGGACGCGAGGGGCTGCTAGTTTATATGAACCATGCCATGTATGTGAGCTGGAAGTATGCCAAGGCCTGGGAAATGTCCAGAAACAGTAAGCGATTAGCCCCGAATACACGCGAATAACACGAATTGGAATACAAAAAAGATCACAAGATATAAATGAAAAAGGAGTGGAAGCACACTTTCTTGGCGGCTGTTTTTCATTCGTGTTAGACTCGCGCAAAATCGTGGCCGTGCTTGTTGAAGGATCTTGCCAGGCAAGTTGGTCATAAGCAAACTAAACACCCAAACCATGTGCCCCTTGTTATTCCAATCCACTCTGCGCTTTCTCTGCGATCTCTGCGGTGAATTCCAGTCTTTCCGTCGCCTGGCTATCATTTGCATTCTTGTGCCCGTTGTGTGCGCTGCTCAGAAATCGGAAGATTGGCTTCCCATATCGCCACAGGATCTGAAAATCAACAGTGTTCCCGGAGAGCCTGGAGCGGCCGCAATACAGCTCTACTACGCAGATTATCGCGATGACATCCGCAGAGAGCAGTTTATCTATCACCGCATCAAGATACTGCGCGAGGAGGGCAAGACCTTCGGCAATGTGGAGATTCCTGTGCCGCCGGACTATTCCATGTCGAGTATCCAGGCGCGAACCATCCATCCTGATGGCCGTATTATTGTGTCTAAAGACAAGCCTTTGGAAAAACTTATCTCCAGGGACCGTGAAAAGAAGTTTACAGCCAAGGTAGTGACCCTGCCGGCCATCACGGTAGGCAGCATCATCGAGTACAAATATAGTCTTACCTGGGAAAAACACCTGTTCGATACCACCTGGATGGTCCAGCACAATCTTTATACGGTAAAGGAAAGCTTCTGGTTGGGGACCTATAAAGGCACAATTACAACCTCCTCTCCTGGCGACCAGACCCATCTTTCTTATGTGTATTCCAACATGCCTCCGCAGGCAGTACCCAGAGACACCGGAAATGGTATCGAACTTCAACTGGATCATGTTCCAGCATTCAAGCCTGAAAAATACATGCCGCCAGAAGACAATTTCAGGGCCGAGGTGCATTTCTTCTACGGCGGCCGGGAGATTGAATCTCCTGAAATTTTCTGGCAAGACAGGGGAAGAGAGTGGCATGAGAAGGCCGAACGCTTCATAGGAGATCACCAGGAAATCAGGCACGCTGCGGGCGAAATAGTCGACAATGAAAGTAATCCTGAGCAGAAGCTGAGAAAACTTTATGCTCGCGTTCAACAAATCAGAAATTTGAGTTATGAACGCAAGCGCAACCGGATAGAGGCAAGAAAAGAAGACCTGAAGCCGAATGCCAATGTCGCAGATGTGTTAACCCGGGGATATGGCAGCCAGAATGAAATCGCAGAGCTGTTTCTAGCCCTGGCGCGTGCCGCAGGTTTTGAAGGAGGACTACTGCGTGCACCCAGCCGCAAAGACCGGGTTTTCGATTCCAAGTTGCTATCAGAGAAGCAACTCGAGAAAGAAATCGTTAGCGTGAAACTAAACGACAAGGATGTTTATCTTGATCCGGGAACCAGATTCTGTCCGTTTGGCATGGTCCCCTGGATGTATACCTCCGGTCCCGCGCTCAGGCTCAATCAAGATCGTGGCTCCTTCATGGTTATGCCCACTCCCACCGCAGATCAGTCATTTACACGCAGGACTACCACCGCTTCGATTTCTACTCACGGCTCGTTGACGGGAGAGATCATCCTGGAATTCAAAGGCAACCTGGCCCTTGAGCACCGCCTCGCCGCGGTGGAAACTGACGACGCCGGGCGGCGCGGCGACCTGGAAGGAGAATTACGTGACTGGTTGCCCAAAGGTTCCTTGGTTCAGCTCAAACAGGTGCAAGGATGGGAGTCGAGCGAAGATCCGCTGCTGGCGTTCTTTGCCGTTGAAGTGCCAGGCTTTGCTGCCGTTACCGGGAAACACATTCTGGCGCCGGCCAATCTGTTTCAGTCCTGGGAACGCGACGATGCTTTTCTGCCGGCATATCGGCAATATCCAATCTGGTTTCCCTATACCTTTGAAGAACTTGATAGCCTTACCCTCGAAATCCCCCAGACATACATCACAAACACCATACCCAAGGGGCAGGATGTAAAACTTGCCTCCACTCGTTTTGTTACCGCGCGCTCAGCGCAGGGAAATCAGCTAGTCCAGACCCGCGCCCTGGTTGTAAACAGCATCTACTTTGAACCTGCTAAATACGCGGAATTAAGAGAATTCTTCCGTAAGCTCCATGCCGCCGATGAAGAGCAAACGGTGCTTGAGGCGCGATGAATGCGGACAACAAAAAGCTCTCGCCAAGCCTCTGGTTTTGGTGTATATAAATCTACACTCGTAACCACTCTGCTCATTCCGTTCGATTCTCGTACGTTTTTTATGAGGTGATCTTATGCGCCTTTGGTTCTTGGCTGTGTTCGTCTGCCTATTTTCGGCTCCTCTGATGCTTGCCCAGAAGGAGGGCTGGATTCCAATAACTTCTGAAGATCTGCAAATGAAAGAGGTTCCGGGCGATCCAGGCGCGTCGGCGGTGTTGCTCTATTACGCCAATTACATTGACGACAATGTTGACTCAGAATTTGTCTACAGGCGCATCAAAATTTTGAAAGACGATGGTAAGAAATACGCCAACGTGGAAATTGAGGTCGGCCCATTTTCTACCTTGAATGATTTGAAGGCGCGCACCATACGCCCGGATGGCTCGATTGTGGATTTTACCGGGAAGCCTTTCGACAAAGTAGTCTACCGGAGCCGCAACATCAAGTTCCTGGCTAAAACGTTTACCCTCCCGGAAGCAGAGGTCGGAAGCATTGTCGAATTTAGATACAATCTGCAGACCAGCTTCTTCCTTACTTCGGATCAGTGGGTCCTTCAGCATGACTTGTATACCGTGAAAGAGAGTTTTTCCTTTCGTCCGTACACCGGCGGCATCGGCGGATTCTACCGATCATCCGGGCGGCTCGCTTGGGTCACCCTTCGCCTTAAGCGATCGGAGGAACCTGTACGCAAAGGCAATCTGGTCCAATTGGAAACCCAGAATGTCCCAGCCTTTCGGCGGGAATCTCACATGCCTCCCGAGGACAACTACAAACCCTCGGTAAGATTTTTCTACGTACGTTCTGAAATTGGCTCTGCCGACCAATTCTGGGACGACGTAGGCAAACGGCTGGGCACAGATGTTGAGCACTTTATCGGAAACAGCAATGAGGTCAAGCAAGCTGCCACAGAGACGATCGGCAACGAAACTGATCCCGAGAAAAAACTGCGCAAGCTTTATGAGCGCGCCCAGCAAGTGAGGAATATCAGCTTCGAACGCCGCCTCTCAGAAGAAGAGAGGAAGAAACAAGGTATCAAGGAGAATGAAAATACAGCGGATGTTTTAAAACACGGATATGGCCATCAGTGGGAAATTGCCCGGCTGTTTGTCGGCCTGGCGCGGGCCGCTGGATTTGATGCATCGATACTCCGAGCCTCCAGCCGCAGGACCAGGTTTTTCACAAAAGAAGTGCTTTCCAGCCGGCAGCTTGACGCGGAAATAGCCCTGGTCCTGCTGAATGGCAATGAGCTTTATTTAGATCCTGGCACTCGATTCTGTCCTTATGGCCTCGTCCGGTGGATCTATACCTCGAGCACAGCTTTGAAACTTTCTAAAACAAGCGGCACATTCGTTGGGGTGCCTCCTGCAAAGCAGGACAAAGCTGTGATTAAGAGAACTGCCAACGTCACAATCTCCGAAGATGGATCTCTCAAGGGCGACGTCACTGTAGAGTTCAAGGCAGGAGAAGCCTTGGAGCGCCGCTTGGAAGCCCTGAACACAGATGAGGCTGGAAAAACCAAGCTGCTTGAGGATGAAGTGAGACATTGGCTGCCCTCTGGAAGCATCGTCAAAATGCTCGATGTGCAAGGATGGGAATCGCAGGAAAATTCACTGGTTGCGCGTTTCTCGATTGAAGCTGCTGCTTACGCCTCGGTCGCCGGCAAGCGTCTTCTTACGCCACCTTATCTGTTTCGTGAGAACATCAAAGACACCTTCGTGTTGGCGGAAAGAACATATCCGGTTTATTTCCCCTATGCCTTTGCCGAGATTGATAAAATTTCCATCAACGTGCCCCCTGGTTACTCCATCGAGAGCCTTCCCGGTGTACAGAACTTTAAACTTCCCTATGCCCAATACCAGAACATAGAGAAGTTTGAGGGTACGCAATTAACTTCCACCCGGGCGCTGCTCGTCAACGGTGTGTTCTTTTCGCCCGGCCAATATGCCGAGTTGCGAGACTTTTTCAACAAGGTGCGCGATGGCGATGAGCAGCAGGCAGTTTTGCAGATTGGAAAATGAGACCAATGGCTCCGTTGTGTTGGATTTGGTTCCCGTGGCGGATCAAGTCGGCGACTGAGCCCGAATCTGATAATTGGACAATTGAAAAGGAAAGGCCAAATCTTCCTCGGCAAAACAAAACTCTAGCCAGAGTCCCTATTTTAGTGTTATATATGTGCCAGTCTGTATCCACTCCAATTGTTTAGAAATTCCCCCGTTCGTTCCCGATAGGAGAACTGATGCGTCAGCTTCGGTATATTGTTTTATTGGCTTGTCTCGTCTTGCCTTCACTGTGCTTTGCCCAGAAGGAAGACTGGCTTCCCCTTACTCCCCAAGACCAACAGATCAAGGAAGTTCCCGGCAATCCAGGCGCATCCGCCGTCCAGCTTTACTATGCCGACTATATTGACGACGTCGCTCACACGGAGTTCGTCTATCACCGCATCAAGGTGCTTACCGAAAAGGGCAAAGAACACGCCGATGTACAAATTACTGTCTTACCTTCCATGTCGGTCGGCGATCTGAAAGCTCGTACCATCCATCCCGACGGGAACATCATTGACTTCACCGGAAAAGCATTCGAAAAAACAGTTTTTAAGACAAAGGGAATCAAGATACAGGCCAGGACCTTTACCATGCCGGAGGTCACAGTCGGCAGCATTATTGAATACAAGTACAAAATACGTTTGAACGACATTGTGATCACTGAAAACTCATGGACGATCCAGCACAGCCTGTTTACATTGAAAGAAAACTTCTTCTTTAAGGCTTACCAAGGTGGTTTTGAAGATTCCCCGGGGGGCAGCCAAGTTTCCTACGTTACCACTCATCTGGACCAGAAACTCAAGCAGAAGGGCAGTACGGTTGAGTTGTCGATGGAGAATGTACCTGCATTTGAATCGGAAGAGTACATGCCACCCGAGGACAACTACAAATCCAAAGTCCTGTTTTTTTATACATCCACGGAAGCTACTACAATCGACAAGTTCTGGCAGGATGGTGGCAAGCGCTGGAACAACCGCGCTGAACACGCTCTGGGCAACTACAAAGAAGTCAAAGACGCGGCGGCCGAGGCGATCGGAGGTGAGACCGATCCGGAGAAGAAGCTGCGAAAGCTCTACGCAAGGGCGCAGCAGATCAGGAATCTCACTTATGAACGCGAGCGCTCGGATGCCGAGATGAAAAAAGAAAATATCAAGGGCAACGAGACTGTCAATGACGTATTAAAGCGTGGTTATGGCGACCGCGAAGACATCACTTTTCTATTTGTCGCGTTGGCGCGGGCTGCCGGTTTTGACGCTTCGGTGGTCATGGTTTCCAGCCGTGAAGAAAGATTTTTCAACCGGAATGTTCTCTCCAAAAGACAGCTCGATTCCCAGGTCGCGGCGGTGCAATTCAATGGCAAAGACCTTTTTCTTGATCCCGGCACAAAGTTCTGCCCTTATGGCTTGATCCGCTGGATTCGCACCTCCACCGCTGCTTTAAAGCTAGATAAAAACGGCGGGACCTTTGTGACTGTCTCTCCTGCTGCCCAGGACAAGGCAGTGATCGCCAGGACTGCCAACTTATCTCTCTCGGAAGACGGCGTACTCAAGGGTGAAGTTACCGTCGAGTTCAAAGGCGGTGAAGCGCTTGAGCGCCGTTTGAGCGCTTTCAAGACTGACGAAGCAGGCAGAAAGAAAGACATCGAAGATGAGTTCAAAAATTCTCTCGTGAGCGGCGCCAATGTCCAAATGACTAACGCCAAAGGCTGGGATGCTACGGATGAATCGCTGGTCGTTCAATTCAGCATTGAAATTCCAGGTTACGCTTCTGCGGCTGGAAAACGCCTTTTGACTCCTGCTTATCTCTTTCAGGCCAAGCAGAAAGATGCTTTCAAGCACGCCCAACGAAAATATCCTATTTATTTTCCGTATGCGTTCGCAGAGGTCGATAAGATTTTCATCAAGCTGCCAGCCGGTTACTCGCTGGAGAGCGCTCCGCAGCTTCAGCAAGCAGACCTTCCGTATGCCCGCTATGAGAATTTCAGCCAGCTTGCCGGCACACAGTTGGTTACACAACGGGCTTTGCTCTTGAATGGCATCTTTTTTGATGTTGGCAAGTATGGCGAGTTAAAGGATTTTTTCTCAAAAGTCCAGGCCGGCGATGAGGAACAGGCAGTATTTCGTGGAGGGAGTAGCGTCAATGCACAAAAAGCAAATTAAAAGGGCTTCTTTAAAAAGAGAACAATCTTTAAAAAACGGACCTTCGATCTCAGGTTCCGATCACCGGGTTCGCGACACAGCGTCCAGCCTGAAGTATCTGTATCTAGCCCTCATTGTAACCATGTTGGCTCTATGTCCCTTTGCTTCAGCTACGTCGGTGCCCGACTGGCTCCGTAGCGCTGCCCAGCAGCCCGCAAAACACTATGCTGACGATGTAAATTCGGTTCAACTGCTGAGCGATACCGTCACGAATGTAAAGGACAAGGGCGAAATCGTAACCCGGCGGCGCGTTGCCTTCAAAATTCTTCGTCCGGAGGGCATCAAGACCACCGCAACTTATGGCGTGCCTTTTGATAGTGAAACCAAAATCAACTACCTCAAGGGCTGGAGCATCACCGCCAAGGGGCAGGAATACGAGACCAAAGACAAAGATACAGTTGAAGTAAGCACCAGCAGCTATGAAGTATTCTCCGACGACAAAGTTCGGGCGATCACTGTGCCCGGCGCGGATGTCGCTACGGTAGTTGGTTTCGAGTACGAGCAGAAAGAGCGCCCTTATATCTTTCAAATTGGCTGGTCATTCCAGCTTTCCGAGCCGGTTGAACACGCCCGTTATGAGTTGCGGCTGCCCTCTAACTGGGAGTATCGGGCCGACTGGATTAACCACGCTGCTCAAGCGCCTGTAGAACAGAACAGCACATATATCTGGCAGTTGGACGATATCCCACGCATTGAAGAGGAATATAGCCGTCCGCCTTATCGCGCGCTGGCCGGTCACATGGTGGTTACCTTATTCGCCGAAAAGGTCAAGAACCAGACCTACAGGAGTTGGGATGACCTCGGCTCCTGGTACGCCCAACTGACAGCCGGAACGCGTGAGCCGAGTCCTGAGTTGCGGCAGAAAGTTCAGGAACTGGCGCCCGCATCGCTGCCTCTGCTGGAGCGTATTCAGGCATTGGCGCGTTTTGCCCAGCGTGATGTCCGTTATGCGGCCATTGAAATTGGGATTGGCGGGCATAAGCCCCACCCTGCTGCCGAGATCTTTGCTCATCGCTACGGTGATTGCAAAGACAAGTCTACAGTTCTCAGCTCCATGCTGAGCCAGATCGGGGTTAAATCCTATTACATGCTCGTGCACACCGACCGGGGCATATTCACGGAAAAATCTCCGCCTTATGTAGGCTTCAACCACGCAATCATTGCCATCCAGCTTCCCGATGCCAGTTTCTCCAAGCCCTTGCCCGCGCTCTATGAGCACCCTAAATTGGGGCATCTGCTGATCTTTGATCCCACATCGCATCTTGTTCCTTTCGGGCAGTTGCCCTATTACGAGCAGGACAATTTCGGATTGCTGGTAACCGAACAGGGCGGTGAGTTGCTCCATCTCCCTTTGAGTAAACCTGAACTGAACCGCATTAACCGGACCGCCCGGCTTACCCTGCTTCCCGATGGAACGCTCAAGGGCGAAGTCGAAGAAGTGCAGTCTGGCACCGAAGCCTACATAGGCAGGGCGCGGTTTGGAGACGAGACTGTAGCTGACCGCAAAAAGGCGCTGGAAAGAATTCTGGGCAACTGGGTGAGCACGTTTCAACTGGATAGCGTGGAAGCTGAAAACCTCGACAACATAGACCGTGACCTGGTGCTGCGTTACAAATTCACCGCTGAGCACTATGCCAAGAATGCAGGCCCCTTGCTCCTGGTGCGTCCTCGTGTTCTAGGAGAAAAAGCCGGTTACATGGATATTTCCAAGCCGCGTCGCTATGACTATCAATTCACCGGTCCGACCTTGCAGACCGACACTTTCGAGATATCGTTGCCTGACGGCTACAAGGTCGATGAACTGCCTGAGCCCGCCAAAGCCAGCTTTTCTTTTGGCGAATACACCAGCAAAACCGAGAATTCAGGCACACTGCTCAAGTACAGCAGAGAGTACAAGATCAAAGGAACTCTAGTTCCCAAGGATCAAATTAGCGAGTTGAAAAAATTCTTCTCCCAGATCAACCTTGACGAAAAAAACATGGCAATCCTGAAGAAAGGCAACTGACCACGATCCTAGATGCAAATCGCGGCTAGACTACGTGGCGCCTTTCTCAAAAGCTAGCGCAAGCTATGCGTGATGACTGTCATGACGATATAATCAGACCTAGCTGGCCGAGGCAGTCTTTGCCGTCGGAGACACCGCTAATTTCGTAAAGGCGAATCCGCGTTTCATCCGCGAAATCTGCGGTTAGCCCTGTTCAAGGTTATCCATGGCAGATCAGGTCAAGAAGAATCGACAGCAGGGCGGGGTTGCTGAAAATCCTATCGCCGAGGTTTTTGAAGGACGCCATCCTTCCGAATCTGAAAAGCATTGGTCGGAAGCCACGTTGGCGCCAACTCTGGAGAAATCGCCTGAGAGACCCATTGGCGGGCCGACTGGCATCAATCTCGACGAGCATGGTAACGCCCAGTTCACCACCATTAGCGGCGTACCCATCCGGCGTCTTTATTCCCAGGCTGATCTGCCCCAGGATTGGAATTATGATCAATATCTTGGCTACCCTGGCGAGCCTCCTTACACCCGGGGTATCCACGCTACCGGCTATCGCGGCAAGCTCTGGACCATGCGCCAGTTCTCAGGCTTTGCCTCGCCGGAAGAGACAAACGAACGCTACAAGTACCTGCTGGCCCACGGCGGCGGCGGTCTCTCGGTGGCCTTCGATCTGCCAACCCTGATGGGCTATGACTCCGACCATCCAGCCAGCGAAGGTGAGGTCGGCAAATGCGGCGTAGCCATTGACTCGCTCGAAGACATGGAGATCCTTTTCAATGGCATTGATCTTGAAAAGACCACGGTTTCCATGACCATCAATTCGCCCGCCTCGGTGCTCTGGGCCATGTATCTGGTGGTAGCGGAAAAACAGGGTGCGGACTGGAAGAAGATCTCGGGTACTCTCCAGAATGACATTTTGAAGGAATACATTGCGCAGAAGGAATACATCTACCCGCCTGCGCCTTCCATGCGGCTGGTGATCGATACTTTCGAGTTTGGCTCCAAGTTTACACCGCGTTTCAACACCATCTCCATCAGTGGATATCACATTCGTGAAGCCGGCTCAACCGCGCTCCAGGAGCTTGCCTTCACGATTTACGATGGCGTTGAGTATGTGGAGTGGGCACGGCGCCGGGGCCTCGATGTAGATGAGTTTGGCCCGCGCCTCAGCTTCTTCTTCAACTCCCACAACGATTTCTTTGAAGAGATTGCCAAATTCCGGGCGTCCCGCAAGATCTGGTATCGCTTGATGAAAGACCGCTTTGGCGCAAAGAACCAGCGCGCCTGGCTCATGCGTTTCCATACCCAGACAGCAGGTGTGTCGCTCACCGCCCAGCAGACCATGAATAATATTGCACGAGTAGCGATTCAGGCCCTGGCAGGTGTCTTGGGTGGTACGCAGTCCCTCCACACTGATTCTTATGATGAAGCCTTGGCGCTGCCTACGACCGAGGCGGCGCGCATTGCTCTGCGCACCCAGCAGATTCTTGCTTATGAATCGGGCGTGGCCAATACGGTGGACCCGCTGGCCGGATCGTATTTTGTCGAAAAACTCACCTTGGATATGGAAAAGGGAGCATTCGATTACTTCAACAAGCTGGATTCGATGGGCGGCATGGTCAGGGCCATTGAGATGGGCTATCCCCAGAAGGAAATAGCCGAAGCCTCGTATCAGTTCCAGCGTGCAGTGGAAGCCAACGAAAAGATCATTGTGGGAGTCAACGATTTCCAGATCCAGGAGAAGCAGCCTGAGACTCTTTACATCGATGAATCCGTGGCCCAGGCGCAGTCCAAAAAACTACAAGCTTTACGCGCCCGGCGCAACAACGAAGAAGTGCGCCGCCGCCTCGATGCGTTGAAACATGCCGCTTCCCAGGAACCAGTCGTCCCCGCCGACGGCCGCATCAGCGAAGCCAACACCATGCCGTACATCATCGATTGCGTGCGGGCCTACGTAACCGTAGGAGAAATCTGCGACGCTTTGCGTACTGTCTACGGGACGTATGAAGAGGTAAGCATTACGTAAAGATAACAAGATTTACACAGAAATTCACGAAGAAGTTAGATCGATTCGCAGGGTAGAGAGGAGTCCGAAGGACGTTTGAAAATAGCCCGCCACTTCAGTGGCGGGAAAGGTAGGAGAAAGAACCGAGTCCCGCCAGGGACGGTTGATTCGCTACAATAATCTTCCCTTATCCAAAATCAAGAGCAACATCATGCCAAAATAAGTTTTGATCAAGAGTTCAGGAGTTTTCTGAGACGGCACGGAATCACGCCGATTGCCGAGTGAAACCTCAATCGTCCCTAACGGGACTCAATTGTTCTTTCTAACTCTTTTCCCGCCACTGAAGTGTCGGGCTATTATCATGCGTCCCTTCGGGACTCACTTTGTCCCATAAATCACCCATTGCTCGCTCCCCGCAATCTTTTCCAGCCACTTACATCCAGCCAACAGAGGCTCGAATTCCGGAGAACGATAAGCCACATAGACAGACCGGGGACTCTCCAGCAAAGAATGCGCCAGATTTTCCAGCACCGCCACAAATACCAGCTCGGGAAAAGGATTGAACAGATACACAACCAAGGGGCCGGCAGGAAACGTAAAATCGCGCGCATCCAACTCCAGGCACACCACGCGTTGCCGATGTTCCCCTAAATGCTTTGAGATATTTTGCTGAGCAATACGATTCAGATCAGGCACGAACTCCACGCCGACAATGTTCTGAAAGGGATAGCTGGACGCCATCAGTAAGGCCCTGCCTTTGCCGGAACCGAGGTCAACGAAAGTGAACTCCCGAAAATCAATCGGCAAAGTCCGCATCATCTCTTCGAAGAGCCAGGGTTCGCTAGCAAAATAGGGACTGCCCATCAGCATAGCAATGAACTGCAGGCTGAAGTCAACATTCGCCCGTGTGGTGTCAACAGAATGGTCGAGATCAAAATCAAGATCGCCATATCTCGCCTGTCTGCGATCAGGCAATGAATCCTGCACTGCCCGGCCCAGGGCTGCTAACAACTGCTGCATTGTCTTCCTCCACCCATAATGGCGAACACTGTCTTTCCAATGGCGACGCATGATTCGGAGCAGGGGGAAACGCACCGGTCTAGGCAAAGTCTCTTTAGTTGTGCTTAGATTAGAATCAGCAACCATGAAAAAAGCCCTGGCTCATCTCAAAAAATCTGACCTTATCTTGGCTTCCATCATTGAGCGTGTGGGACCGTGCCGCATCAGTTATCGTGAACCTACATTCGAGGCTCTGGCTCGCTCTATTGTATTTCAGCAACTGAGCACCAAAGCGGCCCGAACCATTTACGGCAGGTTTGAAGAAGCTGCAGGAGGCGTAGTCACACCCGAGAGCATCCGCAACTTGACTGTAGGTGAGATGCGCCGCGCGGGACTCTCCAAACAAAAGATTGGCTATATACGTGACCTGGCGGAACATGCTCTCTCTGGCGCAGTAAATTTCGAGCGCCTTTCCGAAATGTCCGATGAGGAAATCATCGTTGCTCTTACGGATATCAAAGGTGTCGGTGTCTGGACGGCGCACATGTTCTTGATATTCGCTCTGCGCCGGCCTAATGTACTGCCGGTGGGTGATTTTGGCGTCCGCTCCGCCATCCAACGGGCTTACAAAAAGCGCAAATTACCTACCTCAAAAGAAATTGAAAAACTCGCCAAAAACTGGCACCCCTATTGCAGCTTCGCCTCCTGGTATCTATGGCGCAGCCTGGAATTACCCGTAGAGAAAATGGTTGCCAAAAATGGCGCCCGGGCCAAGAGTGCAAAAACAACGCAGAAAAAATAGGAGTCAGCGGGGCGCCCCATCCTTCACGTTCTTCGCGAGAGTGGGCTCAATCTCCGGTAGTGGGTCATTTTGCGTGAAGACATGTGTCAGAGCATAACTTTTAGTCGTGCCAAAAGAGCCTTTAAATACAGGGCTTTAGCCCCTGCACCGTTGCACTGAAACTTATTGTGAAAAACTCAAAACGAGCACTACCCAATCTCTTGATTGGGAAAAATTATCACATTTTTGTGATAAAATCAGTTTAGTTGGAATTACATGAATGCAAGATTTCTCAAAGAGGCTAGACGAGGTGCCGGTTGGAGCCAGCAAAAAGCTGCAACAGAACTTGGCGTGTCGCAAAGCTACCTCTCGATGATTGAGACTGGCGAGAGACCTCTCGACCGAGGACTTGCGCGGAAGATGGTTCATGCCTATGGGCTTCCAGCCTCATTCCTGCCGTCGGAAGAGCGATGGGCCCCAAAGAAATTTGCCCCCCAACATCTGGCGGAAGAGTTGGCTGCTCTCGGATATCCTGGCTTCGCGTATCTACGGAAGCCTCAGCCTTCAAAGAATCCTGGCGAAATCCTGCTCATGGCTTTGGCTTCGGAACACTTGGAAGCCAGGCTCTTTGAAGCTCTTCCATGGTTGATCCTGAAGTATTGGGACATGGATCGAAATTGGCTCGTGGAGCATGCAAAACTCCACGATCTGCAAAACCGGCTTGGATTCATTGTGACACTAGCCCGGAGTGTTGCCCACAAGGCCGCGCCGACGAACGCCCAACGAGATGCAGCTCTCGAGAGCCTAGAGTCGACACTGAGGTCAAGCTTGCTGGCGCGTGAAGAGTCTCTCGGTCAATCGCGGCTAACCCAGGGGGAACGAAATTGGCTCAAGAGGTATCGCCCGAAACAAGCAAAACAGTGGAACTTGCTCACGAGCTGGCGGCCCGAGTTACTTCGCTATGTCGCCTGATGCAGCAAAATCTCTTCCGCCCCGCTGGCTTGCATTCTTGCGGGAGGTTGACAAGCAACTCAACGCTCCTGTTGAGTTGCATTGCCTTGGAGGGTTTGTTTTGGCTGCCGTTTATGGCCTGCCGCGCCCGACTGCAGACGTGGATTACATCGCTGCAATACCGTCGGACACACTCCCCGATCTCGAACGAATCGCTGGCCGAGGTTCCGCGCTGGCCGAGAAGCAGGGGCTGTACTTCCAGTACGTCACGGTCGCCGATGTGCCAGAGGGTTATGCCGAGCGCCTTACCGAACTGCTGCCATGTCAATTGTTTCAGCTTCGACTTCTAGCTCTTGATGTTCACGACCTCGTTCTCGCCAAACTCGTGCGCAATAGTCCAGTTGACATTGAGGATGCGAAGTTTTTAGCAAATACAGGGGAGTTGGACAAAAAAGTGCTCCAACAGCGCTATGAAAAGGAATTGAGACCCAACCTTTCCAACGAGACAAGGCATGATCTTACACTCGAACTCTGGCTTGAAGCGTGTTTTCATGCGAAACCGCAAGGGAGTAAAAAACATCAAAAGAGACCTGAAGCGGGAAAGAAATTTTAATAACCGTTACTCCGTAGTCCGGAGTGGGAGGGTGTGAGGGCGCAAGGTCACCCGTTCTTTCAACCCTCTGATAGAATCTTGAGTCCATGTCATCAGACCGTAAAATCCGCGTTCTTGTTGCCAAGCCGGGTTTAGATGGGCACGACCGGGGCGCCAAGGTGATTGCTCGCGCATTGCGCGATGCCGGCATGGAGGTCATCTATACCGGACTGCGCCAAACCCCGGAGATGATCGTAAGTTCTGCTTTGCAGGAAGATGTTGATGTAATCGGCCTCTCTATCTTATCCGGCGCTCATAATGCAATTGTCCCTCGGGTATCTGAAATGCTCCGCCAGCATAAAATGGAGGATGTCCTTCTCCTCGTGGGTGGCATCATTCCGGAGCAGGATTTTGACAAATTGAAAACGAGCGGCGTGGCGGGAATCTTCAACCCCGGCACTCCCATGGACGAGATCGTGACCTTCATCCGCAAAAATGTGAAGCCGCGAGGCGTTCCTACGGCCGGATAGAACTAGGGAATCTAGTTAAGAAGCGAGCAGCTCACGCCAGAGAATTTCAAGAAATATTTTTCGCTAACTAGAATCTCATTGCCAATTGCTCACTGGCTTTAAGCGCCAGACCTCGTGCCACCGAAGTAAACTCATTTCCCGCGCGAATGCAGTCGGCGCCAAAGCGAGTTTCGAAAATCTTACGCACAGCAGGCACAAACGACGAACCACCAGTCAGGAAAACCATATCGATATCGCCCGGCTTCACACCGCAGGAAAGAAGCAGTGAATCGATGCAACCTTCGATCTGCTGAAGTTCGTCAGAAATCCATCGCTCGAAAGAAACTCGCTCTACCACCGCTTGCAGGTCCACAGAGCCCTCTGAAAAGCAGAAAGTTGCCCCAGGCTTCTCCGACAACTCTGACTTTACCTTTTGTACGGCTCGATGCAGGTGATATCCAAGGTCTTCCTGGATCAAATCGAGAAGAGCGGCGATCTTCTTCGGTTCAAGGGCCTGCGCGTGAACACTCCTGAGCATGTCCGTCACCTCCTTGGCCCGCAGGAGCGACAGATGATGCCAGCGTTCCAATTTAGAATATACCCAGCTTGGGACGGGCAAAATTTTGTCGATGGAGCGCATCTCGGTCCCCGCTCCTAGTGCCGGAGATACAAGCTGCCGAATGATCTTCGAATCAAAGGCATCTCCGGCTATGCCGATGCCCGCATTCCCCAGAAGATCAGCCGGTCTTCTGCCTCTCTGCCGGATCGTAGGCCCGACATGGACCAGGGAAAAATCGCTGGTGCCGCCGCCGAAATCCCCAATCAGAATGAGTTCATCATGATCAAGAGTGGATTCGTAATAGTGGGCTGCGGCTACCGGTTCCAGCTCGAATTCTACAAACTCGAAGCCGGCAGCACGAAATGCCAGCCGGAGCCGATCTTCGGCAAAAGTGTTGTCAACGTCATTTTCGGCTCCCACAAACCGGACCGGCCGTCCAACCACAGCGGAGTCGATCGCACTTCCAAATTGGATCTCAGCCTTTTCCCGCAAATCGCGAAGAATCCGGGCAATCAAATCTTCCAGGGTCACCCGCCGTCCGAAGACCTCCGTACCCTGGAGGTTGCGGCTGCTCAGGAACGATTTAAGCGATTGAATCAGCCGGCCTTTAGTTTCGGCAGCCAAATAGCGCTCGATGCCTTCCGGGCCAGTCCAGGACTTAAGCGCGTTCACTCCACGTTCTTTTTGCTGCTCAAGATACAGCAACGAGCGATAAGCATCCGTCATGGCTCCAGCGGTTGGAAATTGAGCCAGCTCAACTTCACCTGATTCGTTAGCGCGGGCGATAGAGCTGTTAGTCGTCCCAAAGTCAACACCGATGGCGGCTGTGGTCATGGATCAACGCAGGTGAGGATTGCCTTTTGATTATACTTCCGTTGGTCGGCGAGTGATATCGAGTCATAATAGCCTTTGTAACATTGCAACTAGTTTTTTGACCGCTTTAAAAGATATCTCCTTCCCGCAGACTTATATAGCCCACCCTCGACGGCGGGACGATTGCGAGGCCAGAGACTCCAAGGGAATGTGGAGGTTGCCGATGGCCGTCAATCCAGCATGGCCGGCGGAACCCTCCATCCCCAAATAGCACTTTCGCAAAATTAAATTGCGAAGAGCGGAGCAATCTCTTATATTCGTTTTGTAATCCCTAGAGGAGATCGCAAATGAAATTCTTGTCAATATCCCTCTTCCTCGCAGCCATTTTGTGCTTGTCTCCAATGAATGTTTCAGCACAGAATATCTCCTATTTAGACGCGGACTATAAACCAGCAACTGCTACAAGCTACACGTATAAGCGAATAATTAAATACAAGGAACCTATCATGAATCCAAATATCGGCACAGGATATTATGGAAATATCACAGTAAATCCGCAGCCTACGGGTTTGCATCTCTGCTCCCTTATTGACTATTACCGTACTGGAGAGCCTGCTCTCGTTGCCAATATCCTTTCGGGTGATATTAGTTGCTCGCAACTGGGAGGCATTGACGGCCTAGCGATTTATTATTTCAACAGCGGCAGCATCAAGCGAAAGGAACCTTACAAAGCGGGAAAACTGCAAGGAACAGTAATAACTTACAACGAGAATGGAACAGAACAGAAGCGGGAGGATTATGAAAATGGTTTGTTAATAGAAGCAAACAGATTTTCGGTATCCCAAGATAATCCGCTTGTCGGAATATGGAAATATGAGGAACGTTCCGCGCCGATTGTCAACCGCGATCTCAATATCAATATTCCTGGCTCTCTAATAAAACTAATCACTGCCAAGTTTTTTCAAAACGGCATTCTTGAAATAACAGTTCAGGGGGCATTCATAAATGGCCAGAGTTTTTCAGGAGGCCAAGAGAAAACAAATTGGAAATATATTTCTAAAAGTGTTGCGTTTGGAGTCTTAGAGCAATATCAAGGGAACGAAATGCTATACCGGGGGAATGTGAGGTGGATTAACAGTAACCAGTTTGAATACACAAATACATTCCATCCAGATGCGAACTTAGTCGGACAAAAATACACTTACACTAGGCAATAAGTTTGCAATATATAAAATGGGATCCTTTAAAGCGAAATGGTTTTTTGAAGAATAATCGCCAAAGAATGCATCGGTAGCATAATTGAAACGGGAGGGCACGATGGCTGACAATGTGATCGTGAGAGATCAAGATATTCTGGGTGGAGAACCAGTGTTCCGCGGCACCCGCGTTCCGTTCCAGGCATTACTCGACTATCTTGAACACGGAAAGACGCTTCAGGAGTTCCT
>DASZEU010000106.1:0-2740 GCA_035940535.1 Candidatus Angelobacter sp.
TAAGTATTGGTTTGCTTACCTGGCCAAGGCCCTGGTGGTTTTTCCTGGAGGATTCGGCACTCTTGATGAACTTTTCGAAATCCTTACTCTGGCCCAGACGGAAAAGCTTGCAAAAAAGATTCTGGTCATTATCTACGGAAAGGAATATTGGAGCCACGTGCTGAATTTCGAGGCGTTTGTCGATGCCGGTGCTATCTCTCCTGAAGACCTGAAACTCTTCACCTTTGCCGATTCACCCGATGAAGCATTTGAGGCCTTGAAAGACGGCCTGACGAGGTATCACTTGGTCCCCCAGACAGCAAAAGCTGCCGCAGAAGAAGGACCGGAGATCGCTAAGACACTTCCGTGAAATGTGCTTCAGGGCTGCCTGGCTTTCTGTCGCCGTGCATCCAGAAAATCGCGCATCATCCGCTGCGGTTCGCCACTTTGATAAGCGGTGTGGAAGGCCTCAATCCCCATGGTGATAGCTTGGCTGAGTGGAGCGTCTTCCCATTTTTGAATAAGCGCCTTCTGCTCCCGGATGGCTTGTGGCCCAGCGCTGACCAGCATGGCCAGCCACTCTTCGACTGCCTGGTCCAACTGGCTATCCTCGACCACGCGTTCCACGAAGCCGCAGCCTAGCGCCTCCTGTGCCGAGATCACCTCGCCCAGCAAAAGCAGCCGTCGCGTCCAGCCCCAGCCGATGAGGCGAGGCAGCAGGGCCGCCTCGATTACAGACGGAATGCCGAGACGAACTTCCGGCATGCCGAAGCGGGCGCTCTCTCCGGCAATGCGCAAGTCGCACGAGGCGGCGATCTCCATGGCGCCACCCAGAGCGTAGCCTTGGATGCGGGCAATCACCGGAACAGGCAGATCACGAATTGCCTGGCAGACTGAGTGCAAACCGGCGATGAAAGTTTTAGCCTCTGAGGGCATCAGCCCAGCCATCTCCTCGATGTCCACGCCGCCGCTAAAAGCCCTTTCTCCGGCTCCGGTCAGCACCGCCGCCCGCAGGCTCTCGTTTGCCTTGAGCTTGCGGAAAACCTCCGCCAAATCGTTCATCAGGAGGCTCGTGAGGGCGTTCCGCCGTGATTCGTTGTGGACGGTAACCCACGCGATGCAGCCTTCTTCTTTGTGCTGGCGCTGCTCAAGTTCCAGTTCGATGTGTACAGTGAGGGAGTTCAACGACTCAATTTACCTGACAAGTGCGACACACTCAAGGCCGGTTTCCCGCTCGACGAGAGGTCCGGGAGGCCGCGGAGCACAACAGCTAAGAAGCTGGCGAGGGAGGTCGCAGCCCTGCTCAGTTAATGTCCGCCGATGTGATTGAGGTTTAGAGCTGCGACTTGCTTCAGTACGCAAGCGAATCTCCGGTCCGCTGGTCCCGAGCCAGATTCGAGACCCTATTGAAGCCTATTGAAATCTTAGGTTTTCTAAATGATTGATGTTGAACCTGTTACAGGTCGCTCGTTGAACTCCGTTGAATCTTTGTGTTCTCGGAGGCTTTGAATGTCATAAATTTACCTACCTTCAACTTTTGCTGCAAGCAGTTCATGGAGGACATATTGAGAGTGTAGTTTCCAGATCGCCCGTCCGAGCGGAATCGGGTACATTAGTCCAACGGATTACAGAACTTCCCAGAAGCCGACTTGAACGAAGCCGCTGGCGCGATGCGTCAGCACAATGGTTTGGAATGGATGAGTACGCGCTCTCCAGACGGATCGCATTCGGAATTGAAACTAACTAGGTACTCCGCTCAGATATTGGAATACGGGAAATCACAAGGCGTCATAAACTGTTACAGTGAGTGTTCCAACAAGGCCCACCCCAGCCTGGGCAGTATCGTTAATCCCGAGAAAGAGAGCGCCAGTTTTAATGTTCTCGGGTGCTTGGAAAACGTAATGGCGGCCGACTGCAAAGACGACGGTTTTGTCTTTATCCGACACAAGATCTGCTGTGCTACCGCCAATTCTGGCGATAAGAGCTCCTGCATTGACACCCGACAAAGGCAACGCTCCTTCCTTGCGTGCGAGCTTCGGATCGCCATCCGCCGTACAAGCAGCCCCCGCCTCTGGCGTCCAAGTTTGGTCTGTGTTACTCGCGGGTTCGACCCGAATTTTGTAAAGTTTCCCCGGGCTCAAATAATCAATCACTGGTGTCCACAATAAATGGGGGCGTTCCGGTATCGCGTAAGTTCCAAGACTACGCCAAGTTAATTGACTCACGGTTCCTCCTTCACCGAATCCGCGTGACACTGATTTGCAGCCCGCTAATTTTTTGGATCTCTCCGGATTGAGTTTCAGTTACCTGAAGTACAGCAGAGCAGTTCATAAACTTCTGGTTGCAAAGTAAGGCGCGTACAGGAACCTCGGTCGCAACGCAACGTCCACCAGTATATAGATCAACTTTCGCACCTGCATCTACATATCGAATAAGTTCTGGTTGTGCATCCAACTTCACAATGGCGTCGCGATATTTACTCTGGGCAGGGAGATCGGGTGTGCTGGTTACTTCCCATTCGTGCACCGCAACTCCTTGTTCGACATTTTTAGTGAGATATTTGCCCACAAGTTTTTGACTTTGGGGTCGAAACCAGAAATAGCCAAGTGGAAGCTTTGCGGGCTCAGTCAAATCTGTATCTCTCAGAAGAGCGTTCTGCGGAAGGCTGCGAGTAGTTCGATAATCTAGATTTAGTTTCGCCTCAACTGCTTCTTTCCTCCATCGCAACGAAAATGCAAAGCATAAAATTAAGATGATATAT
>DASZEU010000107.1:0-30223 GCA_035940535.1 Candidatus Angelobacter sp.
CGAGCATGGTATCCACCGAAACGCGTTCGCCTTTTTTAATCGCAAGCTGTGTAGTCTCAGCACCGTTGCGAAAAATGTGGGTCCTCTCGTCGAAACCGACCTTCCAGCGTCCACCACCGAAGACGTTGACTGTCATCCGATTGCGGATGTGGTCTACGCTACCGACTACCCCACCTACCATCGTGGTCTTGCCATCGGGAAGAGGAGGCGGATCAAGGATGGGATCATGACCATCGGTGGCCAGCACTCCGGCGGAAGTTGCGGAACTGTCTAAGATCACAGTCTTAGGACGCTGAGGCTCTTCCTCCGCAGTATCAGATGCCTTGCTTTCTACGGGAACGGCTGGCGGAGGAGCGCCTGTGGCGCCGGTATTGGAAGAGGTACCGGTCTGTGTTCCAGAGGATTGCTTGGGAGCGGGAGGGTTGGACTGGGCACAGGCGCCCGCGATCAACAACACCGCAGCCAGCACGATAAGAAATGGGGAACGATGCATAAAGTCTGTTGGATGCGACCGGCAGCAGCTCAGATGGCTTGGAAGAAGCTAAGTCTGAACCAACCCCAAACTATTCACCGCAAAGGGCGCAAAGGAAAGCAGGAGGAACACAGCGCCGAGCATAATTGAATTAATTCCTTTCTTTAGTTCCTCTTTCGGTTACTTCGTCTGCGGTTATGGTTTAGCCCAACCTAATCAACGCCAGAGACATCCAATTCACAAGCAGAGCTACTGCCACGATCAGAGTTTGCTGCCTTGAGGGTCAAAAAGACAAACATGCGTCGCTCAGTGTTCCCAGCATTGCTTCTGTGCATTTTTCTGTCCGTTTGCTGTGTGGGTTTACCGGCTCAGGATTTGCATATTCCTTTGCCCAAGAAGAGCAAGTACACGCCGGTGCAGCAACTCAATCGTGATGGCGTGCAGGCCCTCAAGAAGCATAATGTGGACAAGGCGAAGAGGTTGTTTTATAAGGCGTTCCTGATTGATCCGAACGATCCTTTCACGCTGAATAATCTTGGGTATGTCTCGGAGCTAGAAGGTGACATCGAGAGGGCCCAGCGTTATTACGATCAGGCCAAAGCCAATACCTCAGACGCGGTTGTAGATCGTTCTACAGAAGATCAAGTCGAAGGCAAATCCGTTGCCGTGGTCGCCGGCCACACCGAACAGGGTCCGCTGAAACTCAACGAAATGAACAGCCAGGCAGTCAGCTTGCTGGGCAAAGACCGCGCACCGGAAGCGGACGTGATTCTGCAAGCTGCCTTGAAGCTCGATCCCCGGAATCCTTTTACCTTGAACAATATGGGTTTTGCCAAAGAAAAAGAGGGAGAACTCGAAGAAGCCATCAAGTATTACAACCGGGCGGCTCTGACTGGCTCGAATGAACCGGTGGTCGTAACCCTGAACAAAGACTGGCGTGGCAAGCCGATCCATGAGATTGCCGCTCGCAACGCGGAAAAGGCCCGCAAGGAACTTGATAAATCGGAAGACAACGGCGCCAAAGTAGCACGGCTGAATCTGCGCGGTGTGTCGGCGATGAACCGCAATGAGCGCAAGGCAGCACGCACATATTTCCAGCAGGCGTATAAGCTTGATCCGTCCAATTCTTTCACCATCAATAACATGGGCTATCTGGCCGAGTTGGAAGGTGACAAAGAGACGGCCGAGTATTACTACAGCCGCGCCCACAATGCCGAACATGCCAATGCCAAGGTGGCGGTGGCTACACGTCCGGAGGTGGAAGGCCATCCAGTCGGGCAGGTAGCGCGGCAAAGCAACGACTTGGTTGAATCCAGAATTGAGGCGGAAGTTGCCGCCAAGCGGCGCAGCGGAGTCCCGCCGGCGCTTAGGACCCGCGACAATCGCATTGTCGTGGAACCGGCGAAACCAAGGACGCCCCCGAAAAGCATCGATCAACCTGATCAGAACCAGGAATCCGACCAGCAGAATCCGGACGCGGCTTCGCCCGAAAACCGGCAGGGGCCGCCCACGCAAGGTAACCGGCCACAGCTAAAGACGAGACCTGCGCAAAAGCCTCCCGACGAGTAGACCTGAAGACATTTGGTAAGTTGCCAAAACGTTCTGCAGTGCCAGAAAAATTGGCCCAGGAGTAGTGCAGAATTTGTTCAAACTCTGCTAGCGCCGCTTGTGTGATTCGAACTTGGAAATCCACTGTGGGATCAGTTTGCGAACTTCTTCGATAGATATGGTACGGCCTTCGTTGGCATCTTGAATGCCACGATCAATAGCCGCCAAGGTCTGAGCGTCGACCTCGACTTCGTCGGTCACAGGCACTTCAAGCTTCAGGTCAACCATACCCTCACGATGAGCTGATTTGTCCTGGGATGCAAAGGCTTTCGGTGCGCAATCAGGGTCTGATCGTCTAATCTCTCCAGAAACTCCTTATACAGATATGACAGCGAACCTTATGTCGCCCCGCTGGGGCTTGCGCTCTTATTCATAATGTCTACCCAGGGCTTGCGCCCTGGGCTAAACTATTCCGCCCTGCCGGGCTGGTTGGTCGAAACGGCAGCAGCATGGTGTCCCTTGGAGTTTCTGGTTTACGCAACCATCCTGGCAGGGATGGTTGGGGCTGACAAAATCATCATCCTCCTGCGCCCCTAGCGCCCATTGCGGTCAGAGTCTAGTACACCCCCGTCTGGGTCTTGATCCGCTCCTTTTCCTCATCGCGTTCGAGGTAGGGAATGCCTTTTTCCATCCAGTCGGGCTTGGCTTCTCCTTTGAGGTAGTAATCGAAGAATTGTTGCAGGCGAACGCTGTAGTCTTTTTGGTTGGCGCGGCGTCGCAGACCGTGAGGTTCGCCGTTGTAGGAGAACATGTAGACCTCTTTGCCCAGGCGGCGCAAGGCCAGGAAGTACTCGATTCCCTGGTACCAGGGCACGGCATCATCGGCATCGTTATGAATCATCAACAGAGGCGTGCTCACACGGTCGGCTACAAAAAGTGGCGAGTTCTCAATGTAGCGAAGAGGGACTTGCCAGAGACTCCCGCCAATGCGACTCTGCGAATGCTCGTACTGGAATTGCCGGGGAAGTCCCGGTCCCCAGCGGATGCCGTCGTAGGCGCTGGTCATGTTGGCCACCGGAGCACCTGCGGCCGCTGCGCGGAAACGGTTGGTCTGGGTGATCATGTAAGCGATCTGATATCCGCCCCAACTGTGCCCTTGAATGCCGATGGCCTTCTCATCGACAAATCCGCCGGCAATGACCGCATCGATGGCGGGGAGCACGCACTTTAACGCACTCTGGCCCGGTTGGCCGATGGTGTAAACAATATCCGGCTCCAGGACGAGGTAGCCGTTGCTGACGTAATAACTGGGAAGGATTACGTGAGTGGGCCGGGGTTGCACAAAGCTATGCAGGTTCTGGGTCAGCTTTTCGTAGATGTAGACCAGTAATGGATATTTCTTATTAGGATCGAAGTTCTCGGGCTTGTACAGGATGCCTTTGAGGGGCACGCCATCGGCATTGCGATAGTGAATCAGCTCAGCAGTTCCCCATAAGAACTGAGATTTTTGCGGATTGGCATCGCTCACTTGGCTGAGCTTCTTGAAGCTGGAATCGGTCACCTGAAGATCAGGAAATTGCTGGAAGGAGGAAGCTGTGAGCAGCAACACATCGGCATCTTTAGCTTTGACCGGCGGACTGAAGGCTTTTGCGTCCATCAGCAATTTTTGGGGAGGCTCTTTGCCATCGATTCTTGTTCGATAGAATCCGGTATCGCGGGTCTCTTTGTCTTCGGCGCGCAACAACAAGGGCAGCGCAGGATCGATCCACTTGGCATCAGGGTCGCTTCTATCAGGATTGAGGTTGACGTGGCGGAAGATCAGATGGTTCCTGCGCCCCATTCCCTGGGTCAGGTTGATTGCTTCGGAGCCATCCGGCGTCATTCTCCAGACGTCGAACTCGTCGTAAATCAGGACGTACTTCCCGTCCTTAGTCCAGCTTGCCACTCCATAAGGCGGCGGCGTGCTGGGCTGGTCGAAATCTTCTCGCCAGAATTTGATCGGATCCTTGGAATTCAGGACGGTAGTGACAGCAGCGGGAACCGAAACCGTGATCCAGTGTTGGTCATTGAAATACAAGACATACTTGCCGTTGGGCGACCAAGTTACCTGGCCCTGATGTTTCTTGACCAGAGGCGTTCGTTTCCCGGTGCGGGTATCAACCAGGTAAGAGTCCACATAGCGAGTGTCGTATTCGAGCATCGAGCGATACTCGCGGTCGTCTCCACCCAGGGCCCATAGGCCATCTTCGCTGGGTACGATTTCCGGCATGGTCCGGTCTGCAAGTTGTACTAGAGATTTTTCCGGGATGTGATAGACAACACGAAAGGTCTGCGTCTTTTCAACTTCGGCCCGGACCTTCTGCATGGGCTGAATGTAGTCGTCTTTCCAATGCCACAGGTCCACCGCCACCTTCTCGTCTTCAGGCACTGCCTTGTCCGAGTCTTTTTCCAGCAGAAGCGGTTTGGCGCAGCCAAAAAAGATGCGCTTTCCGTCGCGGCTGAAGGTGATGGAAGATTTATCGCTTATCTCGATGCCTTCCTGCAAGCCCGGCGTGCGCGCGGATGCAACTTCGACCGGAGCCGGCGCCTCGCGCTGCCAGAGGTAGAGTTTCAACTTTGGTTGCTTGGAGGCTGCATCGTCGCGATCACTCAGAAAGGCCAGTTGCGATTGCTGTTCGTCGAGGGCCAGTTTGGTGTACCTGCCACGTCCCTGTAGCAAGGCGTGAGAGGTAGCTTCGTCGTCGGCTGCCTTGACCACATAGACGCCATTGTTCTCTTCCTGTTTGGAAGAGACAGCGTAGACCAGTAGGCCACCATCTTTGCTCAATACATAGTCCAGAACATCCGCGAAGGTACGCTCTTTGCCGCTGTTGGGATTCCGCAGGACCAGTTCGCTGCCGTACTCCTTTTTCTTTTCCGGTTTTTTGCTGGGCGATTCAGCCATAGCTTCGGCAGCGCCAGCTTCATTTGACGTTTGCCCCTCTTTACCAGCGGCTTTAGCGCTGGGCTTCTCTGCTCGCAGGTAGGCGACAACTGCTCCGGCTTTTTCAGGAACCCGGAAACTCTTGACGTGAGCTATCCGAGTCACTGCTCCGGAGGACAGATCCATGATCACTAAGCCGCCTTTGGGCATCTCTTCCGGCTTCTTTTTCTCTTTCTTGGCTTTGTCCACCTCAGCCTTGGTGGGAAAGGTAGAGAAGACGACGAATCGGTGGTCGGGAGTGAAATGCACCGTGATCGAAGGTAGCGGAGGCGGCTCCTCCTCGACTAACGCTGCCTGATTGGGCCGTGGAGGTTCCGGTCGGGCACCCGCCGGCTCCCGCCATTCAGCGCCGCTCTTGAGGTTGCGGACAATTACCTCGCCGTCGCCTTCCTGCGGAAACAGACCATAAGCCAGAAAGTTTCCATCAAGAGACAGCTTCTGGCCCACAATGTTGCGCCAAGCATCGTAATCGGTATGCCGCAGAGGACGCTTGCTCTGAGCAGGCATCGAAGCGCAGACAAAAACCACAAACAGAAATGCTAGCGATCGCCGGAGGGTTGTGATCATCATAATGGACGAGAGTTTAAACCTTTTGAAAAAAAGCAACAAACGGGCCAAGGGAATTGCCATGATTGCCATAAGTGCCAGAATTGCCATAATTTGGCTAGCAGTACCCAGCTCAGCATGGTTGTTCTTACGGAACGCAATCCAAGAGAATACTGTTCTAAGTTGCTAAACGCTGTCTTTCCATAGATGGTTCACCGGGCCGGCGCCCTTCCCGATGGGAATGGCATTCTCTAACGCTGAGGTCACGTACTGTTTGGCCTGGGCGGTTGCATCTGCCAAGTTCTTGGCTTGGGCGAGATTGCAGGCCAAGGCGGTCGAGAATGCGCAACCGGTGCCGTGGGTGGAGCGGGTTACGATCTTTTTGTGTGTGAAAGTCTTTTGCTCCTTCCCAGACGCCCAACTTAGCAAGTCAGCCGGAGGATCGAGGTGACCTCCGGTAATCACAACGTTTTTCGCGCCTATCTCATGCAGGCGAGCGGCAGCTCTCTCCATATCTTTAGCCTGGTGGATGGTGAGACCGGTGAGCACGGAGGCTTCGTCAATATTAGGAGTAATTACATCTGCCAGGGGCAACAAACGTTCTCGCAAGGCTTCGACGCCTTCTTTAACCAGCAGGTCAGCTCCAGAAGAGGATTTCAGGACAGGATCGAGCACCACGTTTGGCATCGGATAGCCTCTTAGGAAGGCAGCCACTGCCTGCACAACCTCCACCGATCCCAGCATGCCGATCTTCACCGCAGCAATGGAAAAGTCTGAGATCAACTCTTGCAAGGTTTCCGTTACGAATCTGCTTTCGACTGGCTCTACCTTTTTGACGCCCTGGGTTGATTGCACGGTGAGCGCGGTAATGCAAGTGACTCCATAACAGTAGTGGGCAGTGATGGTCTTGATGTCGGCTGTGACGCCGGCCCCCGATGATGGATCGTAGCCGGCGATCGAAAGCACGATGGGAGGAGCTTCTTTATTCTTTGGAGGCATCAATAGTCCCAATCACAGGTTGCCTCCGAATAGTAATCCAAATAAAACGTTGTAGAAAGAAAGGCCGCATTTGGAAGCAAATCCAACGCGGCCTGAACGTTCCGTAGAACCCAATCCTACCAGTTAAAGCGCAATCCAAGCTGCATCAGCCTGGGGTTGGCATTGGTGTCGCCGACGATCTGACCTGCCGACGATGAGGCCAGATTCCCAACGGGCAGATCAAAGTTGGGATGATTGAATATGTTGAAGAGATCCGCGCGGAACTGGAACTTCTTGCTTTCGCCGATGGCGAAGTTCTTAATCAGCGAAAAGTCGAAGTCGGTGTAGCTGGGGCCATAGTAGGCGTTGCGTCCTACGTTTCCAGTATTTCCTGCAGCCGGCGAAGAGAAATAGCTGGTGGGAAATACGTGGGCTGGATCATTAAAGCTGATCGGCAGAGGTCCGACCCCGGCATTCGGACGGTCGGCAAATTGATTGAATCCGCTGAAATCGATCGCGTTGTTGGCCAGCACCGAGAACGGGAAGCCGGTGTGCCAGTTCGTGATTCCACTCACATCCCATCCCCCGGCAATGTTGTCGAGAAAACGGTTTGCATCTTTCATGAAAGCCCGTCCATGTCCGAAGGGCAACTCATAGAAGTAAGCGACAACGACCTGGTGACGAACGTCAAAGGCCGATGGCCCATATTCGGCCCTGGGGTTGCGGCCATCGGCGAAGAAGCCGGTCTCTCCAGAGCTGCCAAAGAACGAGGAGTTGTTGTCCAGGGATTTCGCAAAGGTGTAAGAGGCCTGGAACGAAAAACCATGAGTGGGTTTCTTCTTCATGGTGAGGACCATTCCGTTGTAGTTGGAGTTGCTGGCGAATGTTCCTATCGGGATGCCTCCATACTGCTGGAAGGGGAATGTCCGCACATTCGGCGCCTGGCTTCCTCGCTTGGTCGGATCAACCACGGTGAGGAAGGGCTCGTTGGCATCGAGGAAGGTACCGAGCTTGCGTCCCTCGGTACCAATGTAGGAGGCTTGGACGGCGTAATTCTTGCCTACCTGCCGCTCAATCTCTAACGCGAAGTTCATAGCATACGGAGTTTTGCCAGTTGTGTCCCAGCCGTTAAACCCGACGATTCCTACTAGTCCTCCGCCAGTTTTGACGGTGGGATCGGGTTGAACCAGCAGGCGGTTTTGATTGAGCGCCGTGCCCCAGGTGTATGTGCCATTGGGCAGGGTGGTAGAAAGCACCGGCGGGAAGTTAAGCCCCATATTGACGGGAATATTGGAGAAGAAATCGTCGTAGCTGAGGCGGAAGCCCGAACGGATGACGGTCTTGCCATCCCCAAACAGTCCCGGGAGAATCTTGGGCGACCAGGCAAAGCCTAAGAACGGAGCGAAGTTTTTGGTTGCGTTGTCGAATTGCCCCGAACGCGGAAGGAATGTATTTACCGGAGTTAGAGTAATGGCGGCTGGTCCGAGGACTGCAGGATTAATATCAATCCGCAGGTTCGAGTTCAGCTTCATCAGGCCGACACCGGGAACAAAATTACTTCCGCTGTCGTGCTTCTCCACCATGGCTCCAGGGAGTTCGTAACGCAGTCCATAATTCAAGGTAAGGTTGGACTTCACCTTCCAGGAATCTTGGATGTAAGTGTAGTAGGCGCGCCGGGTCCAGGTGCGGAAGGTCTGGTCAGGACCGCCGGTACGCAACGAACCATTTCGCGGCTGTCCGGAAGCAAAATGGGCCCAGTCGAGGAAGGAGATGGCGCCGCGGAAATTGCCGTTCAAGAAGCGGAAGGTCTGCTCTTCGCGTCCTTCGCCTCCGAACTGAAGTGTGTGGGAGCCATGAATCCAGGTAACGTTATCGATGAGCTGAAACGTGTTGGTGGTTCGCCCCTGCGGCATATTGGTACCAGCCCCCAAACCTACGTTGGAAAGCGGAACAGCGGCGCTGCTGTTTATGGTGATGCGCGGCAGGCCTCCGTTCAGAGCGCTCTTGGTGGTATCAACATATCCAGGAAGAGGATTACCCATGGCATCGGTAAAGATACTGGCCGGATTGAGCTTGACGTCTTGTGGCCCGAAGTCGGTCACGTTGCGAATGAACCCAACACGCGCCACATTGAGCCATTTGGTGTGTGAATAGGTTTCTTCAATCGCTACCGACTGCGATCCCGGCAGGTTTGTGATTGAGCCATTAAACGGGTTCTGTTGAAGCGAAAGGCTGTTGCCGCTGAACCATGCATAGTGCCCCATCAACCGGTTATTTTCGGAAAGGTTGTGGTCCATCCGAAGCAAATAGGTCTGGTTATAGCTGTTTTGGCCCGCGATCCCAGCCCAGTTGGACTGGGTCCCAGTGGCGCCCGCAATATTCGGAGTAGGAATGAATTGCAGTAGCTTTTGCGAGACCGGATCAGTGACAGTTGCGCGGGCTGCAAGGGTTGGAACGGTAGCAAGCTGGGGCAACGGATTGATTTGCTTAAACCCTTCATAGCTGAGAAACCAGAAAGTTTTGTCCTTGATGAGCCAGCCGCCTACCGTGCCTCCATATTGATGGCGCCGCAACTCATTCTTAGGCTTACCAGCTCGGTTCAAGAACCAATCGTTGGCATCCATGGCTTCGTTACGACCGTAGTAGAAGGCCGTCCCATGATAGAAATTGCTGCCGCTCTTAGTAACGACAGCAACTTGCGCGCCGCTGCTGCGTCCCAGGTCGGTGCTGGCGATGCTGGTATTTACGTTGAACTCCTGCACGGCGTCGGCTATGTGGAAATTGTTGAGCGGTCCATTTACCTGGGGATCGTTGTTGCTTACGCCATCCAGGGTGAAATTGTTGGACTGGCTGCGCATGCCGGAAACATTGATTCCACCAGCCTGAGTTCCGGGCGCCTGGGGAGTCACGCCAGGAGTAAGGAGAGCCAGATCGAGGAACTGCCTGCCTTGCAAGGGCAGATTTTCGATTTGCTGCTTATCGATCGAGTAACTCACATTGGTTTTGTCCGGCTCAATCAAGGGTACTTCGGTTTTGACCTCAATGGTCTCGCTTACGTTCCCGGGAGTAAGGGTCACATCGAAATGCGCCTCATGACCAACAACGACGCTGATATCGCGCTTGATGGCCTTGTCAAAACCTTTCATTTCTACGGTCAATTCGTAGGTGGAAGGCTTTACATTCAGAAATTCGTAAAACCCTTGTGAATTGGTGGCCGTAGTGCGGCTGATGCCGGTCTGTGTATCGCGTACTGCCACTTGCGCAGCAGGAATTACTGCGCCGCTACTGTCACTGACCGTACCAGAAATGCTTCCGCTCTGCGCCCACGTGAGCGCGGAGGAAGTTAACATCAGAATTGAGGTGAGTACCACAGAGAAGAGGCGGTTCTTACGCATATACCCTCCAATTTCGTGCTGCGGCTGATTCTGACTGCCGGGAAGAGGGTTGATCTAACCTGCGCAGAATACCGTGGCCGCGCCCTGGGCGAATTTATACGCCTCACAACCTACACTGTCAAGAATTGTTAAGCTCTTTGTGCATATAGTTTTCAAATGTGTTGTATTGGATTAATTTAAAGACCTTGATCCGCGAACGGGTTTAGGGATAGTTAAAAAATCCAAGTTGCCGCCGTTGAGGTTGATATTTGAAGGTCACATTCCTGCCCAGGCAATCGATGGAACTCTCTTCCGGGCTGAAGTAGACTGGCTGGAAATGCAGATTATCTTTGGTATTCATGCGGTCGAGGAGGCTTTGGCCGCCCGTGGACGCGCGTTTGAATATGTTGGGACCGCTGGTGGCCGTAACGACGCACGGATTCAGAAGATCACCGAGCTTTGCCGGGCTGCAGGTGTTCCCATACGCGCCATTCCTCGTGACCAGCTCACTCGCCTGGCAAAGACCAGCAATCATCAGGGTGTGGTAGCCGTCACGGCAGAAAAGAAATATGAAGACTTGGACGACGTGCTCGCAGCCAAGGGCGGAAAGCATTCCTTTCTTGTTGTTCTTGATGGCATTGAAGATCCACATAACTTGGGGGCAATCATCCGTACGGCAGAAGGGAGTGGTGCTGACGGCATTGTCATTCCCGAACGGCGCGCGGTGGGCATTACGGCGACGGTAGCCAAAGCTTCGGCGGGTGCTTCGGAGTATTTACCGATTGCCAAGGTCACCAACATTGGACGTGCGATTGAAGATATTAAGTCCCACAATATATGGACCGTGGGCCTGGACGAACGCGGCGCGCAGCTTTACGACACACTTGATTACAACATGGATTGCGCGCTGGTGCTGGGTGCTGAAGGACACGGATTGCACGAGCAGGTGCGCAAGAAATGCGATTTTCTGGTGTCGATCCCTATGCTGGGCAAGGTTCCTTCTCTTAACGTATCAGTGGCCGCGGCTGTTGTGATGTATGAGATTGCGCGGCAAAGAAGAAAGTAGAACAAATATTAGCCACGAATTTGCGCGAATGAACACGAATGGAAAAAGGAACCAAGACCAAAAACGTTCTTCGCTCCTTATTAAAGTTATTGCCTTTGCTTTTCTCCGTTCCTGATTCGTGCTCATTCGCGTTTATTCGTGGCTAAAAGATTTGCTCTCTTCTCTTTCAGATCTTTCGCTTGCGGGCTTTGATCACAATCGACAGGTCTCCGTTGCGTGTGTTGGTAAACCGCAGGCTCACTCGGCCTTCGTTATCGAGGGTGATCACGGCAGGCGTATTGACTGAGGTCAGCATCCATCCTGCGGGGAGGGTCACGTGGTTCAAAGGGCGTCCCAGCGTCCGCGTCCACACCAATTCGCCATCCTTTAGTACGTACCCGACTGGATCGGTGTAAGTTTCTTCTACGCGGATACGGGCCGATTGGCCCTCGCCGATGGGATGCCCTAAATCTCCCTGCACCACCACCGAATCCGGATCCGTTGGTTGCGGGTAGTATCCAAGAGCATTCACCTCTTTGCCGCTTACTGTGTAGGTCTTTAGCTGTTTGCCGGTGTCGAGGTCGGTCATTTTGGCGTCGGGAGAGACTTGGCTTCCTTTGCGCACAAAACTATGCACGGATTTCTGTCCAACCCTGGTCACGGTGAAGTCATGCGAAATGTGAAACTGGTGAGTGGGTGGGTCAAGCAACCAATAACTGATCTCGCGGTCTTGCTCGGCGCGGTGAAAAGCCTCATCTTGGAGAGCAGACATGATGGGGAACAGCAGTCCCAGCAGAACAAATCGCAACAGAGCAAGACAAAACAGTTTCTTCATGGCAGCCTCCGCGCAACGATCTTGACCGGCAACTGATCATCGCGGTCATTCAAGAAACTAAGGCGGATGCGGCCGTCGGGATCGGTGCTGACAACGGCAGGCGAGGCAGACCCTACCAGTTCCCATCCCAGCGGCAACAGGACCACATTGCGCTTAATGCCCAGCGGACGATCAAAAACAAGCAGCCCATCTTTCACGGTATAAGAAGGAGCATCTGTATAAGTCTTGAAGATGCGAATGCGTGTCTCTCCGCCCTTGGGAACCAGGCCCGGCAAATGCACCTTAATGAACTCGGCAGTATCGGCGGTTTGCGGAGACACCAAACCGCTGGCTTTGGCATCTTTGCCGCTGACCGTCTCAAATTTCAATTCTTTACCGGTGCTGCGCTCGATCACCCGCTCCTTGGAAGCCGTGGAGCCGGGACGAATGGGATTAAAGAAGAACGCCGCGCCTTCCCGAGTTTGGGTCACATCATAGATAATCGCGAATTGATGGGTCTCAGGCGGCTGCAGATCGTAGAGCGTAAATTCATCGGCGGCCAAAGCGGGAATGGCCACCAGCAGCAACACAGCAAGAATTCTTGTGAGCATAAGCAAAGGCAAAAAGTCTATCACGACGAAACATTCCGACGTGAGCTTGATGTGGGGTCGCCGATCAAACTTGAAGTCGGTACATTACCAAGGTGTTTTCAAACATTACTTTGATGGTCGGCACACGTGTAGAATCGGCCTCATGGTTCCCAAAGGCCCTCATCGCCAGCCTTCTCGCAAGGGAGAAACAGGGGCCAATAATGTTCTGCCTTTGCTGAAGGCCCAATATGCTGTTTCCAAGGTACTGGCTGCCGCCGACGATCTTGACTCCGCCCTGGCCCAAATTATCGCGTCGATCTGCATGAATCTCGGCTGGGAGCTTGGAGCTTACTGGCAGTATGCTCCGAACCAACCGGTTTTGCGATGCACTCACATCTCCGCGGCACAAGAGTCTCTGGGAACGTTTATCGCCGCATCCAGGGAAAACGAGATACTGCCTGGAGAAGGTCTGCCGGGACGCGTATTTTCGACTTCCGAACCATCCTGGATTCCCGATCTTCAAAGCGATCAGAATTTCACACGCAGCGCGGCCGCCCAGAAGGCTGGACTCCAATCTGCATTTGCGTTTCCCGTGTTGGTAGGCAACGATGCCATCGCAGTACTTGAATTCCTGAGTTCCACGCAGCGTGAACCCGATTATGAACTGCTGGAAACCATGGCCTCCCTGGGACGGCAGATCGGCCAGTTCATCAAGAGGAAAGAAGCCGAGGAAGCTGTTACCCAATCGTTCGAGCTGTACCGCAGCCTGACTGACTCGGCCTCCGATGCCATCATTACGATGGATGAGTCAAGCAACATCTTGCTTGCCAATCGCGCAACTGAAGACGTGTTTGGCTACTCCGTCAGCGAGCTAAAAGGACAAAGCCTGATGATGCTCATGCCACCGGCTTATCGCATCCGGCATGAACAGTCGCTTGCGCGCTACCTGGAGACCGGCAAAAAACACCTCAACTGGCATGGAATGGAGCTTCCGGGCCTGCGCAAAGATGGCCAGGAAATCCTGATGGAAGTCTCCTTTGGGGAATTCGAACTGAAGGATCGGCGGTTCTTTACCGGCTTCATGCGCGACATAACCCAAAGGAAAAAAGTTGAAACCGTACTTAAATCTACAGAGCGCCTCGCGGTCATTGGCCGGCTGGCGACCAGCATAGCCCATGAAATCAACAATCCTCTGGACGCCATCAAGAACATTTTTTATCTACTGGAACAAAATGCTACCGATGAGCAGCGCAGTCATTTACAAACGGGCGAGCAGGAACTCAATCGAGTTGCTGAAATTGCCAGGCGCACGTTGAGCTTTTCGCGGGAGACGCCAGCCATCACCGAGGTCAACGCGCATGATGTCTTGGATGAGACCCTGGAACTGCTTTCCCGCAAGATTCAGACAAAGCACATTGAAATACACAAACGCTATCGTTCGCGGGGAACGGTGCACGCCAATGTTGGAGAGCTGCGCCAGGTCTTTGTGAACCTAATTGCCAATGCGCTGGATGCCCTTCCGATATATGGCCACCTGTGGCTGCGAAGCTCAACCCGCGTATCAAAGTCCCGGGCTGAGGGCCTCATTATTACGATAGGTGATAATGGCCAGGGAATTCCTCCCAGATTTATACCCCATCTGTTTCAACCCTTCTTTACCACCAAAGGCGAGCACGGCACCGGACTGGGCCTGTGGATCACTCGCGAAATACTACAAAAGTACAGCGCTACGATCAGGGTGCGGAGCCGCATTGGCGATTCACACCATGGCACCTGCTTCCGTATCTTCTTTCCGTCAAACGCTGGACAAGGTAAGACGGCTTGCCGCTGAACACAAACCAAACCCCACCACCCTTCAGAGAACCTTAGGGCAGGCTACGACACCGAGACACGGAGAAAAGCAAGATCAAAAACTCACCGCAGAATGCGCAGAGGCAGCAGAGTCCCGCAGAAAAAATTTGATTTAATCTAAGCCGAAAAATTTAGAGTGCCAAAAACGACGATTTAAAACGTTTCTTGATCTCGCGGCTTTATCAGCGTTTATCTGCGTAGATCAGCGGTAAAAAGTCTTCTGCTAGGGCTTGGCGGGTGCTTTGGTTTCGCTCTCACCCATGATCTGCTCGATGCGATCGGTAAAGTGAGTTTCCTCCATAGCTCGTTGCACTCTTCCTTGCATGTTTTCCATGGCTTTTGGCATATACTCGGCCATGATTTTTGATTGCTCATGGAGAAATTTTTGCCCCGCCACTGTGGAGTAGAAAGCAACCAGGGCCTCGACATCAGAAGAGGTAAAGTGCCGCTGATAGATGGGGACCAGTTCGTCCGTCATCTTCGCAACAAAGTCATCAGACATCAGCTTTCCGAACAATTCACCTTCGAGTTTGGCGAATTCCTCTTTTTGCTTGGTATTGAGTTGGCCATGACCCATCTGGGTAAACTGCTGTTCCAGAGTCTTGCCGAGGGTATCGCGCATGGAGTCCATTTGTTTTCTTATTTCGAGCATCTCAAAAAGCTTTAAAAGCTGCTCGCGGCTGGGAGCATCGGAAGGCAATGCCTGGCTGGGAGCGCTCTTCGCGGCCGGTTGCTGCGCCGACAACAAAAATGACGTAAGCAAAAGAATGGTTAATAGGATGGACGCTTTCCGCATAGAAGAACCTCCGTTGTGTCTTTACAGGATTGCACAAACCGGAACAAAATCCCAATCGAGAACAAAGGTCAATACTCAGCGCACGTTCGAAAATCGTTTCTTCATTGCGCTCCGCTTCGCTGCGCGCATGCCTACGGCAGTGTGGCGAGCTTTAAACTTTGATTTTCTCGGTTTATCACCGTTATCAGCGAAAATCAGCGGCAAAAAAAGTTTGGCTCTTCGACCTCAGGCGGGCAATTTCTTTTTCAGGGCAGAGGCTTTGCGAAACCACGAGCTTTCGCGGCGCTTTAGATATCGAGGCATGGTGGCCTTCTTGGCAAGAATGCGATCGAGCCATTGCCTGGCTTCGGCTGGTTTGCCCTGCTCGGCTAGGAATCCTGCATAGTTGTATTGGGTTTCGGAGAGCGTGGAGGTCTCGACGACACTGGCAAATAGCTGAGCGGCACGGTCGGTCTGGCCGGACTTCGCCCAGGCATGAGCGAGCAGCCCAGCGGCCCTTTGATAGTCGTAATTCGGCTCAATCTTGAATACTCTCTCCAGGTCTCCGGCGGCTGCCTGGTAGTCGCTTAGCTCCAATTCGCAGAGGCTGCGGCGATAGAAGGGATCGCGCAGATCGGTGCGCGACGAGATACAGCGGTCATAGCATTGCTTAGCCTGCGCGTATTTCTTTTGCTCCAGGTAGAGGTCCCCTAATTCTTCAAGGTTTCCCGCTGAGGGATTGTCGAGGATCAATACTTCAAGCTGCCGGATGCGCTTGCGGTGGGAAAATATTTTGAATGACTGGCGCAGAGAGCCCAGGTCCGGCAGCACCTCCACTCCAATATAGATAAGCGCGCCGATCCCGCCGCCCATAAGGATGATCCACAGCCAATAGATCTGGGATCCGCGGCGAAAATAGTGCAGGGCGGCAATCAGTTGCAGAACGATGCCGTAAGTAAAATTATGTCCGAACAAACCCATGGAGTTTGTTTGGAATATAACACAGCTACCGGGCGCGGGGATGAGTACGGTCGTAAACTTCGGTTATGTGCTGAATGGAAAGCTGCGTGTACTTTTGCGTGGTCGAAAGCCGTTCATGCCCCAGCAGTTCCTGGATGGCGCGCAGATCAGCGCCTTCAGTGAGCATGTGTGTGCCAAAGGCATGCCGGAGCGTGTGCGGATGAACATCTGGCGGCAGCCCTTTGGCCACTGCAATCTGCTTGACGATGCGGCCTACGCTGCGTGTGGTAAGCGGGCCTCCGCGACGATTGATCAATAATTTCACGGTGCTCGTGCGGGCTTCGGCTAGCAGTTTACGCCGGGCTTCAAGGTACGCCTGAACTGCCTCAGCGGCGGCCCCCCCAAGTGGAACATATCTTTGTTTCTTGCCTTTGCCACGGATCAGCATCACCTCATTGGCCCACTGGAGATCGTTGAGCTCAATGCCCACCAGTTCCGAATTGCGCAGGCCGCAACCATAAAGAAGCTCAAAGATGGCGCGGTCGCGTTCGGGAAAAGCCGCAGTTTCCGGCATCCCGCCATCCAGCACTCCATTCATCTCTTCCAGGGTCGGGACACGTGGTAGCTTTTTGGGAATTTTGGGTGTAGAGACAAGCTTTGCAGGGTTCTGCCTGACGATTCCTTCTCGCGCCAGCCAGCGATACATGGAACGCAAAGACGCAAGCGCCCGCGCCACTGAAACTTTGCTCAGGCCCTTGGAATGCAGATCGGCAAGAAATCCCCGGATGAAAACATGGTCAATATCTTTCCAGTGAATCTCAGGACCAAGAAATGTTGCAAACCTCTCCAATTCGTTTTCGTAGGCCCGCACCGTGTGTTTTGAGGCATTGCGTTCGCCCTTCAAATAGTTAATGAAGGCATTCATGCCTTTCTGTATTTCCCGGCTGGTCTGTATCGAACGTTTCATTTCTTCCTGGCCCTTGGATGATAGTTGCGATAGACGTTTTTAAGACGGTCGAGAGCGACATGCGTATAAATCTGAGTGGTCGAGATGTCGGCATGTCCGAGAATGGTCTGGACTGTCCGCAAGTCAGCGCCATTTTCCACCATGTGGGTCGCACAGCTATGGCGAAGAGTGTGCGGGCTGGCATGGGAGACTGAATTGGACGCAGCGTTCACCATCTGCCATGCCCGCTGGCGGCTCAGGCGGCCTCCGCCGCGGCGCACAAACAGCAAAGGTGACACTTTGCCGTTGAGAAGCACAGGACGCGCCTGGCCCATGTAGTCGCGAATCGCTTCTTGTGCGGCCCGCCCCAGAGGTACAAGCCGCTCTTTGTCACCTTTACCGCGCACCAACATAGTCCCCAGTTCCAGCTTTAGGTCTTCCAATTTGATGTTGATGAGCTCTGAAACCCGCAGGCCGGACGCATAGAGCGTTTCCAGCATGGCGCGGTTACGTTGTGCCAGAGCAGCGCCAAGTCGCGAGTCATCGTGGGCCTCGACGGTTTTGAACATCGAATTAATTTCACTAGCGGCCAGCGATTTGGGCAGGATTTTCCACTGTCGGGGAGAATCAATCTCCAGCGTGGGATCATGCTGAATCATGCGGTCCAACAGCAGATACTTGTAAAAATGCCGGAGGGCCGAAAGCTTGCGCGCCACGGAACGATCTTTGACTGCGTTGGAGAATAGCTGGCTCAGAAAAGTCCGAACATCTTCCCGGCGGGCCTGGAGCAAGTCCCGGCGACGACTTTCCATGAATTCGGAAAACTGGAGGAGGTCCGATTCATAAGAGCTGACTGTCAACTCTGCGAGCCCTTTTTCGACTTTCAGATAGTCGAGAAAGTTCTTTACCAATCGTTGAGGAGCGCTGCTCACGCTTTCAGTATGATGCGAAGGGAAGTGGCAGCAAATAACCAGGCAGGTACCTGAAGTTAAATCAAACTTTCTTGGTCTTTTTTGCCGACGGCATGACAAAGGGCTTCTCCTCGATTCCCAGCATCCGGGCCACATAAGTTGCGTTCAAGGCGCTTTCAGGATTCTCTTCGTGTTTAAAGAAAGCAAAAACTTCTTTCTGTGGTTGGGCGGCGAGTTCTTCCGCAATCTTCTTCAATTGATCTTTCGAATACTCCGGCAGGCGGAAGCGGTAATAGAGGAAATCGGAAGTGGCCACCTTGGGCGCAGAAATCTTCTCGCTTTGTGCCCAACACAGGGCCGCATTCTTCTTTTTGAGGGTTTCAAACGTGGCGTCGCTGAACCACGAAACATGGCGAAACTCAAAGGCGAATTGATAAGCCTGAGGAAGCAATTGGACAAAAGCCTCCAGCAAAGCGGCATCGGCCTGAAGATTCGGCGGTGTCTGGAAGAGAATTGGTCCCAGCTTGCCCGACTGACGCATGGGCTCCAGGCTTTCCAGGTATGAGCGCAACGGCCCTTCAGCCTCTTTCAGCCGGCGGAAATGGGTGATCACCTGGTGGGCTTTGGCAGCAAAGCGAAAATCAGGCGTGGCGCTGGCCACCCAGTTTTGGATGGAGGAAGCTGAAGCGAACCTGCGAAAGGTTGCATTGAGCTCTACTGCGTTCAATTGCGTGGAGTAGAACTCGAGAAATTTCTTTTGTGGCAGCTTCTCAGGGAAGAATGCTGGTTTCCAGATCGGATACGACCATCCCGAAGTGCCTACGTGCAGGGCCATTACTGAATGATACAAGCTGCTGGCTGTTGGCTACTAGCGGCCGGGCTTGCGGAAGCGGCGATAGAGGGGAATTTTCTGCAAGCAGGAAAGGATAGGCATCCTTACAACACCTTTCTTTACGTGCGCTCCGCTTCGCTGCGCGCATGCCTACGGCGGCAAGGAAAGGGGCCGTTGTTCTTTACCCCGCACTTACGAGATAGCGTGCGCGAAACCCGCGCACACTATCTCGACGTAGCGGGGCTACTTTCGCTCGTCCCCTGCCGGGGACTGGATCCTCGGTGTTCTTTCATACCGCCATACTGAATATTTGGAGCAGAAGCTACGCTGCACGGCGCCGTCTGTGCCGGCGGTCGCGGTGGACGTCTTGTTTGTCTTTGCGCAGGTCGGCTCGCGTCTTTTTGAGTTGAGCACGGTCTTTCTTGATCTGCTCTCTGTCAGCCTGGAGTTGGGCCTTGCTGGCATGGCTCTTTCGGTCGGCAGCCAGCTTTTGCTCGTCCTGCTGATATTGTTGTTTCTGTTGCTGGAATGCCTGTTTGTCTTGCTGGATGTCCTGCTTATCGTTTTTAATGTCCCCGTTTTGGGTGGTCCCTTGAGTGCCGGGGGTGGTTGTCGTTTGTGCAAAAGCCAGCGGGGCAAACGCCAGCACTGCTGCCACGGCCAAGTTTAGTTTGGTGCTCATGTTTTTGTTCTCCGATGGAACTCTTCTTCCCCTGAAATTGAAACATTGAATTGAACCCTTGGCGAGGAAAAAGTTGCAGCCATTTCAGGCTGAATTCCAGGCGAACCTGCATAAAATAGCAATCCAAATCTGCGCGCATCCGTGTAAATCCGCGGTAGGTTCCTGGTTGCGGACCTATTTCAACTCCTCAGGAACGGAATTATTCATGTTCGACATGAGCCATTTTTCTCCACTCTTCTGATAAAGGGCTGTGCCCTTGGAACGCATGATCTGGCCATGCAGCTTGATGAACATGTCGTATTCCATCCAGATCACTGAGCCAATGGCTTGATGTGCGCGTGGAGTAATCGAAATGGAGACGGGCGGATCCTGGCCAAAGTAGTTTTCTTTCAGATATTTCATTACGGCCTTTCGTCCACGGTAGTCGCCTTTGGAGGTGAGGAGCACGATGTCGGGATCCAGGCACTCTTCAAATACTTTTTCATCAGAACGGTTAAAAGCTTGCTCACAAATGGTTTGCTGCTGGTGGAGCTGATTAAAATGCGACTCGGCTGCTTTTCGGTTTCCGTGCAAAGTGGCGACATGGTTCTTCAGATCGATCGTAAGGCCGAATTTCTCAATGAGATCGGCGCCCAGCACACCATCGACGCGCTTCTGGCACGACCTTTCCAGTGGAGTAAGGTCGATGGACAACAGTTTCAGGTTGGTCAGCGTCTGCTCTCCGATGGTGAGGTCGCGCAAGACAACCTGGCGTCCGCTGGTGGATGAACTGCCTGTCCAGGATTCCATCGTGACTTCGGTGGCGTCCGCCGAAGAGAAGGACTTCCAATTGAGCAGGGTTGCGGCAGCCCCGGTGTCCAGCAGGAATTGGAACTGCCTCTTCGCCACTGTAACCTTCACAATCGGTAGCTGACGGCAACTCTCCAAGGGAACATCCTGGGCCCAAACGCCGATAGTAATAGTCACTATGAACGAGATTGCAAATAGCCTGGTCATGATTCACCCACCTTCGGTTCCGCGGCTGGAGTCTTAGCCTGGCTGCACCACCCTTGCATACCTCTACGGAATTGTTCGCGCTGCTCCGGCGTCATCTGCTCCCAGCGCTCTCGCATGTTTCGCCGCCAATGGGGGCCATGTCCCCGGCCCCCACGGACTCCGCCGAAAAGTAGCTTGCTTAATAGGAGAAGTCCGAGAGCTTGCCAAAAGGTAATTACGCGCCAGCCAAAAAGTGCCGGCATCAGCCAGTTCCACAGGGCCATTACGATGAAGCCCAGAGCGACGCAGGCTACTACCGCCAAAATCGCTATGCCAATTCCGCGTGCTATCCAATTTTTTCTCATGTCATCGTCCTACTCTTTGGTAAATTCTCCGTGAATGGCCTCGAGCCTGCGGCGCAAAAAAAGTACCGCGTAGCGTTTGCGCGAAAGAAGAGTATTTATACCTAGTCCGGTCTCAGCCGCGATTTCTTTAAAGCTGCGCCCCTCGATCTCATGGGCGATGAATACCTGCCGCTGCTCCACGGGAAGTTCCTCCAAGGCATCTTCCAGCTCTTCGATCAATACATTGCGCGCGAATGCCGCCTCGGGGCCGGCTTCGGGGGAGGGAAGCAGATCCTCTAGCAAGAGCGCCTCTCCATCGTCCGATAGCGCCACTGGTTCGTTGATCGAACCGAGTTTTTTCTTGCGGAAGAGGTCGATGATCCGATTACGGGCCACCTGGAACAACCACGCGCCGGCTCGCTCGATCGGCTTCATCAATCGGTAAGCCTCTACAAATTCATAAAACACTTCTTGCAGGATGTCTTCTGCATCACTCCGGTCTGGCACGCGCCGTCGAATAAAGTTTCGAAGACGCGCCTGCTCGCGCTCCACCGTTTCGGCAATCCGCTGGTTTTGCTCGCCGGTCATGCGCTCCAGGACCAAAGTTCCCTTCATCTCCACTGAAGACGAACAAGAGGGCATAAATATTGCAAGAAAAATTTAGGGGGAATAACTGTTTTATTTAGAGCATCTTTGAGAGTGGCAGGGTGCAGCTTTTTTGGGGAATTGTATTCGGTATTCAATTACCCATTTACCAAAACCTGCCCCGGCTCGCCGTGGATTACCCACTTACCCAATCTAAAAGTTATACTCAACCAACCAAAGGAGATGTAAATGACATCCATCCGCGCCAAGTTGGCCCTGCTGTGTCTTTGTTTTGCCGCAGTTGCAGCCTCCGCTTCCGACTTCGAGTCTCGCGTAAAACAAGGTTATGCCGACTCCAACGGCGTAAAGATTCACTACGTTACGATTGGCAGCGGGCCACTGATCGTGATGATCCATGGCTTCCCTGATTTCTGGTACACCTGGCGCCATCAAATGGAAGGCCTGTCGGACAAATACCAGTGCGTTGCTATCGACCAGCGGGGTTACAACCTCAGCGACAAGCCAGATGGCGTAGAAAACTACGATGTGCGATTGCTGGTGGGCGATGTGATTGCCGTAATCAAGCATCTTGGCAAAGACAAAGCGATCATCGTGGGCCACGATTGGGGAGGTCTAGTTGCCTGGCAGGTTGCCTTGAACGCGCCCCAATTTGTCGACCGCCTAATCATTCTGAACCTTCCGCATCCGCGTGGCATTGGACGCGAACTGGCCCACAACCCCAAGCAGCAGGCAGCCAGCGAGTACGCCCGCAACTTCCAAAAGGAAGGCGCAGAGAACTTAATCAAGCCAGAGCAGTTGGCATTTTGGGTCACCGATCCCGAAGCCAAGCCCAAATACATCGAGGCGTTCAAGCGTTCTGACTTGAAAGCCATGCTCTCCTATTACAAGCGCAACTATCCCCGGCAGCCCTATCAGGAAGATACATCGCCCGTAGTCAAGACGCAGATGCCGGTGTTGATGTTCCACGGGCTAAAAGATCCGGCTCTGCTCTCAGATGCTCTTAACAATACCTGGGACTGGATGGGGAAAGATCTAACGCTGGTGACGATTCCCGATGCAGGCCATTTCGTCCAGCAAGATGCGGCTGATTTGGTTACGCGGAGCATGAGGGCGTGGCTGGATCGATAGGAATGCCAAGCGATAGCACCCGCATCCAGGCATCGGCCGATCGTTGCACGGGCTGTTCTCAGAACAGGTACAATTTTTCTCATAATGAGTACATGCTTCGATACCCTGTCGAATGTTTTGTTTGGACAAATCCGCAGCGAGTGCTGGGAGTGCTGGCTTATGACCCACTACCCCACTCCCAACACAGGGATCTTGACATTAGGCTGAAAGTCAGGCATTCTGAAAATCAGGCATTCTGAAAATCAGGCAACGAGAAAACAATCATGGAATCGGCCAAGGTTGGCAAACGCGGCTCGATCATCGTGCCCGCCAGATTGCGGGCGCGTTTCGGAATTGAAGAAGGGGCCATTGTTATAGCAGAGGAGCGGGAGGACGGTATCCTCATCCGCCCAGCAGTCGTCGTCCCTGTCGAGAAATACACTCCACCCCGCAAAGCCGAATTTCTCCTTTCCAATGCGACTACCACTGCCGACTACAAGAAGGCCAGGAAGGAAGTTCAAAAACTCGGCATTGACCCCGATTCAATACCTCACCACCGGCCCGCCTAAATGGATCGACTCTTTCTGGACGCAAATGTCCTATTTTCCGCAGCCTATCGCCTAGATTCTGGTCTTCTCCATCTTTGGAAATTGAGAAGCGCAACATTGTGTAGTTCGCCCTATGCGGTAGAAGAGGCGAGAATCAATCTCTCCGAAGAACTCCAGCGCAAACGGCTCAAGAAGCTCTCGATGAAAATCGAACTTTTCGACGCGGCTGTACAGCGACTTCCCGATGGGATCTCGCTGCCTGAGAAGGACATACCAATCATGCTCGCTGCGATCGAAGCCCAAGCCACTCACCTGTTGACCGGTGATTTGCGGCATTTTGGCAGCTATTTCGGGAAGAGAATTGCTGGCATTCTAATCATCCCACCGGGTAAGTATCTACGGGCACACTTTTCCCGTTGAGTTACGCGTTCAGCCACAACCAATAGTCCTTGTCATTTGCTTGCCGGATTCGTTACTATATAGCCCGCAAAAAATACGTTGGCGGGAGGCGTTGTCCGGGCAACTCTTCCGAGTGAGGATGGCGAAGGCTGTCCCCAATCTCTGCGGAGAAAAGGAATTCCGCGATGGCCTTTGACTTTGCAAAACTGCTTTTTTGCAGCCAGAGCTCCCGAACTAGCCCAGCGCTCCTGATGGTTACGCCGCTGTCCAACTCTTCCCGTTGCGGCACACTCACTCGCCTCTGGTCGCCCACTCTGGTCGAGTGGGGATTCGCGGACGCTGTGCCAGCACCTTTTGACCCATGACGTGAGCCGGTCGGGGTCCGACCGGCTACACACTCTCACCGCGATCCGAACTTTCTTCCTCGGTCAACAGCTCCATCAATATACGCGCCAGGCGAATCGACTCGGATAGTGGGCCTAAAACAGTTAGAGATATGCTGAATCGTAGTGCTGTTTAGCCGTTGATTATGGAAGGTGTAACTGATGGCTATTGTTGAAAGAGCAAACAGCAATAATAACCATGTATTGATCGAGGATCGGCAGGACGAACATCGAAAAGAGTCTGTTGATGCAGTCATTAAGGACTTTTGCAAAGACTTATCCGCAAATGACTCCCATGTCGTGTCAAGTGAGATCGTAGAGATCTCAGGGCTCAAACAACAGATGGTATCGAACATGCTTGGAATTGGTGAATGCCTTGGAAATGTTCGGCGCATAGTCGGTCTCAAGAAATTCAATCGGTTCATGAGTGATGTTCTGCCTGCCCTTGGCATTAGCCGTTCGACCGGTTATCGATGGTTAGGCTTTGCCGAAGGACTTGCCCCGCTTTTCCCAAATCCCCTCCTTCGTAAACATCTTATGGTTCTAACTGATGGCAAAGGAATCGTGACTTATTCGGAACGGCATGGCAAACGCGATTCCTCCGAAATCGTTCTTACTGCGGCTGCGCAAGCAGCTCTGGCAAGTTTGCCTCCACTGCAGAAAAATACACGGAACTCAGCAGAATGCGCGGAGTGGGCACGACAATTCATCAAAGCAATGAACAAAGCTCGTTCCAGGAGCCGTACTCGTGGGCTTCTGATGGCTCAAGACCAAGAAACGGTTATCAGATTGTTCAAGCGTTTTGCCGATCGCCATGGTTGGGAGGCCGCTGAAGAACTCTGTGGCCGTCTCGATAAGGAACTCGACAAGATGGTAACCAGGACAGCCGTTTCCGGATCTCAATTCAGGGCTGCCATTCCAGGATCTCAGTCCTAATTTAGGACTGTCACTTTCAACAGATTCAAAGGTCCGTGCCCTTTACATGCATTTTTGCCATAATGCTGGCCGGGCGGTGCACCCCAGCCGGATGTGCTAATTTCGTTTGCATTCCGAACGAACAGTATCAGGAGGAGAAAAATAATGTTGCTACAACTGCTTAAAGCGAAAATACACCGGGCTACTGTTACTCGCTCCGATTTGCATTATGAAGGCAGTATCGCCATTGACGAGTTGCTGATGGAGGCAGCAGGGATCGTTCCATACGAAGCCGTTCATATCTGGAACATAACAAATGGAGAAAGGTTGCAAACTTATGCCTTGCCTTCGCCCAAAGGGTCAGGAGAAATATGCCTGAACGGAGCAGCAGCGCGAAGGGCAGAGGTTGGAGATTTAGTGATCATCGCGGCGTTTGGGCTCTTCACGAACTCGGATGACTTGACGCAGCACTCGCCGCGAATCGTTTTCGTGGACGCAGAGAACCGTTTAGCGCAAGAGATGGTGGTCGCCGGCAGTCTCAACGGATAAAACTCCTTCAAGGCGGCTTTGATGCCGGGACTGGTAGACTTGGTGCTGTTTACGAACCGCCAATTTGGCGCGGGCTTCCGGGGGCCCTCGGACATTTCATGCATTCGACTAGACGCTAGAGCGATTTAACTAATAGCCATCTGACTGCATCTGCACATATGAAAATGGTTATTAACATCGGTGACCGCTTGCTTGATGATCCCGTAGCGCTGGACAAATGCGCATCTGCATTTGTCGAATTAACAAAAAATGGACATCGGCTGGTAGCTGTTCACGGTGGTTACACCGCGCTGAGTGCGGCGGTTACGACGCCGCTCCCAGCTCAGGCTGCTCAGCTAGGTGGCTCGAACTGCAGTCTGGGATTAGCGCTCATTGCTGGAGTTGCCAACAAGAATATCATTGAACATTTTGATCGACGAGGACTCAAAGCCATAGGAATGTGCGGGGTAGATTGTGGAATATTCAAACTCCGGGGCGGAAACGGAGCGTCTTCAGGGTCCACTCGAACTGCCGAGATTGCCCATGTCGATTCAACGTGGTTAGATGCTCTCTGTAATCTTGGTATCACGCTTGTGGTCGCCAGCGTGGGCCTTACACCGCAGCGTCAATACTGTTTCGCTGACGCCGACATGCTTGCATCAATCTTTGCCTCACAGTGGAAAGCCCATGCATTGATCTTTTTGACCGACATCGCGGGCGTAAAGGGGGCGAATGGAAGTGTCATTCGCTGGCTGGATCTGCAACAAGTACCAGAGCTAATCCACGACCCCGATGAAACCAACGGGATTCGTTCGAAACTTCGGGCGTCTGAGTGTGCTCTACGATCCGGAGTCCAACGCGTGCGAATCATTCCTTTTACGGATGCTGAACTACTGGTGAATTTTTACGTGTCACGAATAGATTCTGGAACGGAGATATTCGAAGGACCATCCATGGCAAACGAAACGTACAGTGGTTTTGATGGGAGAATCAAGGTGTGAGCTGTGGCGAGCTCGTTTTGCTTGGTGGGGCAAATAGGTTCATCGTCCGCAATGGTGGCGAATGAACACACGATATGCGATTGTCTCAAATGTGATTGTTTGGTTTATGATCACTTGTCTGATGTGCGATTGAGTAATCTTCGACACACATCGGCGTGACCCTGGCCCCGTGAGCGGGGTCATGCATCACGCATGAAGCACCGGATGGCACGAGGGAGGAGATCGTGAATGCGTCGCTGATGTTTCCCGGCCAACGCATCCTGTTGCTGATGCAAGCCCCACCCATCGATCGGGACCTTGGAAGTTTCGTGCAGGCGCACAGCCAGCAAATTGAATCCGCCTTGCTCGAACACGGCGGTGTGCTACTGCGCGGGTTTGATGTACGCAGTGTTGATGACTTCGCACACTTCATCGATGCGACCGGGTTGAAGCGCATCGATTATGTGTACCGCTCGACGCCGCGTACCGAAGTGGCGGACAAGATCTTCACCGCGACGGAATACCCGCCGCAACAAGAGATTCTTCTTCATAACGAGAACGCTTATCAGCGGGACTGGCCCATGAAAGTGGCCTTCTCTTGCCTGATCGCCGCGACTTCGGGTGGCGCCACGCCGCTCGGCGACATGCGTCAGATCACAGAGGCAATCGGAGTACATCTGCTGGAGCGGTTCGCCGAGCGCGGTGTGCGCTACGTGCGGCATTACCGGCGGCATATCGATCTGCCTTGGCAGGTCGTTTTTCAAACCCAGGACCCCGAGCCGGTCGCCGAGTTTTGCCGCGCAGCCAGCATCGATCACGAATGGCTGGACTCGGAAACACTGCGCACCTCGCAGGTTGCTCACGGCGTGGCAGTGCATCCTCTCAACGGCGAGCGAGTGTATTTCAATCAAGCCCATTTGTTCCATGTATCGAGCCTTGGGCCCGCGGGAGCGCAGTCTCTGATCGAACTTTTCGGCGCCGACCGCCTGCCGCGGCACGCAACCTATGGGGACGGCCAAGAGATCGCGCAAGAGGATATGGAACACGTACGTGCTGCGTTTCACCGACACGAGGTCTCGTTTCCATGGCATCCCGGCGATGTCTTGCTGCTCGATAACATGCAGGTCGCACACGGACGCCGTCCTTTTCGCGGTCAGCGAAAGGTCCTCGCGGCACTTCTCGACGCACGTTCCCGCTACCCCGCTGAGGCGTGTGCGAATCCCGTGCCGGTCTACCACGAAGACAAACGTGAGAGTTGACGCAATCGATCTGCAATGCCAGACGGCTGTGGAGCGAATTGGAACGCTCCCATGCGCCGCAGTCACGGCTATGGTTCATGGAGGAGAAACATCGTAAATGTTGGTCCTTGGCTGGCACGGCAATTCCCGTTGGCGGGAAGGCGACGAGGTTTCCGGGTACAGTTTTCATGATGCCGCTGCGGTCTTGATTCGAAACGGCGCAGTGGTGGCCGCGATCGAAGAGGAGCGTCTCAACCGGATCAAGCATTCGAACGTGTTTCCCGCGCGCGCCATCCGCTACTGTCTCGCGTATGCTGGCGTAACGCTCGAAGACCTCGATGCAATCGTCACCGACAGCTCAGAGGATTTCTACGAGTTTCTGACGCTGCATGAACTCGTGCACGACCCGCGACTCGCGCGCCTAAGCGGCCGCGAACTCATCGCCGCGGCGTTCCGCCGCGAGTTCGGCGCGGATGTAAGCGGCAAGCTGCGGTTCTGCAAACACCACTTCGCTCACCTGTGCAGTGCGTGGTATCCGAGCGGTTTTTCAGAAGCGCTCGTCGTGTGCCTGGACGGCGACGGCGACGGCTTGTCGGGCCTCATCGCTCACTGCCGGGGTGATCAAATCAAGATTCTGCGCAACCTACCGGAGGCCTATTCGCTCGGCAACTTTTACACCGCGCAAATCGGTGTGCTTGGCTATCAGCGTTTCGACGAGTACAAGGTGATGGGGCTCGCCCCGTATGGTAATCCCAAGACCTTCGCGCCATTGTTCCGCCGCATGTTCGACCTCCAGCCGGAAGGGCGCTTCACAATCGTGTCCGATGCGCAGCGGATCTCGCTCCTCAAACAGGCGGGTCTTACCAGCCACTTCCGCGCCAAGGGCGAGCCGTTTACCCAGGTCCATAAGGACTTTGCAGCCGCGCTGCAGGCCACGCTCGAATGCATCGCATCACACGTGGTGAACTGGTTTCAGAAGCAAACCGGCGCTCGCTATCTCTGCCTGTCCGGCGGAGTAGCACATAACTGCACACTGAACGGCGTGTTGCTCCGGTCCGGAGCTTTCAAGCAGATTTACGTCCAGCCCGCGGCGCACGATGCGGGCAACGCGCTGGGGGCCGCTTTAGCCACTGTGCGCGAAGCCGGAGCATCCATCGCGCGCCCGACACTGCCCCACCTTTTTCTTGGGCCCAACATCGGTACTGACGAAGACAGCGAGCGCGAGTTGCGCCGATGGCAGCCGCTCTTAGACATAGAGCGCGTTGAGAACGCGAGCGAAATCGCCGCGGAGTTGCTGGCGCAGGGTATGGTGATCTCTTGGGTCCAGGGCCGCTCGGAATTCGGGCCGCGAGCACTCGGCAACCGCTCGATTCTGGCCGACCCTCGTCCTGCCGAGAACAAGCACATCATCAATGCGATGGTGAAGAAACGCGAGGCGTACCGACCGTTCGCACCGTCAGTCCTTGAAGAGCGCTTGCGTGACTACTTCGAGGTGCCCGAAGGCACCGAGCGTGTGCCGTTCATGATCATTGTTCTGCCCGTTCGCGCCGAGATGCGTGAACTGCTCGGCGCCGTCACGCACGTCGACGGCTCGGCCCGCGTGCAAAGCGTCTCTCGCAGCGACAATCCGAGTTACCACGCGCTCATCGAAGCGTTTGGACGCCGCACAGGCGTCCCGATCGTGTTAAACACTTCGGCCAACAACAACGCTGAACCAATCATCGATTCAGTTCGTGACGCAATCGTGATGTTCCTGACGACTGGGATTCAGGCCTTGCTCCTCGGTGATTGGCTGGTCCGGAAGGTTGACCAGCCGGCACATCATCCCGCTTTCCTTGATCTTGTGCCTGATCTGCCACTCACCCGAAAACTGGTTCGCCGTACAACGGGCGACGGCCAACCTGCGTACTGCATCGAGAGCACCGCGCCACGTTATTTCGGGACGACGTCGTGGACGCTCTCGGCGGAGCTCGCGCCGGTGCTTCTGCACGACGATGGTTCGCGCCTGCGCGAGCGCTTCCACACGCTAGGGATGGACAATCCGTCGATGCGTGGCCGATTGGCCGAAGAAGTGTTTGCCTTGTGGGTGGAAAGAGCACTGCGGCTGTCACCTTGCGAGCGGTGACTGTCCAATCGACATCTCAAGCCATCTAAGAACCTAACCGTCGGGAATTCCGTCGAACAGCTTCCATGGATTCGGTACCTGGGATCACTCGATGAGGGGCGTGATTAAAAGTGAGAGTCACTGTGCATAACATTTTGACTACGGAGGGTGAGCTTCGTATTTGGTGCTACCGGCATCAAAAACCATTTCTTATGTGCGCTCCGCTTCGCTGCGCGCAAGCCTGCGGCGCAAGGAAAAGGTTTTTTCCTTTCTATACCCAGCATTTACGAGCCAGCGTGCGCGCAAAACCGCGCCCACGCTGACTCGACATGCTGGGCTACTTTCGGCTGCCCCTTCGGGGCTGGTTTCTCGTAGCCTGGACGATTGACTCCCACTTTTAATTACACCCTGAAGAATCCCCATGCTGTTTCACGGTCGACATTAGTGAAATACTACAATGCCGCTTCCGATGCGCTCGGAGAAGCATCTGACGTTTACATTCTCACCAGCCCATCGTGAAAATCGTCCTTGATAAACCGAAAGACCCACGCTCGGCCAGCACCTTGGGGATTCTTCGGGGCAAAGAGCGCCCCTCAGAATGACAGGGGCGGAGAGTCTGGTGGGGTGGAAAATACACCAAGGGTGTATAAGGGTGTATAGGGTTCGTAGATTTTCCTTTTCGCGATGTTGACTCTTTATCAATTCGCAATGCCGACCCTTTGTGATTAATGCCTGCTGCTTTCAGACCATCTGGTCCCCCGAGTGTGATATTCTCATAAGTTTTCTTTG
>DASZEU010000108.1:0-11086 GCA_035940535.1 Candidatus Angelobacter sp.
CACTGCCAGACCGCTGCCATTCAGCGTATGCAGGTATTCGCTCTTCTTGCTGCCTTCCGGACGCCAGCGGATATTGGCCCGGCGCGCCTGGAACGACTCGAAGTTCGAGCAGGAAGAGATTTCCCGGTAGAGTTGCTGGCCCGGAAGCCAAACCTCCAGATCATAAGTCTTGGCCGAAGCAGCGCTCATGTCCCCGGTACAGAGGAGCATGACGCGATAGTGCAATCCCAGTTTCTGCAATACCGTTTCGGCATCGCGGGTGAGCCGTTCGTGCTGTTCATAAGATTCCTGGGGACGGGCAAACTTCACCAGCTCAACTTTTTGAAACTGATGCTGGCGCACGATTCCCCGGACATCTTTGCCATGTGATCCCGCTTCACTGCGGAAACAGGGCGTGTAGGCAGTTATCGATAACGGCAAACGTGCCGGATCAAGCAACTCGTCGCGATAGAGATTGGTCAGCGGAACCTCAGCCGTAGGTATCAGCCAGAGATCGTGATTTTCACACTTGAACAAATCTTCCGCGAACTTGGGTAATTGGCCGGTGCCGGTCATCGACTGGGAGTTCACCATATAGGGCGGCAGCACCTCGATATAGCCATGCTCACGCGTGTGCAGGTCCAGCATAAAGTTGGCCAACGCCCGCTCCAGCCGGGCGCCCACATCCCAATAGACAGCAAAGCGGGATCCCGAGAGCTTGGCTGCGCGCTCCAGGTCCAGGATGCCCAGTTGCTCTCCCAATTCCCAGTGAGGCTTGGGCGTGAAATTGAATTGCGGGGGCGTTCCCCAGCGACGCACCTCTACGTTGTCCTCGGCCGATTTGCCGAGAGGCACGGAGTCGTGCGGCATATTGGGAATCCCGGCCAGAACATTTCTCAACTCCTGCTCAAGTTCGCTCGCCTGCTTTTCCAGGGCCTCGCCTTGCTCGCGCAATGCCCGGTTCTGCTCCATCAACGCGCTGGTGTCCTGGCCGGATTTCTTCAGCCGGGGAATCTCCTCAGAAGCCCGATTTCTCTGGGCCTTCAAGGTTTCCGTCTGAGTGATCGCTTGGCGGCGGCGCTCGTCGAGGGAGCGAAAATTACCCAGGATGTTCGCGGGTTCCAGGCCGCGGCGTCGCAACATCTCCTCGACTTTTGGCAGGTTTTCACGGACGAAAGCGAGATCAAGCATAGAAACATTTAATCTATCATGCGCGACTGTCGCGCATGGTTCGCATCGACAGACATTCGCACACGGTGCGACAACTTTCATCCGAGCATTTACACTTAAAGAAGTTGCATGGCGAACTCATCTCCAGGAAAACCTGATCTGAGCGTGCGCTTTTCCGGCATCACCTTCAAGAATCCGGTGATTGCCGCGAGTGGAACCTTTGGCTACGGCATTGAGTATGACGATATTGTCTCGCTGGAAAAGCTAGGCGGATTGGTCACCAAAGGCCTTTCGCGTGAGCCGATGACTGGGAACCCTCCACCCCGGCTGTTTGAAACAGCCGCAGGCATGTTGAATTCTATTGGGTTGCAAAATATCGGCGCGCAGGCCTTCATGGAAGAAAAACTGCCGCAGTTGCAGCGCAAAAAAAATGTGGTTGTCATCTGCAATGTCTTCGGCTTTACCCGCGAAGACTACGAAGCCACCATCCGGCTCTTGAACCAGGCAGAAGGCATTGCCGCTTATGAACTCAACGTCTCCTGCCCCAATACGAAGCATGGCGGCATCTCGTTCGGCAGTGACCGGGTCCTGCTGGAAGAGTTGGTAGCAAGCTGCAAGGCTGCTTCTCGCCGTCCGCTGATCGTGAAACTCTCTCCTAACGTCACTAGCATTCCCTTGATGGCCAAATCAGTCGAGAATGCCGGGGCCGACGCCATCTCGCTGGTGAACACTTTTGTTGCCATGGCCATTGATGCGGAAACCCGCAAGCCCCGTATCTCGAACATCACCGCCGGCCTGAGCGGACCGGCCATCAAACCCATAGCCCTGCGCATGGTTTACGAGGCTGCCCACTCCGTGGATATCCCGGTGATCGGCCTGGGCGGCATCACGACTGCTGAGGATGTTATAGAGTTCATGCTGGCCGGCGCTGCGGCAGTTGAAGTGGGCACCGCCAACTTGTGGGACCCCTGCGCTAGCGAAAAAATTGTGGACGGCGTAGCCCGCTGGTGCGCCGAGCACCGTGTGCAAAAGATCACTGACCTGATCGGGACTCTGGAAGCCTGATCGACAATGAATCCTTGCTGTGGCTCACAACTGACGGCTCCAACAAGCCCGAATTTTTCATGCGTCCGGCTTGCGCCGGACTGGTACCCATCAGCGGCAATCAGTTCAAATCAGTGTTCATCAGCGTTGATCTTTTGACTGCGGCTTATTGAAATCCGAGCGCAGTTGTTCTATGTTGGATTAGCTTGGAACTAGTACTCAATTTTGTTTGGCTGGGCATTTCATGTGTCTTGCTGGTGTTGGGCATTCCCCTGATTTTAAGCCAGCGCCTCGCCTGCAGCCGTTGGAGCGCGGCTGTGGCCTTGGTGTGTATTTTGTGCCTTCTCTTTCCGGTCATCTCCATGACCGATGATCTTCACAACACTCCCGCGGTCGTAGAAAACAAGAAATTGAAAAAACTGGTAGTAGCCGCCCACGTTTTGGCAGCCTTGCTTTCCAGTTTTTTATTTCAAGCTCCCGAGCCTGTTGCTGTTGCAGCCAAAGACCGCGATGAGCTGTGTTTCCCGATTGCGGTGATGTTTACGCTTGATCTGAGCCGGCGGCCTCCTCCTGCTTTGCGCGCTTCCTTATTCGTGTAGTTTCCCGATCTTCAATTTCAATTCAGGCTATTGGATCTTATGAGCAAGGTTTGCCTACGAGGTGTATTGATGGGGCTGCTTGCCTGTGTGGTTTCTGCGCAGGCGCAGCCGGACCATCCGTTGACTCTGCCGGAGGTCTTACAATTGGCGCACAGCCGTAACCCCAGCCTGGCGTCGCAGGCGCTTCAACTTGAAGCCACCAAGGCGAACGAAGTCACCGCACGGCTGCGCGTCAATCCGGAGCTGTCGATTTCCAAGGAGGATCTTAGCCTCAGCTCTCTGGCTCAGGTAGACGAGACCTTCAATGTCTCCCGGCTTTTTGAGAGAGGAAACAAGCGCCGGTACAGGATCGAGAGCGCCAGCCTGGCCACAGTCGTCGCCAAACATACCTACGATGATTTTGAGCGGCAACTGATGCTCAACGTCAAGCAGAGCTTTGTTGCCCTGCTGCTGGCCAAGGCCAATCTGCAACTGGCAGAGCAGAACCGGCAGGACTACGCCAAGACGGTGGAATTAAGCAGCATTCGTTTCTCCGCGGGCGAGATCAGCCGCACCGAGCTGGACCGGATCGAACTGCAAGCTTCCCGTTTTGAAACCGATGCGCTCAATGCCACGCAGGCGATGGCCCAGGCGCGCACGCAGCTCGAAAGCTTGATTGGACTGGATGATTTTTCCAGTACCTTCGATATCGCCGGTGAACTAACGGTTCCCAACATCCGGATTGACCGAAGCAAGCTGCAAGAGCAGGCGCTGGCCGCCCGTCCTGATTACCTTGCTGCGCTGGAGCAAGTTCACAAATCTGAGGCGGACATCAAGCTTGCCGACGCGAACGGAGCCACCGACGTGGTCGCGGGAGCCGAATACAAGCGCAATGGCCCCGATAACTTTACCGGAGTGACTCTTGGTATCCCTCTCCGTTTTTTCGATCGCAACCAGGGAGAAAAGCTTCGGACTCGAAGAGTGCTCGACGCGAGCCGGGCAACGGAAAGAGCGGCGCGCATCCAGGTGCTTTCTGATCTGAATCAAGCGCTGGCCGCGCTGGATTCCGCCCAGCGTATCGCCCAGCTTTACAACAGCGACTATCTCACTAAGGCCAAACAAGTGCGGGAGCGCGTGGAGTTCAGCTATCGCCATGGGGCCACCTCTCTGCTGGATTACATACAAGCCTTGCGTGAATACCGCGATACCGAACTGGCCTGGCGCACCTCGACTGCCCAGCTCTTGAATGCCATTCACCAGTTGAGTTTTGTTACCGGAACGGAGCTTCTGCCATGAAGAGAACCAATCGTTTGCTCTTGATAACCGCTTGGCTGTGGCTCGCTGGGTGTGGCAGCCAAAAACCGGAGAATGCTGCCACCCCGCCTCTGGCGCTCGCCATTCAGACTGCGCGCGTGGAAAGCAGGACTGTTTCTTCCGAACTAACCATACCGGCCTCCATTCAGCCCGATCCCAGCCACGTGGTGCATGTATTTGCTCCGGTGAGCGGACGGCTTATTGAACTGCGCGTGAAACCTGGCGATGCGGTCCGGAGCGGACAGGCTTTGGCGGTGATCCAGAGCAGCGATGCAGCAGGAGCGCTCAGCGACTATCAGAAAGCCAAGGCGGCCGCTGAGCATTCGGGCAGCGCTTTGCGTCGGGCTTCATTGCTTTACCAGCATGAGGTCATCGCGCAGAAAGATCTGGAGGATGCCAAAGCGCAAGCGGCCTCCGACGAAAGCGAATTGGCCCGAACCCGGCAGCGGTTGCACATGCTGGGTCTCAGCGAAAGCGCGGCTTCCGATCAGGTGACCGTAGTTGCGACCCACTCGGGAGTTGTTACCGAAACCACCTCTGCCCCCGGAGAGATGTCAAAATCGCTGGACGCCTCCAATCCTCTGTTGACCATCGCCGACCTGAGTTCGATATGGGTGGTCGGCAACGTTTATGAAAGAGACCTATCTCTTACGCCTTCAGGTTTGGCGGTACGAATTACGCTCGATGCTTATCCAGGAGAGAATTGGCAGGGCAAAATTTCACGAATCTCTGATGTGGTCGATCCCAATACCCATACCTTGAAATTACGGGTGGTGCTGAATAATCCTGGCCGCAAGCTAAAGCCAGACATGTTTGCCGCGATCCACGTCCTGCATCCGGCGACCCGCGTTGCGGTCATTCCTTCTTCTGCTCTGCTTCACGAAGGCAACCAGGCATTTGTGATGGTGCAAAAAGGAGAGGACAAGTTTGAAAAGCGCGCCGTGCAAGTGCAGGAAAGTAACCCTGAAACCACGCAGGTGTTATCGGGTCTGCAGCCCGGCGAAATGGTCGTCACCTCGGGCGCGGATCTGATTCGCAACCGCGAGGAGGCCAAGTGAAGTCCTTCGTACTAACGCTGCTGCGTTACCGCGTGTTGGTCGTGATTGCCCTGCTGGCGTTGCTGGCTGCCGGAGGATTCGCCTTTGTCAATCTGGATATCGAGGCCTATCCCGATCCTTCGCCACCTTTGGTTGAGATCATCACGCAGAATCCATCCTGGTCGGCAGAAGAGATGGAGCAGCAGGTTACGGTCCCCTTGGAGACCACTCTCAACGGCACGCCACAACTGGATTACATCCGCTCGATCAGCATTTTTGGCTTGAGTGACGTAAAGCTGTATTTCAATTTCGACAGCGATTATTTTCATGACCGGCAGGAAGTACTGAATCGCCTGCAGACTGTTACCTTGCCGCAAAGTCTCACACCCCAGCTCTCGCCCTGGTCACCCATCGGAGAGATTTATCGCTACCAGATTGAGAGCACGCGGCACACCCTGAATGAAGTTAAAGCGGCCCAGGACTGGCTGGTGCGGCGGGAACTTAAGCAAGTCCCGGGGGTGATTGACATCGTTACCTTTGGAGGCACCACGCGGCAATACCAAGTGGAGCTGGATCAGCAAAAGCTTCTTCAATACAACGTCTCGGTACCCCAGGTGCTCTCTGCAGTTGCGGCGAGCAATGCCAATACCGGCGGTAACTACCTCACCGTGGGCAGCCAGAGCGTGAACCTGCGTGGTTTAGGACTGTTGCGGAATGCGGCTGACATCGGCAATGTCGTGATTGCATCCCATGCCGGTGTTCCCGTCTTGTTGAAAGACGTGGGCACAATCCACGAGGGCTTTCAGCAGCGACTAGGGAAGGTAGGCAGAGACCAGCAGAGCGACATAGTTGAGGGCATTGTCCTGCTGAATCGAGGAGCAGAGTCTTTGCCGGCGCTCGATGCCCTGCGCAAGAAGATCGGATTGCTCAACAATTCAATGCTGCCTCCGGGCATGAAGATCAAGACCATCTATGACCGGACTGAGTTGATCAACATCACTACCGAAACTGTACGGCATGTGATCTTTGCCGGACTGTTCCTGGTGACCCTGCTCCTGCTGCTGATGCTCGGCGACTGGCGCCTCACGCTGATTGCAGCGCTCACGATTCCTCTGGCCGTGTTGTTTGCTTTTGGCCTCATGGTGCTGACGGGGCGCTCCGCCAACCTGATTTCCATTGGGGCCATCGATTTCGGCATTCTCGTAGATGCGTCGATTGTGGTGCTCGAAGGAATCTATCGAGACATGACCAACCGGATCATGGGCGAGTCGATTCCTGAATTGATCGCCAATGCCACCGCGCTCTCGGCCCGCCCCGTATTGTTTGCGACCGCCATCATTCTTGTGGCCTTCATCCCGTTGTTTACCATGCGCGGAGTCCCGGGAAAAATCTTCGCGCCGATGTCGATTACCTATTGCTTCGCTCTAACAGGGGCGCTGATCTTTGCGCTTTGTTTTGCGCCGGTGCTTTCCTCGTATGGGGCGCAGCGCATCTCCCCTCATGAGACACGAATCAGTCAGGTGATGCGCAACGCCTACGACCGCTGCCTGGGATTCATCCTGCGGCGACCCAAGGTTATATGGGGTGCAGCCACCTTACTGCTGATTGCCGCCATTGCCGCTTTCCAGTTTGTGGGAGGAGAATTCATGCCGCCCCTGGAGGAAGGAAACCTTTGGGTGCGGGCCACGCTTCCCCAAGACATCGCTTTTGAAGCCTCTACCAGCCTTGCCGATCAATTCCGCAACGAGCTGCGTCAGTTTCCTGAGGTGACTCAGATCGTCTCTCAAAATGGCCGTCCTGATGATGGCACCGATGTCAGCACCTTCAACAACATTGAAATGTTTGTGAAGCTCAAACCCGCCGATGAATGGCCGGGAAAGATCAGCAAAGAAGAACTGATCAACCAGATGCAGAAGAAGCTGGACAAATATCCAGGGGTGAGCTTCAACTTTTCCCAGAACATTCAAGACAACGTGGAAGAAGCCATGTCGGGCGTGAAAGGCGAAAACTCCCTGAAGTTATTTGGCGATGATTTTAACCTGCTGACCAGCAAGGCGGAAGAGATTGCCGGAGTGATGTCAAAGACTCCGGGAGTCGAAGACATCGGCGTGTTCAAGGTCAACGGCCAGCCCAACTTAATCATCTCCATCGACCGCACCAAGGCTGCCCGATACGGCATTATGCCTGCGGACGTAAATGCAGTGGTACAAACCGCCATTGGCGGTACGCCAGTGACGCAAGTGATTGAAGGGGACCGCCGGTTCGACCTCACGGTCCGCTTCAAACCTGAATTCAGGCAGAGCCCGGAAGCCATTCGTGCCCTGCTGCTTGCAACACCCGATGGAAACCGTGTCCCCCTGGGCCAGGTGGCGGAGGTCTCGTTTCAGGAGGGTGCCTTCATGATCTATCGCGAGAACGACAAGCGCTACATCCCAGTGAAGTTCAGCGTCCGGGGGCGCGACCTGGCTACTACCATGCAAGACCTTCAGACAAAAATCAAAGAGAGCGTCAAACTCCCTGCGGGATACACGTATGAATGGGCAGGAGAGTTCGACAGCTTGCGAAAAGAACAGCGCCGGCTTGCATTGGTCATTCCCGCCAGCCTGGCCGTGATTCTGGTGCTGCTCTTTGTACAGTTCCACAGTTGGCGCGATGCACTCATCGTGATGGCCCTGCTGCCATTTGCGGCCACGGGTGGAATCTGGACGCTGCTGATTGCCGGAACCCCATTCAGCATCTCCGCAGCCGTAGGATTTACTTCCTTGATCGGGGTCGCCACCCTTGGCGCCGTAGTCTTCCTCAGCGGCGTGCGCAGAGCGCAACGCGAAGCCGGCCCGGTGAAGGGACTCGTTGCAGGAAGTTTGGAGCAGATGCGTCCTGTGGTTATGGCATGTATGGCGGCAGGCCTGGGATTGATTCCTGCGGCGTTGTCCAACCGCATCGGGGCGCAGGCCCAACAACCGTTGGCGCGTGTGGTCGTGGGAGGCATGGTGACTACGTTGGCGGCCATTCTCTTCCTTATGCCTCTGCTGGCCCGCAAGCGGAAAGAAGAAATCGAAGAAGAAGCGACGGCTCCCGGCTCAGGGACTGAACCAATTGCTGACTTGTGAAACCGTAACAATTCCTTTAGGCAATCTTCTGGTATAAGGATGTGCTACCAAAGGAGTTTCTATGCTCAAACGACTTGTAGTGATCACTTGGGTTGCGTTGCTTCAGACCCTGGGAGCAGGGCAGCAGCCCGCATCTTCACCTGTACCCCCACCCTTGCCTTCAAGCGCCGGTACAGCTTATGTGATCCGTGCTGGACGCCTGATCGATCCCGAAACCGGCACAGCCTCCACCAACCAAATGATCGCTGTGAAGGACGGCCGAATTGTCGCCATCGGCACGAATATCACCACGCCCGAGGGCGCGGAGACCATTGACCTCTCGCAGTATTCGGTGTTGCCGGGATTGGTGGATGCCCACAATCATCTGGCGCTCACTTATAAGAAGCTCCCCGAGAACGACGTTTACTACTACACCTACGTGCAGGATTCGACGGCTCTGCGGGCCATTCAGGCGGCTTCCAATGGCATGCAGATGCTCTCCGCGGGCTTTACGGTAGTGCGCGACTTGGGCAACAACGGGATGTATGCAGATACTGCTTTGCGCGTCGCCGTCGAACAAGGATGGCTGCCGGGCCCCACGATCATCAATTCCGGCATCATCATCGGCGGCATGGGAGGGCAGTTCTATCCCACGCCGGAGATGGTGAAAGAGCACAACATCGTCTATCCCGAATACCTGGACGCCGACACTCCCGACGAGATCATCAAGGCAGTGCGTCAAAATGTCTTGTTCGGGGCCAAGGTGATCAAGATTTGCGTCGACTGCAAACCTTACGCTTACTCCGTGGACGATATGAAGCTGTTTATCAAAGAAGCCGCGAATGCCGGTGGCTTGAAGGTAGCAGGGCATGTCCAAACCCAGGAAGGTGCGCGTCGCGCAGTCGAAGCGGGCATTTGGTCGATTGAGCACGATATCGCCCTGACTGACGAAATCCACAAGCTAATGGCCAAGAAGGGAATCTGGCGCGTCGGTACGGAGACGCCGTTTACAGAATATCGCGGATCACAGGCGGCATTCGATCGTACCGTAGCGGGAATGAAGAGCGCTTACGCCAATGGAGTGAAGATGGCGTTTTCTACCGACGCGGACTACTACGTCCCGGGCATGACCCGCGGCCAAGTGGTGATCAATTTCCTGAAGAGCTGGAAGGCCGCCGCCATCCCCGACAAAGAAATTCTCAAAATAATGACTACGAACGGCTACAAGGTGGCGGACATCTACGACAAGCGCGGACCGATTAAGCCTGGCTTTCCTGCCGACATCATCGCCGTCAAGGGAAATCCCCTCGAAGATATTGATGCCCTGAGGACAGTGGTTTTCGTGATGAAAGATGGCCTGGTATTCAAGCGTGATGGCGTGATGACTCCGGAAAAATTCTTCCATGGCGGTCCTGTGAATGGATGGAGAATCCGGTGAAGCGGCGCGGGCGCTGATTTAAACTGATAACGCTGATTACGCGGTTCAAGAGGATCATCATGGCCAGTTGGCAAGCCCACATCATGAGTTTCGTATTGCGACACACCTTCAAGCCCCGATTGGCACGGTGCAAGGACGCCTTGCAAGCCCGCTCTGTTATGGGCGGCGGAGCTGCGTTCAAAGTCCCTGACGGCATTCAGATCACACCAGCAGCCCTGGGCGGGGTTCCGGGAGAATGGGTCAAGTCCGAATCTGGAGCTTCCAATGGGGTACTGCTTTATCTGCATGGTGGCGGCTATTTCGCCTGCTCGGCAGCTTCGCATCGCGCTTACACGACGTATTTTGCCAAAGAGGGATTCCACGTCTACGCGCCCGATTACCGTTTGGCTCCTGAATACCCATTTCCAGCCGCTATAGAGGATGCAGTGGCCGTATATCGTGCTCTTCGAGCAGAGGCTGGCCCCTCAATCCCCATCGTGATTGGTGGAGATTCAGCCGGTGGAGGACTGGCGCTGGCTACCATGCTCAAGCTCCGCGCAGAGGGCGATACGTTGCCGGTGGCCGCGCTCCTCTTCTCACCCCTCACGGACTTGGTCGGCACAGGCAAGTCGCGCGCGGCCAACGACAAGCGCTGTGCCATGTTCTTTGGCAACGGTCTGGGCTTCGCAAGAGATTTGTACCTGGGAAAGAGCGGCGACCCCCACGATCCTTTAGCCTCTCCGTTGTATGCCGATCTCAGGGGACTGCCTCCGCTGTTAATCCATGCAGGGTCAGACGAGACGCTGCGCGATGATTCAACGCAACTGGCCGAGCGGGCTCACGATGCGGGCGTCCCGGTCGAGTTGACCCTTTGGCCGGCGGTGCCGCATGTGTGGCAGTTGTTTCATCGCTTCGTTCCCGAAGGCCGCCAGTCTCTGGCCGCAGCTTCGCAGTTCCTGAACAAAGCCATTTTGGGAGCCAAGAGTCAGCCAATCAAGAACGTCGAAGTGGCCGCCCGGTAACCGGTCCATTAGGCTGACGGCTGAGCGCCTTCCATAATAGAATCAGCAGTCAGCCCTGAAACTCTATGAATCTTGTTCGCGCTATCTATCCGGGCTCGTTTGACCCGCTCACCAACGGCCATCTCGACCTGATCGAGCGTGGCAGCAAGATCTTTGAAGAGTTGATTGTGGCCATCCTGCGCAACTCTGAAAAAGATCCTCTGTTTACACTGCCGGAGCGCAAGGAAATGCTCCAGGAAATGGTCAAACATTACCCCAACGTGCGCGTAGATAGCTTTGACGGCTTGCTGGTGGACTATGCGATGAAGAAGAATGCCAAGGCCGTGCTGCGTGGGATTCGCGCCATCAGCGATTATGAATATGAACTGCAGATGGCTTTAATGAACCGCAAGCTGCAACCGCAAATGGAAACGGTTTTCATGGCTTCAGCGGAGAC
>DASZEU010000109.1:0-4126 GCA_035940535.1 Candidatus Angelobacter sp.
CTGTTCAAACCACTCCATGCGATTGCGGGCCGCGCTTTGCAGCTTGAGCGCTTCGATCTCACGTTCCTCCTGGTAGCGTTGCAACGCGCCATGAATATCGCGATCGTGATCGGTTAGCACGCGGGCCAAGGCCATAGCATCTTCCATGGCGAGCTTGGTGCCCGAGCCGATGCCGAAGTGCGCAGTGTGGGCTGCATCCCCGATCAACACAATGTTTTTGTGAAACCACTTCTCACACAACACGCGATTGAACTTGAGCCATACAGCGGGGCCGCGAAGGTGCCGGGCATTGGAAATAAGCGGGTTGCCTTCGAGCCGCTCGGCAAAGAGTTGTTCGCAGAGTGCAATGGATTGCTCCACTTCCATCTTGTCGATACCTGCCTTGAGCCAGTTCTTCTCTGGAGTCTCAATAATGAAGGTGGACCAATCGTCATCGAAGCGATAGGCATGAAGGTTGAACCAGCCCCACTCTGTCTCTTTGAAGTCGAAGGTAAAGGCATCGAGCTTCATCTTGCTGCCCAGCCAGATAAAGCGGTTTTGCCGCACCTGGATGTTGGGCTTAAAGATATCTTCGTATCTCTTGCGCGTTACGGAAGAAGCACCATCAGAGGCGATTACCAGATCATAGTTTTCGGCATATTGGTCGGGCGAGGTGACCTCGGTTTGGAACTCCATCTTCACGCCCAGCCGGGCTGCGCGCCGCTGAAAGATCTGTAGCAGCTTGATCCTTCCTATGCCGCAGAACCCGTGTCCGCCGGAGGTAAGCTTGCGCCCTTTGAAGTGAACGTCAATGTTGTCCCAGTGGCGAAACGCCTTGGTGATTTCGGCGTGGGTCTCCTCATCGGCGCTCTTAAAGCCGTCCATAGTCTTATCGGAGAAGACCACACCCCAGCCGAAAGTATCATCGCACCGGTTCCGTTCAATGACGGTAATCTCCCAGGAAGGATTGGACTTCTTGGCCAGGATGGAGAAATAAAGCCCGGCAGGCCCGCCTCCCAGGCAAACGATTTTCATTGGGTTGCTCCTGTTTGAAGCAGTCAGCACTCAGCACTCAGCCAGTTCAGACTCTCTAAGCTCTGTATCCAAACTATTATCTCAATGTTCGGAATCTACTGCCGATTGCCCTGCGTTCATCTGTATCAGCGAAGAAGTTGATCTTCCGTTTTCCCTTGCGTCCTTGGTGACCTTTGCAGTGAATCTGCCTTGCTTCGTTCGCAGTCGGACTCTAGAATGAACCACATTCTAGAGACGAAGAGGAGCTTTCATGCCAGTCACCGTGAACCAGGGAGCCAAAATTTACTGGAACGAGGAGGGATCGGGCGAGCCTCTTTTACTCATCATGGGGCTGGGATATCCGTCTGCTGCTTGGTATCGCACGCGTCCGGCGTTGTCACACAAATATCGGACCATCGCTTTCGACAATCGAGGAGTTGGCCAGAGCGATATGCCGCCAGGGCCCTATCCAATTCCGGTCATGGCCTCTGATGCTGCCGCAGTGCTCGATGCCGCGAATGTTGAAAGCGCGCACATATTCGGCATCTCCATGGGTGGCATGATCGCGCAGGAGTTCGCGCTGCAATATCCAGACCGAGTCCGTTCGTTGATTCTGGGATGCACGGCCGCCGGCGGACCCCATGTAGTGCGGGCCGAAGCAGAAGCCACCAACATGGTCATGGCGCGAGGAACGATGACCCCGGAAGAAGCCGCTCAGGCAGCCATACCGTTTATCTACGATCCCGGCACTCCGCGAGATCGGATCGATGAAGACCTGGCCATACGCAGGCCTTGGTTTCCACGACAGGAAGCCTACAACGCGCAGTTGCAGGGAATTATCGCCTGGGAGTCTTACAGCCGTCTGGCCAAGATCACCGCGCCGACGCTGGTGATTCATGGCGAGTCTGACCGGCTCGTACCCCCAGGCAACGGAAAACTGATCGCGGAAAACATCCCCGGCGCCCGGTTGGTAATGCTCACTCATGCCAGCCACATCTTCACAACCGACCAGCCACAGGCAGCACAACGGGCTATTCTGGAGTTTCTGGGGGAACAAAGCAGCCAGCATTCAGCAGTTGGCGTTCAGCATTCAGCCCGCGAAACAGCTTGATGATTTTATTAACATCGTCGCCAGCCAGGTTACAGGCTGGATCTACGGCGTCTTCGCCGCTTATTTCTTGCTATTTTGCTTTTGCTGCTGACGCGAGCGATTCGCTAAGAGCGGAGATTTTCCCGAAACTCTGAGCAAGCTCTCTAGCTTTGGTGGATCAGAAACTCCTTTAAATGCTTCGCTCGATGGCCACAAAGAAAGGCCATACGTCCGCCGATCGCGCAAGTTGTTCACCCCCTCACTCCAAGCGACAAGCATTCGTTTCCCGGTGTCTCTAAATTTGCGATGTCTGTCCATCATTTCACGTACAGCCGGGGCGGTTTGCGAAACGGCATCACTGATGCGCTCGACGATCTGCTTCTGCTCACGTTGGGAAATCCCGAAAACAGAAGTGATGAAGGTGACTAGATTCTTACCCGGCAGCCACGTTTTCTTTCCCATGAAACTGATACCGGGTGGGTTATGCTGGTACCCCGCATAAACCGATGTGGTAAGAAAATCATAGGCTGGAGCGAGGGACGCGTCTGTTTGCGACGTGTACACCAGTGCCAAGTTTTTTGAGTGACAGTCGGCGTTTCTTAGAGCGTACGTCAACAGGAGGATGGTTGTTATTTTTTGAAACGTCTCGTACTGATGAGCACCACGGACGTGGTCACGGACAGCCTTAGCTATTCGTTCCCATGTTGTTTCATATTTTGCTGAGGGACGAAGCCCTAAGAGAGCGCAAAAGTCTTCCATTGCGCAACGGGGTTTCCCACGCTCGTCAACATCGAATCGGTGTACAACCAGGACGTTTCCGTCTTCCGACAGCTCCGTTGTGGCAGACGGTAATACTCGCGCCGCGATTTGCATACAGAGATGTTCGTTTATCGTGGCGAGCGGTAACTTGTCAAAACAACCTTTGATAATGTGCTTGCTAGTGCGAAAGGTGGCCTTTTGGTGCCGGCCTAATCCCGCTTCACCCGTTTCTTCCTCAACTTGTTCGGTGTCCAAGAATTTAGGAAGTATTCCGGATACACCGCTCTTGATATGATCCCGAATTAATTGCGTGAATGCTGCTTCCGAATTGTCTCCCTGCAAAAGCTCAGCAACATCGATCGGTTTTGTGGGCTCGTCAAGCATCGAGCCGGGAGGGGCGACCTGAACCCTGCCAACCATGTTCCGTCCAACAATTGACAGGAGTGCTATGGGACTTGCTCCAATATGTGGACCAAATTCTTCCTGTAACACCTGCAATAGATACCCTTCGGGAAGGTTCATTTGGAATATTGGGTGGATCTGGTCGTCCCAGACATAGGATTCGGTGCGTACGGGCATAGTAAGAGAAACAAGATTTTCGGGTGTCGCTTCCGGTACGTAAGCCAGAACGCTTTTAAAATCGCCAACAGGTTCGAGCACAGCAATGTGGTGACCAAGGACGTAAACGTGCAGCTTCACGCCACGCCTCGTTCTCGGCGGAGTTCATCCAGCGAGCCAGACGAGCCTAGTTTGCTCAGATTCAATTCAAGCCCGAGCACCGCCAGCACAGCTAGAAGCTTTCGAGAGCCGAATTCGGATAATTGACCACGCTCGAAACGTGAAAGTGATTCCTGGGTTAGACCAGCTTGTGCGGCAACTTGGCCTTGCCTAAGTCCTTGCTGCTTTCGGTGCGCTGCGACAGCCTTCCCTAGTTCGAATAACGTTCTCATATTTGATTTATAAATCAAATATTATATAGAAGCAATATTTTTTGATATATTCATCAATAATAAATATTATTTTAATTTTTTTGATACATATATCAAAATAATGACATGGCCATTGAAGTTAGCCCCAATACGGTTCAGTTAAGCTTTTGTGAATCGACTTTAGTCAACACATTGGTTGAGGCACAAACGAAAACCCTGTGCCGCCCCGCTGGGGCTTGTCATTTATCTCTAATCTTTTCCCAGCGTTCACACGCTGGGCTAACTTCTTAGCGCGCCTCCGGCGCTGACCATCTGAGTCCCTGACAACTTCGAATTCCTTAAGTGAACCGTATTG
>DASZEU010000110.1:0-6330 GCA_035940535.1 Candidatus Angelobacter sp.
TTAGAGCCTTCACTTCCGGCAACTTCGGGTTCATGGCGATGAAGAACTCGTCAACATGCGGATGATAGCGCCGCAGCGCGGCTGCCAGGGCAGGCGTCACATAGGACGATGTATCTGCCGGCGTGAGGTCCTCGGTACGAGGCACCACCACAGCAACCTTGGCGTCGGGCCGGAGACGCAACGGCAATCGCTGTGCCCTGTCGCGCACCAAGGTCACTGATTTCTCCGCAACCTGCCGCGCCAGAGCCACGTGTTCGCGGCAACCAACGATGCGAAGGGGCGGCTGCTTCGTCCTTGTAACCCGCGCTTTAAGGGCAAGGATACGGTGCGCTGAAGCGTTGATCTCTCGTGGAGAGAGCAAGCCGCGCCGGGCCGCGTGCACGATGTTGGCAAACGCCGGTTCGATCCTGGAGAGATCATGGTTCAGCAGCACGAGATCGAGCCCAGCGGCGACCGCGGCTATTGCTTCCGTGATGTAGCCAGGCCCTTGTTCCATGGCGTGCATGTCCATGGCATCGCCCACAATCAAGCCGCCGAAGCGCAGCTTTTTTCGCAGCAGTCCCCGCAGGATGGCTGGCGATACTGTGGCTGGCTGACTCGTCCCACCGTTTAATGCAGGCATAACGACATGCGCGGTCATAACCAGACGCACACCGGCCTTGATGGCAGCACGGAACGGAGGAAGCTCGATGCGGTCTATGCGCCTGGCGGTGTGCGACACTACAGGCGCGCCATGATGAGAATCGCTCGACACGTCACCGTGTCCGGGAAAGTGTTTGGCTGTGGCTGCCACTCCTGACGATTGCAATCCTTGAATCAATGCGGCGCTCAAACGCCCGACAAGCGCGGGGTCTTCTCCGAAAGAACGCGTCCCAACCACCGGATTGCGGGGGTTATTGTTGACGTCGCAGACCGGGGCGAAATCCACATTCACGCCCACCGCGGCCAGTTCGCGCCCGATGGCTTGACCTACTTGATGCGCCAGGTTTTCCGAGCGTGTAGCGCCCAGCGCCATATTGCCGGGAAAGGGCGTGCAATCGCCAATGGCCATCAGTTGGCCGCCTTCCTGGTCGGCGGCGATCAGCAGCGGCGGCTGGTTCGCCTGAGCAGCAGCTTTCTGGAGCGCTGCAGTCAGATTGCGCAGTGTGGCCAAGCTTCCCACGTTTTTGTGACGGAACAGAACAATGCCGCCAATGTGCTGGCGGCGGATGATGGCAAGCATGTCCCGGGTAGGCTGTTGCTTTCCGATGAAGCTTAGAAGAAATTGCTGTCCGACAGCTTGCTCCAGTGTCAATGCCATTCATGCTCCGTTTGGGAATCAACTTGCTTCAACTAGCTTGGTGGCCGGTACTTCCGTTCCTCCACGGATGGGAATGAAGCGGCCCATGACTAGGGCAGGAATTGCGGCGATAAGCACCCAGATAAAAAACTTCTCGTAGCCCAGCCGCGTCTGGATGTAGCCACTCATGGCGCCAAACACGATGAGTCCCAAGTTCATGAGCGAATTGGCAAAGGCGTAATGAGCGGCCTGGTATTTGCCCGGAGCAATCTCCTGCATCATCAGCAGAATCACGCCTACAAAACCGAACCCGTACCCAAACATCTCGATGCAGAGAGCGGTTGTAATCCAATACGCATTCGTGGGCAGCGCCGTGCTCAAGTAAACGTAGGCCAAATTGGGCAGGTTCATCACGATGATCAGGGGGAGCATGGCCCGGCGCAAACCAAGCCAGGAAGCAAAATATCCGCCAAGGACACTTCCGGTAAGGAAGGCCGCTGTCCCAAAGGTGCCGTAGATGGTTCCAAATTGTGCTGTGGTGAGTCCGAGACCGTGCTCAATCCGCGATCTTTGCAGGAAGAGTGGGCCGATCTTCGAGAGCTGGCCTTCACCAGCACGGTATAGAAAGATAAAAATAAGCAGAAGCAGAATGTTGGGTTTCTTGAAGAACGTTACGACAACGTCCCAAAATGTTTTCGCCACTTGCGCTAGGTTCCCGGCCTTCCGCTCTTCTTCTCCTTTTGGCAACATGCGGGCGTGGTAGAGAGCCAAGGCCACCAGGAGCAATCCGAGGCCGCCAAAAATGACCATCCAGGCACGGACCAGGGGCATTCGGGCTTCAAGGAACCCAGCCAGGGTGATCAAGCCACCGAGAGAGAAGAATCTGGCTATGTTATAGAAGCTGCCTTGCCATCCGGCATAAGCCGACTGTTCTTTGGGCGTGAGGCTTGCGATATAAAGTCCATCAGCAACGATGTCATGCGACGAAGAACAGAAGGCCACCAGCGTGAAAAATGTGATTGAGTAGCGGAAGTACCCCGGCAGCGGCAAAGACAGCGCAAGTAGTCCCAGGCTCAGCCCCCCGATAAACTGAAAAAGGACAACAAAGAACTTTTTGGTCTTGTACATCTCCAGGAAGGGACTCCACAGCGGTTTGAGCGACCAGGGAAACGCCAGGAAGCTGGTCGTGGCCGCGATCACGGTATTGCTGATACCTTTTCGCTGATAAAAAGTAAGCGCAATCAGGGCCACAGCATAAAAGGGGAGTCCTTCAGCGAAATAAAGCGTTGGCACCCATTTGGCGGGATGCTGGCGGGCCGGCTGGCTGCTGCTGGTCATCGCTCTCCTGATCTTCGCGTAAAAGAGTAATCTTTTTCTTAAAACGATTCAATCAGCTTGATAAATCGATTCAATACTTGACGTAGAAAACCATAAGCGTCAAGCCGGCCTCTCCGCTTTGCGAGTTGCGAAATAGTAATAGATCGGCACGCCCAGCAGAATTACGCCCAGGCCAATGCTTGAATTCCTTAAATTATCGGTGAAGGTGTAATACAGCAATATTGCTGCTGCCACGATGAACAGGGCAGGCACTACGGGGTATCCCCAAGTGCGATAGGGACGCGGCCTGTCCGGCTCGCGCCAGCGGAAAATAAATATGGTGCTGGCCGCCAGCATGTAGAAAAGCCATTCGGCGAAGATGGCCAGCGAGAACAAGTCTTTGAATGCCCCGCCAATCAGCAACAGGACGCTTGCCATGATGGCCTGGACGACAATTGCGGGCGCGGGCGTGTGAAATCGCGGATGGACTTCGGCCAGCTTTTTGAAGAAATAACCATCGCGGGCAACGGCGAAGGGAATGCGGCCTCCACTCATGACTGTTCCGTTCAAGCCTACGAGCATAGAGAGCACCATTCCTACGGACACCAGCAACGCGCCTCTGTGTCCGATTGCTATCTGTGTGGCATCCGAGGCGGGCACCGCCGAATTAGCCATTGCAGTGGCCGGCATGGCGTATTGCACCGCAGCGTTTGTGCCCATGTACAGGGCGGCCACCAGGGCGACGCCCACGATCAGGGCCAAGGGAATGTTGCGCTCAGGGTTGCGTATCTCTCCGCTGACCATGTTGAGATCGTTCCAGCCGTCATAAGCCCATAGCGCAGCTACCAGGGCCGCCATGAAGCCGGCTATGCCTCCTTTGGTTCCAGCGAATCGGGTGCTGAAGTTGCCCCAGCTTCCGGAGGCCATGGCAAAGACGACCGCGATGATGAAGACGATCATCACCACTTTCAACACCGTAAACGCAAGCTGAAAGTTCCCGGCCTTGCGTACGCCGACATAATTGAGGCCAGAGATGAAGATGGTGGCAAGGATTGCAACCACGTGGCCGTAGTTCACTATAAAAACGTGGCCCGAGCTGATGTGCCACGTGAGCAGTGGCTGCGGAAGAAAACTGAAAGTCGAAAAGCTACCCAAGACGCGCACAATGCCGGCAGTGATGCTTGCGATGGAGGCTGGCTTGGCGATCAGAAACCATGTCCAGGCATAGAGAAAGCCAGCCAGCGGCCCGTAGCCGTCGCGAACATAGACATATTCCCCGCCGGCCCAAGGCCGTATCGCTCCTAACTCCGCGTAGGTAAGGGCGCCGAAGAATGAAAGCAATCCGCCGACGAGCCAGGCCAAGTAGACCAGCTTGGCTGTTCCTACTGCCTGCATCATCTCCCTGGGAACCAGAAAAATGCCGCTGCCAATGATGGTCCCGGCGACAATCGCAATGGAGTGCCACGCGTTCAGGTCGCGCACCAGTTCACGGTTGTTTGGCATCGGCCTCCAGCAAACTTGTGAAATAGCCTACAACGAACGTGGTTACTGTGCCCACAGTTACATACCAGGTGAATGGAAGTTTGGTCCATTGCCAAATATAGAGATTGAGGGCCAAGCCGCAAAGCATCCCAATCATGGCGCCGGTTTGGCGGGCACGCTTGGTGAGGACGCCCAACAAAAACACGCCCAGCAGGCCGCCATAAGCCACCGAGGCAATGCCCAGTCCGGTCTCCAACACTTTGCCTCCTCCGCGCGAGGCCATTGCCAGGGCAAAGAGAACAACACCCCAGACGACGGTTGCGCCCCGTGAAACCGAAACCCGGTTACGGTCTGAGGCGGCGGGACGGATTCGAGAATAGAAATCGATCACGGTCGTCGAGGAGAGGGAGTTCAAGGCCGCGCTGAGGTTCGACATGGCAGCAGCCAGGATGGCAGCGATGAGCAGCCCGGAAATTCCCTGCGGTAGATGCTGGACGATAAATCTAGGAAATATTCTGTCGGTGCTGGGGAAGGGCGTCGTTGGAGGAAAAAGCGTATAAAACATCCATAGCCCTGCGCCCACCAGCAGAAACAAAGTGAATTGCGCCAGAATGACGACTCCGCTGGAGAGGAGCGCCAACTTCGATTCGCGCTCATTGCGGGCGGCGAGCAGGCGCTGAACCAGGAGTTGATCGGTACCGTGGCTGGCCGTGGTGAGGAACATGCCACCGATAAGGCCCGCCCAAAACGTATATGTGGTGGAAAGGTTGAACGAGAAATTGAATACCTGCAATTTTCCCGCGGAGGCGGTAGCGGCATGGATGGCATGCCAGCCGCCTGGGACCAGATGAGTGATGGTAAAGAACCCAATCAGCGTGCCGGCTACGTAGATAAACATCTGTATTACGTCGGTCCAGATCACCGCTGCCAGTCCGCCCTCAAAGGTGTAAATCAGCGTTAGCACCATAATGATGGCGATGGATGCGATGTCACTGGTGCCCAGGGCCTCCTTGACCACAATCGAGATTGCCCAGACGCGCACCCCTTCGGCGGCGGCGCGGGTCAAAAGAAATATACCGGCGGTTAGACGATGCAGGGCTTTGCCAAAACGCCGGTCGATCAACTGATAGGCGGTAAACATTTCGCCGCGAAAATATTGGGGAATAAGCAGCAGGCAGATAACCACCCGGCCCAGCAGGTAGCCGAAAACCAGTTGCAGAAAATTAAAGTTTCCTCCATAAGCGATCCCAGGCGTGCTGATGATCGTGAGGGTGCTGGTTTCAGCGGCCACGATGGAGAGAGAGATTGCCCACCAGGGAATACCGCGATCGGCCAGGAAGTAATCGCGCAAGGACCGCTGGGACTTACGGAACCGCAGCCCGAAAATCGTAATGCAGACTAGATATACGGCGATGATGGCGAGGTCAAGATTGTGAAGTTTCATGAACGGATTTCCCGGCAGGCCATTATCGTCTACATCTTGTTGCGAATTAAGTGATATTAGGCTTTAGCCAGCTTCTAGCCAAATATACCCCCATGCGTTCTGTCCGATGCAGAGGCTAGAATTAAGCCATGGCACTCTACATGGGAATTGATGCCGGGGGGACCAAGACCGACTGTGCCATCGGCAACGGGAGATCATTGCTGGGAGAGGCCACGGGCGAAAGCTGCAAAGTGTCCCAAGTGGGCGAAGCTCAAGCCCGGAGCGCCTTGCATGACATTATTCGCCGGACTTGCATGGCTGCTCACGTCTCCCCTAGCGACATCGAGCAACTCTGTATCGGAATCTCCGGGGCTTCCGTTCCCGGCAATGCCGCCTGGGTGCAAAATGTGATCCACGAGGTTCTTAGCTGTGAGGTGCGCGTGATCGGCGATCACATCGTGGCCCACCACGCCGCGTTTGGCGGAGGTCCAGGCGTGCTGGTGATCGCCGGAACAGGATCCATCGCCTACGGCGCCAACGAGCAGGGCGAGCGAGCGCGGGCAGGAGGCTGGGGCGCTATTGCTTCCGACCAAGGGTCGGCTTTTTGGATAGGCAGGGAGGCTGTCGCTGCAGCTCTGCGTGACTTTGATTTAGGCAACTTGGTTTTCGACAATCAGGATTCAGGCAAACAACAAGGCATATTCGCCATCGTCGCCCAAGGCTGGAAAGTGAGCACGCACGATGAGGTGGTCCGCATCGCGAACTCCGGCGCCCTCGCCAGGTTCTCTGAGTTGGCCAGACTTGTTGCTGAGGCTGAGGACTCTGGGAG
>DASZEU010000111.1:0-9891 GCA_035940535.1 Candidatus Angelobacter sp.
CTGTTGCAGATTTTACACCTGTGAGTTGAGACGCAACCAAATTTTTCCGCGTTGTATTGAGGAGAGGAACCTTAGAAAAAAGAAACTTCTTGCTTTTGCAGATTTTTTCTGAACGGGGTTGCTGCTGGACAGCACTCAGCATTCAGCATTCAGCCCTGTAGCATTCTCGTCGCACGAGAAATGGATCTTGGGTGAGTAGTGACAATAATGATCCAAGGCGATAAATCTCACTAAAACATCAAGCTGCTTCGCGGGCTGAATGCTAAATGCTGAATGCTGAGTGCTTCTCACACTGGCGTCTGCGTCTTTCGTTGAGGATTGAAAAATGGTAATTTCACTACCGTTGCGTGCACCTTTTGGCGCACAGCCTCGATCGTGATTTCTATCTCAAGCCTGTTTCCCAGATGCGAATGCCTGGATTCTACCGACGCTAGCGCAATCATCTTTTTTAACAGCGGAGACCAGGTTGTGGAAGTTGCCTTCCCAACCTGCCGATTGCCGGCGTAGATGGGCACATGGGTTCGAGAAGCCTGGGCGGGCGCTGCCGGGGTCAGGCCAAATTTTTCGTATCGCTCTTCGACTTCGGTCCAGTCCAGTTCCAGACCTACAAGCTGCCGGGAGACGCCTTTTTCATGTTGCTGGACCAAGGCATTTCGTCCGACAAAATTTTGTTTTTCCAGATGGACCATTCGGCCAAAGCCCAACTCGTAGGGTGAATATTTTTGCGACGGAACCAGCGCCTTTTTGCTGCTGATGTAATCTACCTCGATCAACAGAAGTCCGGCTTCGATGCGAACCACGTCGAGCGCCAGCATTCCCGCAGGATGAATGTCGAAGCGCTTGCCTGCATCCATGAGCGCATCCCAGACTTTTACTGCTTGGCTCCAGTCAACCCAAATCTCGTATCCAAGATCGCCGGTGTATCCTGTGCGCGAGATATCGACCGGGACTCCCGCGATCTTGCCGGAGGTAAAGTTGAAGTACTTGAGATTTGCGATATCGGCTTCGGCCACAGTCTTCAGAAGCCGGGCAGAGGTTGGCCCCTGGAGAGCGAGCGCGGCCAGCTTTTCCGAAATATCTTCGATCTCGACTTGCATATTCAGGCCATTCTGGCGAAACCAGCGCAGGCTGGGGTCGGCTGCCGTCCAGCGATATTGATTCTCGCCGAGGCGGGTGATGGTGCCATCGTCAATCACCATTCCCTGTTCGTCGCACCAGCAGCAATAAATGACTTGGCCGGGCTTGACCTTATGGATGTCACGGGTAATGATGCGGTCCACCAGCCTGGTCGCGTCTTTTCCGGTAATCAGATATTTATAGAGCGGAGTAATGTCGAAGAGCGCCGCAGCGTTGCGGACGGCGTTATACTCGTGCTCATGATGCGTTTCGTAGGCGCTGACAGCGTAATAGCCGGACCATTCGCGATAGTTCAGGCTTTGGCATAGCGCCAGCGTTCGTTGGTGAAAAGCAGTTCCAACCGGCAAGTGATGTCCCCTCAAAGGTAAACTGCAACTCTCGTTATCATATTATGTGAGCAGGCAATGGCGACCAGCAACGGCACGAAATTAAAATACGACGTGATTGTGATCGGCGGAGGCCACAACGGACTGACCAACGCCGCCTATCTGGCCCGCGCCGGCAAGAAGGTGCTGGTGCTGGAGCGCCGCCATGTACTGGGCGGGGCTGCGGTCACAGAAGAAATCTTTCCCGGATTCAAATTCTCGGTTTGCTCCTACGTGGTCTCGTTGTTGCGGCCGGAGATCATTCGTGATCTCGATCTTCCCCGCCACGGCCTTGAGATCCTTCCACTGGATGGCACATTCACTCCTATGCCCAATGGCAACTATTTGTGGCGCGTGAATGATCACGGAAAAACCCGGCGGGAGATTGCGCGCCATTCCAAACTGGATACAGAAGCTTATGAGGAATTTGGTAAGGCCATGCAAGCCATGTGCCGCTTCGTGAAACCCATCCTCAGCATGGTGCCACCCGATCCCGCCACGCTGAACCCGCGCGAACTCATGAAGCTGCTGTTCATCGGGCGGCGCTTCCAGGGCCTCTCCAGTGAAGACAAGTACAACCAGGTGCAACTGATGACCATGAGCGCCATCGATTTTCTCGACCAGTGGTTCGAAACCGATGTGCTTAAAGCCACCATGTCGGCCTCCGGGATTATTGGCACGTTTCTGGGCGTTCGTTCGCCGGGAACAGCTTACGTTTTGCTGCATCACTACATGGGAGAGATCGATGGCGCGTTCCGCTCCTGGGGATTTGCGCGGGGAGGCACCGGAGCCATCTCTAACGCCATCGCCGAGGCCGCCCGCGAAGCCGGCGCAGAGATTCGCACCCAATCGCCGATTGCCAAACTGATCATCAAGAACAACCACGCGCAGGGCGTGATTCTCCAGAATGGAGATGAAATTCATGCCGATGTGATCTCCTCCAGTGTTGATCCGCGCCATACGTTTCTTCATTTCATGGACGAGAACCAGCTCCCGGAGGAATTTCTTGCCGACATTCGCCGCTACAAATTCAGGGGCTCTTCGGGGAAGGTAAACATCGCCCTGGATGCGCTGCCGAATTTCAAGTGTCTTCCCGGCCCAGGCGCACATCTGCGCGGCGCAATCTCCATCTCGCCCAGCATCGAATACATGGAAAAGGCCTACGACGATGCCAAGTACGGCAATTTTTCCCGGCGTCCATACATCGATATGGTGATTCCGTCGCTGACCGATCCTTCGGTAGCGCCGCCGGGCAAGCATGTTCTCTCATGCTTTGTGCAATATGCGCCGTACAAGCTGCGGCCCGGGCTGAACTGGGATGAGCAACGAGAAGCCTTTGGCAACAACGTGATCGACACCCTGAGCGAGTATGCACCGAATATCAAAGACATCATCTTGCACAAGCAAATATTGACGCCGCTGGATTTGGAGCGCGAGTTTGGGCTGAGCGAAGGCAACATCTTTCAGGGCGAGCTTTCTTTGGAGCAGCTTTTCTTCCTGCGCCCCGCGCCCGGGTATGCGCAGTTCCGCACGCCCATCAAGAACCTTTATATGTGCGGATCGGCGACCCATCCCGGCGGAGGCGTAATGGGAGCGCCGGGCAGGCTCGCAGCGCTGGAGATCCTGAAAGACTCGAAAGGGGCCGCCTAGTCCATGCCTGAAACTCGCGATGTGATCATCATTGGGGGAGGCCACAATGGGCTGGTCACAGCCTTTTATCTGGCCAAGGCGGGATTCAAGCCTCTGGTGCTTGAGCGCCGTGATCTCGTGGGCGGGGCGGCGATTACGGAAGAGTTCTATCCTGGTTTCCGCTGCTCTACCTTGGCGCACTCGGCGGGGCCGCTGCAACCAGAAATTGTCCGCGACATGGGCCTGGCGCAGCACGGCCTGAAGCTCATTACTTCGGAGGTCAATGCGGCCGCTCTCTCTCCGGATGGCCGGGCGCTGGTTCTTTACGACGATGACAAGCGTTCCGCCCAGGAAATAAGCAGCTTCTCTGCCAAGGACTCCGCCAAATACCTGGGGTTTCGCGAATCATTGCAGAAGATTGGGCGCGTGATCGGCGAAGCCCTGAAACTCTCGCCGCCCGATATTGACGACCCCAGCCGCAGCGATCTGTGGGGAATGCTTCAAACCGGGCGGGCTTTGCGCAAGCTGGGCAAGCGCGACATGTATCGCGTGCTGCGCTGGGGCCCAATGGCAGTGGCTGATCTGGTGGCGGAATTTTTCGAGACTGAACTTCTGCGGGCAACGGTCGCTGCGCGTGGAATCTTTGGGACCTTTCTCGGCCCTTGGTCGGCGGGCAGCAGCCTGGTTTTGCTCATCCGAAGCGCGGGAGATTCCCACCCTGCCGGCTCAGCCGGTTTTGCCATTGGTGGAATGGGGGCGGTGACTCAGGCCATGGCCGCGGCTGCCAGAAAAGCAGGCGCGGAAATTCGCACGGGCGCAGATGTTATCGAAGTAAAGATCAAGAATGGCGCTGCCAGCGGCGTGGTCCTTGCGAATGGAGAAGAGATCACCTCTAAGGCCGTGATATCCAACGCCGATCCCAAGCGCACACTGCTCAAATTGGTTGATCCGATCCATCTCTCTCCCGATTTCGCAATGAAGCTGCAGCATTACCGGATGCCGGGCACCGTAGCCAAGGTAAATTTGGCGTTATCTGCGTTGCCCACTTTCACCGCATTGAAAAATGGCAATAGCAGCGCTCTTGGCGGACGCATTCACATCGGGCCGGAGATTGATTACCTGGAGCGGGCCTTCGACGAATCCAAGTATGGGAACTTCTCGCTCCATCCATATTTGGAAGCAGCAATTCCATCGCTTACCGATCCTTCCCTTGCCCCGGATGGCAAGCATGTAATGTCGATTTATGTTCAATATGCGCCGTTCAAGCTGAAAGAAACGGATTGGGCAAGCCAGCGCAGTGCTTTCGGCGATACAGTCGTGAAGACGCTGAGCGAATATGCTCCCGGCCTGCCAGACTTGATTCTGCATCGGCAAGTCATCACACCGCAGGATCTGGAAGATACCTACGGTTTAACCAGCGGACATATCTTCCATGGCGAGTTAGCTCTGGACCAGTTTTTTACTATGCGTCCGTTGTTAGACTGGGCGCGGTATCGCACCCCCATTCCCAAGCTCTATTTATGCGGCTCAGGGACACATCCCGGAGCAGGCTTGACAGGCGGCTCCGGCGCGAACGCCGCACGGGAGATTTTGAAAGAGCTGAAGAAAGGCAGTCATTAGTACTTAGTTGAATCCTGGCAGATACAGTAGTTCCTAGAATGCCATAGCTGTGGGAGGTCCATCATGTCCACCACCTACGCAAACACCCGGCCCGAGGTCGCTATCTCGGAGGCGACTACGCTTCCACAAAAGTACTACACCGACCCGAATCATTTTCAGCGTGAGATGGAGGCCATCCACTTCGACTCGTGGCTCTGTGCCGGACGCGAGAAACAGATTCCGAATCCGGGTGATTATTTTCTCCGGCGAGTTGCCCATGCCAGCATCATCATTGTGCGTGACGATCAAGGCAATATCCACGCCTTTCACAATGTCTGCCGGCACCGTGGCACGATGCTGTGCAAGGAAGAGACGGGGACTTTCAGCGGGAGCATCCAGTGTGGATATCACGCCTGGACCTACAAGCTCGATGGCGCTCTACTCCGCGCTCCGCACATGGAAAAAGTAGTTGGCTTTTGCGAGACCGACTATCCTCTGAATCGTGTCGCCGCCGAGGTCTGGGATGGCCACATCTTCATCAACCTCTCTGCCCATCCGGCTCCTTTCGCCCAACATCTGGCTGGCCTCGATGCAAAATTCCGGCCGTGGCGCATGGAAGAACTGGAGATGGTCGAGCGGCGTACCTATCTCTTGAAAGCAAACTGGAAGCTGATTATCCAAAATTACTCGGAGTGCCTGCATTGCCCCATCGTTCACCCTTTGCTGCAGAAACTCTCGCACTACATGAGTGGCGACAACGAACCGCCCCAGCCCACTTATTTAGGCGGACGCATGGACCTTCGCGAAGGCATCAAGACTATGACCATCGATGGCCAGACCCACCGAAGCTGTTTACCTGGACTTACTATGGAAGACCAGCGTCATGTTTATTATTACTGTCTCCTGCCGAACTTCTTTTTGAATCTGCATCCCGACTACATGCTCACGTTTACCCTATGGCCAAAGGCCACAGACCAAACCGAGATCATCTGCGAGTGGCATTTCCATCCCGATGAAATCAGGAAACCGGACTTCGATCCAAAAGATGCCGTAGAGTTCTGGGACATCACCAACAAACAGGACTGGGATCTTTCCGAGTTGGCACAACAGGGAATCTCTTCCAAGGGCTATGTGCCGGGACCATATTCCAATCGCGAGGAGCTACTTTTCGCCTTGGACCGCTTTGTGCGCGAGCGCGTCGGATAGTTGGATAACCTGCTTCCGGCCGTAAGCCTTGGGAAATCAATCGGGCTTTAGCTCCTGAGGTTCTCTGTCACTCGCAAGAATGAGTTTTTCCGCAAGCTCTAAACTCGTGCCCTGGAGTTTCTACATTTGTACTCACGATTTTACGGGGGTTAAGCCTAATGTCACTTACTTTTCATCGGCGAGTATCAATTTCTCCCTCTAAAACGCCCTGTCATCCTGACAGGCGCGTTCTTTGCGCCTGGAAGAGCCTGTCCTGAGGTCTGCCGAAGGAACCCCGAAAATGTATAAATATTCTACGTCAGATTAAGAGGCAACTCGGCAATGCTCGATTTTCCGCCAGAAGCCAGTCCCACGCAGCCCGCAGCTCGTATAGATCAAACATATGGCGGGTGTTCTTGTTTTAAAGTAAGTGACATTTGGCTTTAGCCCCTGCACGAGGCATCCCAATCCAGAATATCTTGTCATGTCGGTTTTTATGCACAGATCAAATAATGCAATTTTGGCTGCCCGGATGATTGCTAAGACCAGAAAAATTTGGGGAATAAACCCCACCTTAGGGGAATAAATAAGCTCAGGGAGGGTATACATCGGTAACATCAGCAACAGGGACAGCTTGATCTTCTGGAAACGTGCTCTGAAAAACTGAGACAATAAGGCGTGGCCACTTCCGAGATGAATCCGGTGTTGCAGGATATGCGTGCCGAGAAACGCCTGGTGGCCTTCAATTCCTTTCTCTCCGCACTCGCCATTACTACCTTGAAGCTGTTGGTGGGCGTTTCCACAGGAAGCTTGGGCATTCTTTCTGAGGCTGCCCACTCCGGTCTGGATCTGGTTGCCGCCTTTGTAACGTTGCTTTCTGTGCGTGTGTCGGACAAGCCGGCCGACGCCGAGCACCAATATGGACATGGCAAAGTAGAGAATTTTTCCGCGTTCATTGAGACCGGCCTTTTGCTCCTGACCTGTATCTGGATCGTTACCGAGGCAGTGCGCCGCCTGGCGGGACATCATCCTGTCCATATTGAACCAAGTTTGGCGGCGTTTGCTGTGATGTTTACCTCTATGGCCGTGGACTGGTGGCGTTCGCGGGCCCTCAGGAAGATCGCAAAAAAATATGCCAGTCAGGCGCTGGAGGCCGATGCCCTGCACTTCAGCACCGATATCTTTTCCAGCGCCGTCGTGACTCTGGGGTTGCTGCTGGTATGGGCAGCGCATCGCCTGAATGCCCCCTGGCTGGTTATGGCCGATTCGATTTCCGCCCTGGTGGTCTCCGGGGTCATCGTCTACGTTAGCTGGCGGCTGGCCCGCCAGACGATCGACGCTCTGCTGGATGCAGCGCCGCCCGGGTATCGAGGCCGGGTCATGGATGCCGCGCTGAAAATCAATGGCGTGATAGGCGTGGAACGCACCCGTATTCGCCGCGCTGGAAACCGCTACTTTGCCGATCTCACGGTTGGCTTGGCCCGCAATGTGACCTTCCAACGCTCCGGGCAGGTGGTGGCTGAGATTTCCACCGCGGTCCGCGACATCCTCCCCGATGCTGATGTAGTCATCCACTCGGTACCCAGAGAAACCGGGCATGAGAACATCTTTGACCGAATCCGCGCCGTGGCCTCACGCAACAATTTCAGCGTGCACGATGTGAGCGTCCAAGATCTCGGCGGACGCCTGCATGTAGAGCAGCACCTGGAACTCGACGAAACCTTAAGCCTAAAAAGTGCGCATGATTTGGTCACCCAGATCGAGTCGCAAATGCGCCACGAGCTCCCGGAGATATCCACGATCCTGACGCATATAGAAAGCGAGCCAGGCACCATTGAGTCAGGCAAAAAGATCAGCCGCGATGCCGTATTGGAGCAAAAGCTCAAGTCCATCATGCACGAATTTCCGGATATCCTGGATATGCATGATGTGGAGATCAAGCGAGTAAGGGAAAAAGTCTACATGTCATGCCACTGCACCATGCCCGACGACCTGCCGCTTTCCCGTGTCCACGATATCTCGACCGCTCTGGAGATCCGTTTCAAACAGGCCGCCCCGGAGCTTTTCAAAGTCCTGATCCATCCCGAACCCCAGACAGACAATAGAAGATAGATCGGGGTGATCACTTCGGCGGTACCTCAGTGCAGGCTATTCATCGGGTGATTGGTAGCAACCCATCTTGTTCTGCGACCTCTGGTCTCTCTGCCGTACCAATCCCAAATTTCTTCGTTTTTTGCGCAAATTTTTTGCTGCGCACCTCGAACCCCATTATTTTCAGTTTGTTATCTGTTCATACCGCTCCATCACTTTTTGTTCGCCCGTGAACCTGCCTTCGATGATTTCTCTCTCCTGATTCCCAAATCTTCTCCGTGTCTCCGCACCTCCGTGGTGGGTTTTGGTCTTTGGTTGTGGCTCTGCCACGCTGTGTCTCTGAGTAGGTTTTGCTTTTGATTTTCCTTTGCGGTGTAATGGTAGCCACATAAGGAGCCAAGCATGTCCCAAAAGAAAGTTGTAGTCTACAGTATGCCCGGATGACCACCTTGCGATTGGGCCAAGGCCCACCTCGCGGAGCGAGGCGTTGAGTTTGATATACGAGACGTAAGCATTGATCAGAAAGCGGTTTTCGAACTGGTACGCAAATACAACAGCCGCTCAACGCCTACCATCGTGGTTGGCGACGAGGTCATGATCGGCTTTGATCCTGACCAACTGGACCGAATGCTTGCAAGTTGAACCCCGAGACGTACAAAAACAAGAGGAGCCAAAACCAGCCGAACTTGCGCCCGGCGCGAAACATCCGTGGCGCGGATACTTCCTGGTGGCTGGCGCTACTTTTTGCTGGGGCGCAGCGGCCACCTTGGGCAAAGCCATCTTCGCCGAACGTCTGTTTGCCGGGCGTCCGGCAATCTCTCCGCTGGTAATCACACAGACCCGCACCACCTTCGCCGTGTTGATCCTGCTGGCGTGGCTGTTGATCAAACATGGGCGTCCCTTCTTCCGGATCACTAAGCGCGATCTGCTTCTCTGCGTGCTCATCGGTACGCTGGGCATTGCCGGCTCGAATTATTTTTATTATGTGGCCATTCAGAAGACCACTGTGCCTATGGCCATTATTCTCCAGTACACCGCCCCAATATGGGTGTTGCTTTACATGGTGACCAGGGGACTCCAGCGGCCCACCGTAACCAGGATTTCCGCTGTTTTTCTGGGGCTGATTGGCACCTCCCTGGTTGTCGAACTCTTTCGCTCTGGCGTTCGTCTCAATGGAGAGGGCGTGATCGCCGCTCAAGTCGCAGCTTTTTCCTTCGCTTTTTACATCGTGGCAGGTCAGGGGCTGGTTTCCCGCAACCACCAACTCAAAGTGATGACCTATGCCTTGCTGAGCGCAGCGGTAATGTGGTTGGTGGTGGACCCACCCTGGCGTCTGCTGGCCCAAAATTTTTCTGCCGGACAATGGCTCTTTCTGTTCTTGTTTTCCTGCTTTTCTTATTTGCTGCCTTACATCCTGTATTTCAGTGGATTGAAATATCTCGATCCAACCGGGGCCGTAGTCACAAGCTGCCTGGAACCCGTCTTCGCCACGCTGCTGTCGGTGACATTCCTCCATGAGCCCATCCACGGTGGCCAGTTGCTAGGCTTTGCCGCAGTGCTAGCCGCAACCATCATCGTGCAGAGGGGGAAATGAACGGTCGAATGTCACTCATGGAACCGTCGAATCGTATTGAAAAAACAAAGCAGTTAAAGCAATTTCATAGTTGCTGTAGTCCGAAACCGGTGGAAGAACGGCCCTTTAGGGCAACACTGTTCACTTTAGGTTAGGCAACAGCGTTTGGAGAACGACGAACCCAAGCCCCGGACGGGGCGACCACAAGTTAGCCCAGGGTGGAGCGCAGCGGAACCCTGGGAATTGTTGAAGAATTGAACCCAAGCCCTAGCGGGGCGACACAGGGGTTGGCTGTGTTCGGAGCACAAATAC
>DASZEU010000112.1:0-8663 GCA_035940535.1 Candidatus Angelobacter sp.
TCTGGGGCTTGTCATTTATCTGTAATCTTTCCCAGCGCTTACGCGCTGGGCTAACTTCTCGCCGCCCCTGCCGGGGCTGATCACCTCAACCCCAAACATGCTGCACTTCCTTAAGTGAACAGTATTGGGGCTACTGTCAGACGTCCCCTTCGGGGACTTAAGCGCTTTGGTCAACCGCAAATTAATCTTTTCACCCTGTTCATGAGACAGAGCATCCTCTAATGCCAGTTTCAGTTCCTCAAACACCTTGCATTTTGGCATGTTGCCCATCTCCGTTATTTCCGTTTGACAGTTTCAACAATCAGTGGCGATCAGTGGTAATAACTTTCCCCTGCGCCGCCAGCAATTCTTCCATGCTGCATTGCGGGCTCCGCCCGCGGGCCTCTTGCAATTGCTTCCAACTCATTCCCACCCGCCCGGTATCGATCTCGACCATACTGATGCAGCCGGGGACAGGACATACAAGCGCGCAAAGATTGCATCCCACACACTCATCTTCCACAACATGCGGCACGTGTTTCAGGGCCACACCCTTGCGGAGATCGCCGTGCGGACGCTCCTCAACCCGAATGCATTGGTGAGCGCCATCTTCGCAGGCGATATAACAGAGGTTGCATCCGATACATTTCTCAGCGTCGATCTTGGCGATGATTTTGTAGTTGAGATCGAGGTTTCCCCAATCTTCAATCCGTGATACTGATTTGCCTACCAGCTCCATCACTGAGTTGAATCCCTTTTCTTCCAGGTAGTTTTCCAAGCCATCCATCATGTCGCGGACAATGCGAAAGCCATAATGCATGGCCGCAGTGCAGACCTGCAACGAGGTCGAGCCTAGAAGCATGAATTCTACCGCGTCGCGCCAATTGGAGATGCCGCCGATTCCCGAAATAGGAATATTCAGTTTAGGGTGCCGGGCAATGGATGAAACCATGTGCAGAGCAATGGGCTTCACTGCGGGCCCACAGTAGCCGCCGTGGCTACCCAGGCCCGCTACGCTAGGACGTGGGGCGAAGGTATCGAGGTCCACTCCCACCACGCTGTTGAACGTATTCACCAACGAGACTGCATCGGCGCCCCCGGCCTTCGCGGCAGCGGCGATATGAATAACGTCAGTCACATTCGGGGTGAGCTTTACGATCACTGGGGTGCGCGCAACTTCCTTCACCCATTGAGTAATCATGGTTGCATATTCCGGCACTTGGCCCACCGCGGCTCCCATGCCTCGCTCGGACATGCCGTGCGGGCACCCGAAATTCAACTCCAGCAGATCTGCGCCGGAATCCTCAGCCTGACGAACAATGTCATGCCACGCCGCCTGCTTCGATTCCACCATCAGCGAAGCTACGACCGTATGTTGGGGAAAGCGCTTTTTCACCTCGGCAATCTCGCGCAGGTTCTCTGCAATAGGGCGATCGCTGATAAGTTCGATATTGTTCAGGCCCATCATGCGCTCATTCTTCAGGTCAACCGATCCATAGCGCGAGGCAGTGTTGATGATGGGTTCGCCAATGGTCTTCCACACGGCGCCACCCCATCCAGCATCAAAGGCCCGCATGACCTGGTACGCAGTATTCGTGGGTGGCCCGGAAGCCAGCCAGAAAGGATTGGGAGAACGAACTCCGCAGAAATCAATACTTAGATCAGGCATGGGCCCTCCTTCCCGGCGCGCCCTTCAACGCCTGATGAATGCCGAGCGCCGCCTGTTTACCGTGAGCGACGGCATCCACGACTTCGCCTCCGCCATTCACACAATCGCCGCCGGCAAAATAATGCGGATTGGCGGTGCACATGGTCTGAGGATCAACAGCGATGCAACCATTCTTCAATTCGAGGTTGCGAATCTGCTGCAAAAAATCTACATTCCGTTTCTGACCCAAAGCTTTTACCACCATGCTCACATCCAGTTGAAATTCGCTCCCGGGCACGGGCAAGAAGTTCCGGCGTCCCTTAGGGTCTTTAGGCCCCGGCTGGGTGCGCACGCATTCCAGACCTTCGACGCGGTCCTTGCCCAAAATCCGTACTGGTAAAGACCGCCACAAAAAGGTCACGCAATCCTTCTTCGCCAGCTCGTATTCGTAATCGAAGGCGCTCATCTCTTGCGGATCTCGCCGGTAAACCATAAAAACCTCTTCCGCTCCAAGGCGGCGAGCAGCCGTGACGACATCGATCGCCGTATTCCCTGCCCCAATCACAGCTACGTGCGGGGCAATCTTCACCTGGTCGAAGCTCTTGCTTTTGGTTTCTTCAATAAATGAGAGCGCGTCCCGGCATCCCTCCAGCTCTTCGCCTGGAATGTGCAAATCCTCCGTAGCTCCCAAGCCAATGCCGATGAAAATTGCATCGTAGTCGTGTTCTAGTTCAGCAATGCTTACGTCTCTCCCAACAATAACTCCACTCTTTATTTCGACCCCCAGGGCACAAATCATCTCAATCTCTTTTGCCACTTCGTATGCGCGCATCTTGTAGGCGGCAATGCCGTAAGCGTCCAGCCCCCCAGGCTCGGGATTGGCATCGAAGATTACTGTCTGGTAACCGCGCTTGCGCAATTCCGTCGCGCACGAGAGGCTCGCGGGGCCCGCTCCAATCAAGGCGACACGATATCCGTTCGGTGCTCCCGCCTTAAAAAGCTTCACGCCTCGGGCGATAATGGGGTCCACCGCATATCGCTGCAACTTGCCAATCTCGACCGGCCGCTTCCCTTCTGCATTCAGCACACAAACGCCTTCACATAACACCGACGTGGGGCACACACGGGCACAGCTTTGGCCCAAGATATTGGCTTCCAGAATGGTCTTGGCCGAACCCCGCAGATTGCCGGTCATGATCTGGCGGATAAACTGCGGCACGTCAATACCCGTTGGGCAGGCCTTGATGCAGGGCGCATCATGACAAAATAAGCATCGGGAACCTTCTTCCAGGGCCTGCGCTGGGGTAAGTGGTGGATTGATGTCCGCAAAATTCTTTTCCAACTGCTCAAGCGAAAGGTGGGAAGCTGGTTCCTTGGACATGGATTGCCTTTTAAGAAGACGGGGGAAGTTACGCGAGTGTAGCATAGAATGCTCGCTGCTGTGATTGTAGAAGATTTTAAAATTTCAAATTGAAATTTTGAGTTTCAAATTTTCCTTTTCTGGGGAGACACGATGAGCTTCGATACCCTCATTGTCAATGGGACGGTTGTGACTGCCACCGACACCTACGCCGCTGACATCGCCATCACCGATGGCAAGATCACTGCGATAGGGCAATCGATGGGCCCGGAGAACGCCAAGCAAGTCCTGGACGCCAGGAACAAATACGTCCTCCCTGGCGGCATTGACGTCCATACGCACCTCGACATGCCCTTCGGCGGCACTACCAGCGCCGATGACTTCGAGACTGGCACCCGTGCTGCCGCTTTTGGTGGAACCACCACGCTCATTGATTTTGCGATCCAGTACAAAGACCAATCGCTGCGCACCGCCTTCGACGCGTGGATGCAAAAGGCCTCCGCAAAAGCCACCAGTGACTACGCCTTCCATTGCATCATTACCGACTTGCCTAATGCGCGGCTTGAAGAAATGGATGAACTCGTCCGTGAAGGGGTATCGAGCTTCAAATTGTTTATGGCCTATCCGGGTGTATTCATGCTGGACGATGCCACGATTTTTAAAGCCATGCGCAGGGCATCCAAGATCGGCGGCATGATCTGCATGCACGCCGAAAATGGAGGAGCCATCGACGTGATCGTCCAGCAGGCGCTGGCCGAGGGCAAGACCGCGCCTAAGTACCATGCGCTCACGCGCCCTACAACGGCTGAAGCCGAGGCCACCGCCCGCGCCATTGCCCTGGCGGAGATGGCAGGCTCGCCTGTCTATATCGTGCATCTGAGCTGCAACGATGCGCTTGAAAAAGTGCGAGAAGCCCGCGACCGCGGTCTGCCCGTGTATGCCGAAACCTGTCCGCAATATCTTTATCTCTCGCTGGACGATATGGAGAAGCCCGGTTTTGAAAGCGCGAAGTATGTCTTTACGCCTCCACTCCGCGAAAAATGGCACCAGGAAAAATTATGGAACGGTCTTAAACAGGACCACCTGCAAGTAGTTTCTACCGATCACTGCCCCTTCTGCTTCAAAGAACAAAAAGAAATGGGCAAAGATGACTTCACCAAGATTCCTAATGGCGGCCCAGGAATTGAGCACCGTATGAGCCTGATCTATTCTGGTGGCGTGGCCAAAGGGCGCTTCAGCGTGAACCGCTTCGTGGAATTGGTGTCCACGACTCCCGCAAAAATCTTCGGTCTCTACCCGCGTAAAGGAACAATCGCCATTGGCAGCGACGCCGACCTGGTACTCTTCGATCCCAACCGAGAACATACCATCAGCGCCGCCACGCATCACATGCGCGTGGACTATTCCATGTTTGAAGGCATCAAGGTCAAAGGCATGCCAGATATGGTCCTCTCCCGAGGCCGCGTGCTGGTAGAAAAAGACCAATTCCACGGCAAGCCAGGCCAAGGCAACTTCCTGAAGAGAGCCACTTATAGCGGAGCTTAGATTTTCTGCTTTCGTTATACCTGTGCAATATGGGGAGTAAGATGAAAGCAATTTAATCTGCGACAGAAAGGCCGGTTGATCTTCTGGCTCTCAGGTGAGGCAAGCCTTGCCCCCTGAGGGCACTCAAACTCCAGAATGAATATGCAGCACAGCATCCAGTGCACGATAAAGCTGAGCTTCAAGGTCGATGTCTTTGAAGATCACAAAGAGCGCGCGGTTCTCTGCTTGGTTCGCGGCAGGCTGCTGTTTGCCGGCCAAGATCACGATGGGAATAGCGGCGGTATCTGGCTTGGACTTCAATACATCAATAAGATGCGGGCCATCCATCTTCGGCATTTGCAGGTCAGTAATGATGATGTCGGGCTGGATACTGTTGAGCATCTCCAGCGCCTCGACACCATTGGTGGCCGATTCCACATTGAATCCACGCTCCTCCAAAAATCGGCAAACCGTATGGCGGATGAGCATCGAATCATCCACCACCAATGCGAGTTGTGATGTGGAAGGCAACAAACCGACATTAACAATCTCTAATTAAACATGCAAGCGGGAAGAGACCGAAGGCGGGTACCAAAGTCATGGGGGGACGCTACTGGCTGCTTTGCTTCTAGCTACTAGCCGGAGCAACTGTCAGTCCTCTGCAATGCCAATGTCTTCGTTCCACAAATCGGGATGAGCCTTTATGAATGCGCGCATCATCTCGATGCATTGCAGATCGTCCATCACATTGCATTGCACGCCACTCGACGCGAAAAGATCTTCTGCGCCTTTGAATGTTTGGTTTTCGCCAATGATGATTCGCGGAATCTTATAGAGTAAGGCGGTTCCTGTACACATGATGCAGGGACTCAAGGTGCTGACCAGGATCAATTTATGCCAATCAGTTCGGCGTCCGGCATTGCGGATGCAAACCACCTCAGCATGAGCGGTGGGATCGCCAGTCTGGACCCGCAGATTGTGACCTCGGGAGATGATCCTACCATCAGAATCTGCAAGGACGGAGCCAATGGGGATACCGCCTTGCGACAATCCCACCCTGGCTTCGGTAATGGCTTCTGCGAGCAGACGTTTTTCATCCATACCTGATGCTCAATCCGGCCAGCGGCAGGTCACGACTTTGCTTTCAGTGTAGAAATTCACGCCATCTTTGCCCAGCGCGTGCAAATCTCCGAAGAATGAATTTTTCCATCCGGCGAAGGGGAAGAAGGCCACGGGCGCGGGGACACCGACGTTGATTCCCACCATCCCCGCAGTAACATTTTGAGTAAACTCCCGTGCGGCTGCACCGGAACGGGTAAAGATGGAGGCCGCGTTGCCGTATTCCGAATGGCTGACCAGATCGATGGCTTCCTTAAGGTCCTTTACACGGATCACCGAGAGCACTGGCCCAAAGATTTCTTCTTTGGCGATGCGGGAGTTCGGATTTACTTTGTCGAAGATTGTGGGGCCGACAAAAAAGCCATCCCGCGTGGCCACTGCATCTTTGCGCCCATCGCGGGCCAGGGTCGCGCCATCTTTTTCGCCTAGCTCAATGTAATTCAAGATGCGCTTCTTGGACTCTTCGGTAATCACCGGTCCCATGCCTGACTTGGCATCGCACCCGGCGCCCACGGTCAAATGGTCTGCGGCATGGACCAGTTCTTTCACCAGCGGATCGGCCGCTTCGCCCACGGCCACTACCACGCTGGTAGCCAGGCAACGCTCGCCGGCACATCCGAAAGAAGAGCCCATAATCGCTGCCACCGTGGATTTCATCTCGCTATCGGGAAGAACCACCGAGTGGTTCTTAGCGCCGCCCAAGGCTTGCACCCGTTTGCCGTTGGCCGCAGCCGTTTGGTAGATGTATTTGGCTACGGCACTCGATCCCACAAAAGAAACAGCTTTCACGCGCGGATCGGTCAGCAGACAATCCACCGTGTCCTTGGCCCCATGCACCAGGTTCAACACGCCTGGGGGCAGGCCAGCTTCATAAGCCAACTCAACCAAGCGTACTGCCGTGCGCGGAACTTTGTCGGATGGTTTCAAGACGAAGGTATTCCCGCAAGCAATGGACAGCGGAAACATCCACAAGGGAACCATCAGCGGAAAATTAAACGGCGTAATGCCCACGCATACTCCGAGCGGATGCCTTGTAGACCAGCCGTCCACGCCCGTGCCAACGCGGTCCACGGTCTCGCCCATCATGAGCGTGGGAGCGCCGCAGGCGAACTCAATACACTCGATGCCGCGCTGGAATGATCCGCGCGCCTCTTCCGTGGTCTTGCCGTTTTCCTCGGTGATCAGGCCAATCAATTCATCAGCATCAGCCCCGAGCAACTCGCGATACTTGAACAGCACTTTACAACGCTGGATCACCGGGGTCTTGCTCCAGGAAGCAAAAGCATGGTGCGCCGCCCCGACCGCCGCCGAGATCTCTTCAGATGTGCAGTGCGGTATCTCCGCAACCGCTTCCCCGGTCGCAGGGTTGTACTGAATATCTTTGGGACTAGCGGAGATGACAGGCTTTCCGTTGATGTAGAGAGGACACGACTTCAATTCAAGTGCGGTTGCTGTGGGAGACATGGGAACCCTCCAAAGATAAGATTTTACACTGCTCGAGCTTTGGCTTATGAAGCCCACGATCAATCAAATGGGGCGAATTTCTCGCCGCTCACAACTTGCCGGACGGCCCGGAAATCCGGCAAGCCGCGCGTGAAAACATCACCCGCGAATTCGGCAACGTGATGCTGAAGGAAACCGGCTGACTCGGCGCAATCAATTAAGTGAACCGTTAAGTGAACCGTATTGTGGCTAAACTATTCCGCGCCTCCGGCGCTGGATGTTTGATGGTCTGCCGCTGCTTACTCAACTTCATGAATCATGCAGGCTATGGTAATGATAAACTGTTGTAAGTGGTTGAAAAATAAGGATGGCCCTGTAGCTCAGATGGATAGAGCGACGGTTTCCTAAACCGCAGGTCGCAGGTTCGACTCCTGCCAGGGTCACCATTTTCTTTGTTCCTAATCGCGTTCATCGTTACCCTTTGACGCAGATGCTTAGCCTTTAGTACTTAGCCATTCTAGATGCTCGTTACTCGCCGGAGATTTCGAGCCGCGACGCGACCCAAGGGTCCGATGGCGGGGTTATTTGTGAATTTTGCGGATTTTGCCGCTACAGCGCTACCGCTTGCTGCTAGCTTCTGGCTGCTAGCTACTGGCTTCTGGCCGGGGATGCTTGTGGATGGATTTTGCGTATCTGCCGCTACAGCGCTACTACTTGCTGCTAGCTTCTGGCTGCTGGCTACTGGCTTCTGGCCGGAGATGCTTGTGGATGGATTTTGCGTATCTGCCGCTACAACGCTACAGGTTGAATCCATGACCTGGTTGTTTTTGACTTCTGCAAATTGTGCCGCTACGGCACTACGCTCATAGCCGAGTGCTTCTGTGTCACAGGTTTGTGGCAGATGGTGGTTCCAGCTTTCTTGGAAATCTTCGAGGTTGTAGCCTTTAATTACTTTGTCGGGGCTGGTGCGGTGGTTGTGGCTGTGGATGCCGAAGGGGGCCAGCAGGCCAGCTAGGTCTTTGGGTTTCATGGGCTTGCCTTTGCTCCAGTCGTCCCAGGTGCGGTCCTCCATCGTGTGGAGGAAGGCCAACAGGTCGGCGGTGGAGATCCATCCGGGATTGCCTTTGTCTGCGAAGGCGTCGCAGAGGTCGGAGAGGATTTGCCTTGAACTGTAGAAGTCTTCAAAGGCTGCTAGGGCAAAGGCGTTGACCAGGGCTTGTCGGGCGCGCTGGGGCCATTCGCCGCCGATGAAGTCGGCGATGTGGAGTAATGGTTCGGCACAGTCCCTTTGGCGGAAGGAGAGTTCCGGCGGGAATTGGTCCTCTTGATAGGGAGCGATCACGGAAAACAGCTCGTGGGTATCGGCTCCCCATTGCGACAGGCTTTGCCGCAAGGGCTTGGTCAATTCCTGGGCTGGGTAAAAGCGGAAGGGCCGGCAAGCAGAGCCGAGTTTTTTGGGTTCCAGGGCGATGGGGATGGAGAGGTCGGCGAGGCAGGCGGGCAGGCGTCCGTTGCCGGCGAAGGCGGTGGGGAAGAAGACATGCACCCAGTCGAAGGCGTATCCATCCCGATCTAAGAATCTCACAATAT
>DASZEU010000113.1:0-4459 GCA_035940535.1 Candidatus Angelobacter sp.
GTCATGGCCAAATCGGGCGCCGTGCTGCGCGAAGTAGGCACCACCAATCGGACACGGATTGCCGACTATGAACGGGCCATCACCGAAAAGACCAAATTGCTGCTGCGCGTCCATCGCTCGAACTTCGCTATTGTCGGGTTCGCGGAGCAGCCGGCCTTGGAAGAGTTGGCCGCGCTGGGTCGCAAGCACTCGCTCCCGGTGATGGAAGACCTGGGCGGCGGAGCCTTCCTGCCGATGCGTAGCCTGGGCATCAACGAGAACGGCGTGCTGGAGAGCCTGCGCGCCGGTATCGATCTGGTCACCTACAGCGGCGACAAGATGCTGGGTGGTCCACAAGCCGGCCTGCTCAGCGGACGCGAAGATCTAGTACGAAGGGTTCGGGCCAATCCTCTTTTCCGGGCGTTGCGCGTCGACAAACTCACTTATGCGGCTCTGGAAGCCACGTTGTTGGAATACGTCCGGCAAAATTATGACGCGATTCCGTTCGCCCGCATGATGCGCCTGCAACCAGAAGACATCCGCGAGCGGGCCCAGGCCTTGCGCAACAGTCTGAAAGACGCCAGCAGATTACGAACCGAGATTATTCCCGGCGAATCCCTGGTAGGGGGCGGTTCCGCCCCCAGTTCCACATTACCCACGCATCTGCTCGCCATCACCGCCGAGCACTTGACCGCAGACGAACTTGCCGCTAGCCTGCGCGGACACACTCCGGCGATCGTCACCCGAGTCGAGGAAGGCAAAGTCTTGATTGACCTGCGAACAGTATTTGAGCAAGAAGATGCAGAACTAACACGAGCGTTGATACAACTCAGCTAATTTGAAATTTTCAAATTTCTAATTTGAAAATCAAAAATCAAAAACTTACACTGATGCCGCTGATTGATCTCGCCTGATTTTCATTTACCCACTTACCAAATTACCCATTTACCAATTCGTCAACTAGCTAGGTTCATTGCAACGCGCGCAAATTTCCCGCTAAAATGCCCATCACGGACTGACCATGCCCCACATCCAAATCACCATGCTAAAAGGCCGCACGATTGAGCAAAAACGCAAGATCGTACAACGCATTACCGACGCCATTTCCGAAGAGGGAAAGACGCCTAAAGAAGGCGTGATCATCACCATCCTTGAGGTTGATCGCGAAGACTACGCCCATGCCGGTGTACTCATGGCGGACCACAAGTAGCTGCGTAGCTCTGGAACAATCGAGGATTATGATGTTCCTGCGTGCGGCCGATCTTGTTTTTCACTTGCCACAAACCCCTTCTCTTTCAGTGTCGTTTGAAAAATTGCACGGCCCGCTCGTGCGCCTTGGCTTTCTCTAGAGACGAAAACGTTCCCAGATTGCGGCGCTTGCCGGTCTTACTGTCTTTCTTGCGCGAATACAAGCGATACTCGCCCGACTTCAATTTGCGAATCATTGTCTGGGTCCAACTGATTTGAGTTTCTAAAACTTACGATGCCGCAAAAGGCAGCCCAGGTGGCCAGATTGGATTCGTAATTTCCAAATTTGTAATTTGAAAACCAACATCAACCACATCTCACTCCTCAAACCGATGTTGTCCATCAAACAGCGTGGGGATTCTTCGGCCAAACAACGGCCTCCTAATGAATAGCTTTGTAGGTCTTTTAAAATCAATTGCGGCCTATTCGTGGTTTGTGATCCCGAAGCAAAAGTCAGCGGCTAAAGCCGAATTGTTGTTGCATCTTTCGGCACGACTCCGCAGCCCTCACGCTCCCGCTCGGCGCGGGATCGCTAGGCGCTAGCACTTCCAATTGTCTGCAGAATCACAACCAGCCATCGTGGCCCGTGCGCTCCCTGTACCAGAATCTTTTCGATATCGGCAGTGCGGCTGGAGCCGCTGATCACACAGGCGAAAGAGTTGTTGTCGAGCTTGCCCTGGCTGGAGGCATTCACTAGGGCTGTCTGAAGATCGGGAACGAGTTGGTCTATGGTGGCGAAGACAACATGGCAGGGTGCGACCACGGAAGCGCCACGGCCACCGCAGGAGGCTGTCACGAAGACGGAGCCGGTTTGGGCGATCAGGGCTTCGGCTAGCGTGATGGTTGCTTGCGAGGCTTCATGGGGTGTGCCCTCACTCGACCAGCGTAATGCTCGCGCCGGCTTCGCAAGTTCAGCCAGCCGGCGAAGAGTGGGGCAGTCTTGAAGAAATATTTCTCCTGCCGGGAGTGAATCGAGCACTTTGGCTAGACGTGCTGCGCTTTCGTCGAGGTTGGCGGACAACAGGCACTCCACCAGATTTGCGGCGCACTCTTGCTGGAATCGTTCCAGTGGATTCTCGATGGGCGCAAAGATCACGCTGCCGGTGGCGGCTTGCGGAGCTTCTGGCGCAGGCGTGCGCAGGCCGGAGCGTATCCGCTCCAGAATGCGATCGCGGCTTCCATTCTCAGTGCTTGCCAAGTTCTCTTCTCCAGCGTGACCGAAATGAGTCTTTCGGCAGAGGCACGGGTGAGCGACGGCGATTCCAGGCGCGCATGGGATCGACCGCCGAGCCTGCCAGTCCTAAGCCGTACAACATGCGCAAGGCGCTTCGTCCCAGCCAGCCAGCCAAGGCGTAGATTCGCGGACGAAGCATAGCCGCGCGCCAGGCCCGGAACATCACTCGTTCCGTCCATTTTGTATCGCCCGCAGCCGCAGTATTACGGCGATTATGCAGCAGATGATGATGAAGATTGATCTTGACTGGGCAAACACTGGTGCATGCGCCGCACAGCGACGAGGCATAAGAGAGGTGCTCGAACTCGCGTCCGCGCAGGTGAGGTGTGAGCACGCTGCCAATCGGTCCCGGATAGGTTGTGCCGTAAGTGTGACCACCCACGTTGCGAAAGACCGGGCAGATGTTCAAACATGCGCCGCAACGAATGCAGTGCAGCACCTCCCGCTGTTCGGCGTCGGCGAGCAAGTTGCTGCGTCCGTTGTCGACCAGGACTACATGAAACTCTTCAGGGCCATCGGCCTCGCCCGGCCGGCGCGGGCCACCGATTAGAGTGCTATATGTGGTAATTCCCTGCCCTGTCCCAGATGTGGCAAGCACTGGCCACAACACTGCCAGATCTTCAAGTCGGGGAATCACTTTCTCAATGCCGGTTACCGCGACATGAATGCGGGGAACGCTGGTGCAGAGGCGTCCGTTGCCCTCGTTGGTGGAGATGGCAATCACGCCGGCATCGGCCACCAGAAAGTTTGCGCCTGAAATTCCCATTTCGGCGGAGAAGAATGGCTTGCGCAGGGTGCGCCGGGCGAGAGCGACCAACTCAGCCGGATCATCGCCTTTGGTCTCTTCGCCGAGTTTTTCCTTGAATAGCTCGGAAATCTGGCGACGGTTCAGGTGCATGGCCGGCGTAACGATGTGATAAGGCGGCTCGTTGCGCAGTTGCACGATGTACTCGCCCAGATCGGTCTCCCACACGGTAATGCCGGCTTTTTCCAGCGCCGGAGCAAGCTGGATCTCCTCGGTTACCATCGACTTGGATTTGACTACGGTGCGCACATTCCTGCTGGAGGCAAGTTTGCTGATGTAGTCACATGCCTCCTGGGCATCGGCAGCCCAAAAGACATGCCCGCCGTGAGCGATGACCTTTTCTTCAAACTGAATCAAATAACGATCCAGGTGATTGATGGCTTCGCGCTTGATCTGCTGGCAGCGCTGGCGAGCCGCCTCCCAATCGTGAATGCGGGAGCGTCCGCGAAGGTGGGCAGCATCATAGCTCTCCATACCGCGACGGATGATTTCGCGATGGACCAAGTCGGCAGATTTCACCGCCGCATCCTGGAGAAATTTTTGCGCTGCGGTGCTCATGCTTTCTCCTGGGCCAAAATGCTGGCCAGATGGATAGTACGGGCCGGTGCGCCGCGCTTGCCCAGAATCCCCTGAAGATGCAGCAGGCAGCTCGAATCGATGGCCGTTACAAACTCCGCGCCAGTCACGGCAATGCTCTCGGCCTTCGATTCTCCCATGGCGACGGAAATGCTTTCGAACTTGGCCGCGAAGGTCCCGCCAAACCCGCAGCATTCCTCGGAGCGCAGCATCTCCACCAGCTTCAGCCCGCTTACTTTGCGCAGGAGTTGCAAAGGCTCGTCCCGCAAATGAAGCTCGCGCAATCCGTGGCACGAAGCGTGGTAGGCCACCGTGTGAGGAAAGGCGGCGCCTACATCGGTAATGCCTGCTACCTTGACTAGGAACTCGCTCAACTCAAAGGTGCGCTTGCCCAGAGAGATAGCTTCTTCATGCAGGGGACCGGAAGCCAGAAGCTCAGGATAAAACGCCCTAACCATCGTGGTGCACGACCCCGAAGGACACACCACCACCTCAGCATTCTTAAACACGCGCAGAAATCTTTCCGCACAAGGCCGGGCCTCATCCCAATAGCCGGTATTGAATGCAGGCTGGCCGCAGCAGGTCTGGTCCTGAAGAAACTCCACTTGGTAGCCGAT
>DASZEU010000114.1:0-13633 GCA_035940535.1 Candidatus Angelobacter sp.
TTGGTTTCTATGGAGCGAAATCCGATGTTCTCAGTGACATGGTCGGTTTCAGTGGCAATTTCCACCTTGTAGAGTCGTGGGTTTTGCGGAGACCAAAGCGACAGCTTCGCATCAAAAGAAATTTCAGCGCGTCCCTTGGAATCCGTCTGGAACACCTGGTTGAGTCCGGCTTCGGGAATTCGAATTGTGATTTGCTGCTGAAGTTTGGGTCCGTTCAGTTGCACCCAGCCCTTGATGTTTTGGGTTGACCCTTTGGCGAGCTGAATCACGTAATCTTGAATAAACGTCTGTGGCACTTCGACCAGCGTGACCGGACGAGTGATTCCCCCGTAATTCCACCAATCTGTAGTGAGGGCGGGCACTTGATCACCGGCCCGGGTGTCATTGACTCTTACTACGATGAAATTGCCCTGGGGCTTGACCCGGTTCGTGATCTCGAAATCAAAAGGTGTGAAACCGCCTTCGTGGTGGCCCAATGCCTCGCCGTTCAGGTACACGTCAGCCTGATAATTGGCTGCGCCGAAATGCAGGAACAATCTTGCGGAACCCGGCTTCGGATAGTCAAAAGAGTGCTTATACCAGACAGTCCCCTCGTAGAAAAGAAGCGATTCACGCTGGGTATTCCAGTCGCCGGGGACATTGAGCTGGCCGGAGTGGTCGAAATCGTATTCCACCAGCTCAGATTTGGATTGAGGTTTGTAGTCCTTGAAAAATGCGTTGTTGTTGGCCAGTGGTTTGGCGCGGTAGTCCAGCTTCCCGACATCGTAAGGATCGACGATCACATGCCACGGACCATCCAAATTGGTGATCTGCCGTCCATCGATGTTGGCGACCAGGGGGGCAACTTGCGCCCCCGCCGATGCTAAGAGAAAGAACACACTAGAGATACATACCAGGCCGCGGAGCAGGTTAGTCATGAACGGCATCCATTCCCAAATACAAAGACTTCGTGCAATCCGGACAAGATCAGAAGTTTAACCTGGCGCCCAACTGAAGCTGGCGCGGGGGGTTGGTGCCACTGATTTGACCGAAGCCGCCACCCGTGATCGAAGTTCCGGGATTGCCCCAGTTCGTGCGGTTGAATACGTTAAACGCATCCGCCTGGAACATGAGCTTCATGCTTTCTCTGGGGAGCTTGAAGCTCTTGCGCAGCGACATGTCCCAATTGAAGTAACCGGGGCCAAGGATATCTCCCAAAGGAGCATTTCCTGCCGCGTTGTTCGGCTCCACAGCGAAAGCAGCAGGATTGAACCAGCACATTTTTCCTGGAGGGCAGGTAAAGCCCGAATAGAGTGGGACACCGGGCACCAGATTCGCGCGTCGCGAAAAAGCTGTTACCCCGTTGCCAGCGGCCCCAATGGTCTGGGTGCCGGAAACCGTGAACGGCTGTCCGGACTGTGCCCGAGTGATGCCGCTGAATTCCCAGCCTCCGAAAGCCGAACCAAGAAAGCCATTCTGGCTGCGGAAGAATGGAAGGCGATAGGTATAAGTAGCGACAAAGATGTTCCGCCGGTCAAAGCCCAGGGGGCCGTAGTAGAACTGCCGCCAGCTTACGATTTGTCCGTTTTGGAGCTGGCAGGTAAACGGGCATTCTGGTTCAGGATTGTCATTGATCCCGCCGGTCTGGCCCAGCACTTTCGAATAGGTGTAACTGAAGGTGGCGGTCAGATCGCCCTTGCGCTTGCTGGCTGAGAGTTGCAAAGCGTTGTAGTTCGAGTTGCTGTCGCTTCGAAATTGAGTGATATCGGTGTATCCCAAAAACGGACGAATCTGGTTGGTTGTCTTTCCAGGAGTAGCAGCGACCGCTGCGAAGGTCGGCACATTAATGTTGGGCTGGCGCACTTCATGCCGCCCCTGGTTTCCAACATAAGCAGCTTCGAGCAGAAAGCCGCGGGGCAGTTCGCGCTGTACGCTCAGGCTGTATTGCGCCGTACGCGCAACTACAAAGTTGGGATCAACGGCGCTCAGGCCAAAGATGGTCGGAACTCCCGCAGTTCCACCAGAGGGATTCGACAGATTGCCATTCTGGAAAGTTGCAGCTTGAAGGAATGGCACAACTCCAGGCTGGCCAAAGATGACGTTCCCCTCCGGCTTGTCGTAGAAGATGCCGAAGCCGCCGCGAACCACAGTCTTGTTGTCGCTAAACGGCGAGAAAGCAAAGCCCAAGCGGGGAGCCCAGAGGTTTTCCGGCTTGTAAAAGCCTCGTTCCGCACTCCCAGGTACGGCCAGCACAAAGGCGCTGGTTCCATTGGGTATTCTGCCCAATTGATCGGAGGGCACGTTGCCTGGGCGTATTAAGCCATTGATTACAAATCCCTGGTCGAGAAGTCCGCCCACGGGAACATTGTTGGCGCCGATGGAGGTGGGCGCAAGGTTGGGGTTATAGAGGCTCGGGTCGAAGTTCACCATATTGTTGCCTTGGGTATAAGTCGGCCCGATGTGAACGTAACGTACGCCCAGTTCCACACTCAACTTGTGATTGATCTTCCAGTTGTCGCTGGCATAGCCCTCGATATCATTGAATCGGAAAAATCCGATGGGATCAGCCGACTGCTGGCTGAAAGTCTGAAAGTTGCCCAATAAGGCATCGGCAAAGGGATCCCCGGTGCTGTTGGGGTTGCCATTGGTGCTGAAATTAATCGCGCCGTTGGGTGAGTTTGGACGCGAATTCTGGTCCTTCCGGTTGCGAGCGTACATGGCTCCGAACTTGAAGGTGTGGCTTCCCCTCTGCCAGGTGAAATTGTCATAGAAGGAGATATCGGTCGTGGGCGCGAGCAGCGAAAAGAATGGGCCGGTAAACTGCGCCGGCGCCGCGGTTGAGAACGCATTTCCGATTCCGGTGAAGGTCACGTGAGGAATGCCATTGGGAAATCTTCCAGCGTTCGGGAATGGCAGCGGAATATTGAATCCGTATGTGGAATTCTCCCAGGTAGTGCCAGTGGGAGGGATCCGCTGTTTGTTCCAGGAAACATTGATCTTCGCCTCGTTGATGATATGGGAAGAGATGGTCCACACATGCCCTCCCTGGTAGCTATAACCAGGCCGGATGCGATTTGTAGGTGTGGTGGGCAGGCCACCCGGAGTGAAGGTGCCAAAAGCATCGATCAGGTTGAGGTCATCATGAAGGTAGCGGAAGTAAAGGCTGTGCTGATCGTTGATGTTGTAGTCGAGACGAATGATGTCCTCACGCCAATTCTGGGGGTTGTTTGGCTGAAAAGTCGTATTGTTGGACGTATCCGAATTATTGAACACCGCAGCCTGCTTCTCCATGAGGGCGTATACGTTGGCAATGGCTTGCCCGTTGGGCGTAATGCACTGAGGCGACAACACGTTTCCAACAATGGTGCATCCCGGCGGGGCGTTTGCCGGTTTCGTGAGCGCTTTCGGCAGCGGAGTGTGACTGAAGTCGCCAGTGAGTTCCGCCGTGGTAGGAAGCGTAAGATTTTGGGCCAGCGACGCTATGCGGATTTTCTTCCACTCCTGGCCGGCAAAGAAGAATAGCTTGCCGCGCTTAATAGGACCGCCAACCGACCAGCCAAAGTCGTTGTAGCGAAGAGGCGGCTTAAGGACGCTGCCGGGCGTTCCCGGAGCCGCATTCAGCTTGGACGCGGCGTTGGTAGCATCAAAGATTTGATTGCGCAGATACTCAAAGGCGCTGCCGTGGAAGCTGTTTCCACCGCTCTTGGTTACCACATTGACCGATGCGCCGTCGTTGCGGCCATATTCCGCTGAATAGTTCGAGGTTTGTATGGCGACTTCACGCACAAAATCGATGCCTACATTATCCAACTGCGTGGCGTTCGAGCCTGAGTCCAGGTTGTACCCGCCATCCACCGTGAAGAGATTGCCGTCGGCGCGCAGGCCGTTGACGCTCGATCCAGTGGTGGACATTCCAGTAGTTAGTGCTGTCTGGTCGAAGGCGGTCAGAGCTGCGCCGGGAATGAGGGAAACCAATTGCGCGTAATTCCGCTCATTCAGGGCCATGTCCTGCACTTGTTCCGAGTCGATGGTGCGCGAGATCTCTCCGGAGATCGTATTGACGGTCTCGCCGGTTGCGGTCACCTCTACTTTTTCCGCAACATCGCCGATTTGCAATGTCAAATCCACATTCAGGTGTGCTCCTGCGACTAAGTCGTTTCCGGCCTTGGTGGTCGTCTTGAACCCTTTTTCCTCAGCCGTCACACTGTATGTGCCGACCGGGAGCTCTGGGGCTACGTAGTACCCCTTGTCATCCGCCTTGAAGGTGCGGGTGATCTTTGTCTCCTGATTCGTAATCGTGACTTTTGCAAAGGGAACGACTGCACCCGTCTGGTCTACAATGGTGCCAGAAATTCGCCCAAAGATGTTTTGGGCCCCGGCTAGTTGCGCAACAAAGGTCAATAGCAAAGCCATGGTGAGCAATGCCATTGTCTTCAATACAACCTGAAGGCGCACAATCTTTAAAAAATGCACACGGCGGGGGTGACAGGCTAGACTCATCGTGGAGCTCCTCTAGTTGTTGGTTGTAGTCTGGAATGGGTGGTTCTTGCAGGGCCGGTTGGTATCGGAAAGCGGTACGATACTTGAAGCCGGTACAGCCGACGGCCCAGCCACCCTCCATAATTAAATGAGTTAAACAGTGCCGTTTGCCATACGTGAAGTTACTAACCGTGAATTCACGGTTAGAATTCAGGCCTTATCGGTCCTATGAGAATATGGATATTGCGAATTGGAGCAGTTCTCCTGACACACAATTCGCCTCTAAAGAGTACGTGAAGGAAACCGTTTCTGCCTGGTTTTCTCTCTAACTGCAAGAGGAACCGAGGCTTTCGCCGGGGGGCATGGCGTCAGTTGAATTCGGTTATACTTTCGGATGCAAAATTTACGGATGGAGACTCTAACAGCCATTTATTGAAGGGGATGTGTACTTGCAATTCGCTCTCAACAAACTTGAGGCCGAGCGAGCCGAATTAGAGTCGGTCTTGACCTCCGGGGTCCTGGGCCGGACGAATAATCTTGTTCGGTTCCTGAGCTTTGTTTGCGAAAAGTACTTCGAAGGAACGATCGACGAGGTCAAGGAGTACAGCATTGCCGTCCAGGCCTTGGGGCGGCCCCACGATTTTGATCCGCAAGTCGATACCATCGTACGCGTCACCGCTCATGCGCTGCGCAAGCGGCTGGAAGAATACTATCGCAACGCCGGCGCGCAACACGCGGTACACATTTGCCTGCCACCCGGTCATTACGCACCCAAGTTCATTCATAAGGGTGCTGTGGACTTGCCCGTGCCGGTGGACCCCAACGAGAATAGGCCGGTTCGGCCTCTCGATGAAGCCTCGCCTACCGAAAACGGTTTTGTACAGTCCCAACAAAATGGGCAGACACCGCGAATTCCTGCAACTCCGAAAAATGCGGGACAACAACCTGCCATTAGCGCACCCGCTCGGGCCTTCAAGTTTCCTGCGGCCAAGCTGAGGACCATGGCCGCAATCCTGATCTCGGCCTGCCTTCTGGCCGCTTTTGTATGGTACAAGTCGGGTCGCACCGCTGACCGTGAAGGCCGGGTGCAAGCCCAGCCTATTACAGCTTCGGCGGACTTTTCTGGAAAGATCTTGCGGGCGATGGCCGGCAATGATCGCGCTCTCTACGTGGACCGAAGCGGATTTACCTGGGAGAAGGATCATTTCTGTTCTGGGGGAAACTCCTTCTCCGTTGCCGGTCATGCAATCCAAGGCACGGAGGATGCACAGCTCTACTCCACGGGCAGGCGCGGTGTCTTTCATTGTAGTTATCCGGTTCCGGCTGGAACTTACGAAGTCCATCTTTTGTTTGCGGAGACGGCGGGCATCCTGGAGAACAGCCGCAATGTAGTCTTTTCAATGAATGGCGCACCAGCCAATAGCCTGGATGTAGTGGACGACGCGGGCGGAAATGATATTGCAATCACAAAAGTGTTTCTGGACGTGGCCCCTCAGAGCGATGGGATGATCCACCTGGATTTTACGACTGCTGAATCATTTTTAAACGCAGTTGAAATCCTGCCCTCCGTTCCCCACAGGATGCTCCCAGTCCGGGTCACGGCCGGGCCTTCTCTTTATGGCGATTCCAACGGTAATGTATGGTTGCCGGACCGCTATTTTTTCGGTGGCCGCGTCACTCGCTTTGGGGGCGATCTATCGAAAATTCCCGATGGTGGCGTCTACGACTGGCATCGTTTCGGACATTTCCGTTATGTCATTCCAGTTGCGCCCAGCGGCACATATACGCTCAAGCTTTATTTTCTGGAGCACTGGTTCGGCGTTCAAAGCGGCGCCATTGGCGGAGTAGGCAGCCGCGTGTTTGATGTTTCGTGCAATGGAACCATGCTCTTAAAGCGATTCGATATTTACCGGGAAGCCGGTACCGGTCCTTTGGTGAAAATCTTCCCCCACATAGAACCCACCGCTCAGGGCAAACTCGAAATCTATTTCACTCCTGCGACGAACTACCCCTCCATCAGCGCCATTGAAGTCATACCCGAATAACAGAACATTATGTGCCTAGATGTCATTTCTTTTTCGAAGGATCATCCGCAGGGTTCACATATATGAGCTTGAATGGGCCGTTGCCGTGGACCTGAATTTCGGTTGCGCCTTTGGCCATAGCATAATGGCTGTGGTGGGTGGGGACGGAAACAAACGATCCGGCGGGAAGAGTCTGTAATTTGCTGTCGTCCCACTTATCACCCATGGCCACATGGAATTCACCGGAGAGCACCGTCACATTTTCCGGCGTGGGGTGCCAATGAGGCATGACCTTGTATCCATCAGGCAATTTGAGGCGAATTACGAATGGTCCTGCGCCGGCAGGATTTCCGGCGAGCACTGCGATTTGCGCTCCGGCCGGCAAGTTCGGGGGCGCAGCCATCCAGTTGACCTTGTCCGGAGTTACAACTGTGACGGCTCCAGCGGCTGGCTTCCCTGGAGCTTTTGCAGCGCCTTTGGGTTTTGCTGTTTGTGCCTGAGTGAGAGTGGCTAAAGCCAGGACGATCACGAAGAATGTACGCATGGGTTCCTCCTTGTAGGAACAGGGCTAAGTCTTTTTACGGGTTGCCAGCTTCGCATACGCCCCTGCCGGATTGTGGGCGGTGGTCGCCGAAGCCTTCTTGAAGTATTCTGCGGCTTTTTCTTTGTCGCCCAGTTTCTCGTAGGTCTGGGCGATCAGGCATTGGATAAATGGATCGTTTTGATTGGCCTTTTGTAATTCGGTGAGCGCGGTCTTGTAATCTCCGGAATAGAATGCAACATAGCCAACCAAATAAGGAAAGAAAGGAGCCTGCTGTGGATTGGTCCCTTTGTCGAGGATGGCTTTGGCTGCGGCAACGTGCTTTTGCGCGTCGGCTTTGTCGCCCCTTCGTGCCGCAATTCGCGCTTGCGCGTGCTCCCAGCGGAATTCCCAAAGGTCTTGGCGGTCGGGTTTGATATCGGGTTCGCGGAGTCCAGTATCGTGGCCGAGGCGGTACCACTTGAGGGCGGTTTTTGAATCGCCTGTATCGAGGCAGACACGCGCGCCTTCGTCAGCAACTTCCCCTTGCTGGAAGAAATCCTTAAGTCCCACGTAGTAATCGAACACCTGCTGCTCGGATTCGAGGGTCTTTTTGCAGTTTCCTTCGAAGGCGTATGACATCGCCATAGCTCTCTGCGCCCCGACTTTGCTTTGCGGAGTCGAGGCGATCTCGATTGCCTTGGAAAAATACCTGCGTGCCTCTGTGCCTTGCCCCATCAGGTCGAGCACCACGCCGGCTGCATTGGTTGCAGGAAAAGAATCGGGCGAGCTTTGCAGGGTCTCGCGAAAAAGAGCCAGGGCCTCTTCCAGCTTGCCTTCGCGCATGAGCTGCTGGCCTTTCCTCATGAATTCGGGCTGTTGCTGTTGTTGCTGGCCGCCCGTTGTTTGCGCGGGAGTCTGAGCGTTCTGGGCAGCAAGCCCGGCTACGAAAGTCAAGACGATCAGGGCGCAACATTGTATTCGGTTCATGGCCAGTCATTATCGCATACAGCTTGGGAGCCACAAGCAAAACCAACACGGAGACCCAGCGCGGCAGAGCCGCAACCAAAAGCTCAACGCTGATGAACGCTGATTGAACTGATTGGCGCTGATGGGGGTTAGTCCGGCGTCAGCCGGACGAATGAAAATAGCCCGCCGTTTCAGCGGCGGGTAGAGATAGGCAGATAAGCCAAGTCCTCCTTCAGAGCCTGCCATGAGGTGCAGCCGAAGGGGGGACGACTGAAAATCGTCGCGGCCTGAGACGAGTTCAGGACATGGTAGTACGGAGAAAACCAAAGTGATTTTTTGCCGCTGATCGACGCTGATTAACGCTGAAATCAGCGCCAATCAGTTCAAATCAGCGTTCATCAGCGTTGAGCTTTTGGTTGCGGCTATGCTGCACTGCGTCTCCGTGGTGGGTTTTGGGTTTCGGTTGCTATTCCTTTCAAACTCTCAACAGGATCGCCTACATTCCTCCAGGTCTGGCAGGTGGATGAAGCTCATAACCCTGCGGCGGTTCGGCGCCCATAAGATAGCGGACAAAATAGTCCCAGCGCCGCCGTACCATGTAAGGCTCATTGCCAAACCCGTGAGCGCGATTGGGCAACAGAAGAAGATCAAAATCCTTGTTGGCCTTGATCAACTCGTTGACTACCAGAAGAGTGTTGTAAGGAGGCACATTGTCGTCCATAGTGCCGTGTGCGAGCAGCAGATGTCCTTTCAGGTTCTTGGCAATATTCTGGTTCGCCTGATCGTCGTAGTTGGTGGCGCCGTCGGGCTTGCGCTCCAGGAGTCCCTGATATCTCTCGCCCCAGTCGTCCTCGTACTCGCGGTTATCATGGTTCCCGGCTTCCGATATGCCAACTTTGAAGAAGTCCGGATAGCGAAACATCGCATCTGCCGCCGCGTAGCCGCCACCGGAGTGACCATAGATTCCAGCATGGTCGAGGTCGATCCAAGAGTAACGCTGGGCTAACTGCGTCATGCCCGCGACCTGGTCAGGCAAGGTGTTATCGCCCATGTTGCCAAAATAAGTGTCATGGAATTTCTTGGAGCGCCAGGGGTTCCCCATGCCGTCAATCTCGATGACAATAAACCCCAGCTCCGCGAGCGCCTGCGTATCACCGCGCGCAGCCGCAAACGACCAGCTTCCAATGCTTCCCTGCTGCGGCCCTGGATAGATGTGGTTGACGATGGGATATTTCTTGTTGGGATCGAAGTTCGTGGGCTTGAACATCAATCCATCGAGTTCGGTCACGCCGTCGCGCCCTTTCACGGTGAATGGGATGGGGGGCTTCCATCCTGTGGCGAGCAGCCGGGTGATATCGGCTTTCTCAATAGTAGCCAGGTTCTTGCCATCCGCATCGCGCAGCACGGCCACGGTAGGAACATCGGGCTTGGAATAGGTATCTACAATGAAGCGCCCCGAGGGCGAGAACGTAACATCGTGGTTGGCGTCTTCGGGCGTGAGCAGCGTGAGGTTCTTTCCGTCGAAGCCGATGCGATAGAGATGATTAAAGTAAGGATCGCGGCCCTTCTCATGCCCCACGCCCAGGAAGTAGAGCAGGCGGCTCTTTTCATCGATGCGCAACAACTGGCTCACATTCCATTCGCCGCTGGTGATTTGGCTCTTCAGCTTGCCAGTCGCTAGATCATAGAGATAAAGATGTCCCCAATTATCGCGCTCGGAAAACCAGATCACCTCATTGGATGCCGGCAGGTAGTGCCAGTTGACTCGACCATTCCCCGGCTCGTAGTGAGTGGCAACCGTTTCTTCGAGCACATCGCGGATTGCTCCGGTCGCTGCATCTGCGACTCGAAGCTGCTCGTGTTTGTGGTCACGCGACGTCGAGACAAACGCAAGATGAGTAGCATCCGGACTCCATTCAACATCAGCCCACTCGGTTCCCCGGCAGGCAATGTGGTCGCAAAGCGAAGAACGATGCTGATCGGGAGGCATCTTCAGCCGCACCACGCGGGGGCCGTCAAGATCGATGATCACCCGCTGGATCGTGGTGACCACATTGTCGCCAGGAAGCGGATATTTCCAGGCGTCCAGCTTGGGATGTCCGACCTTGGTTTCGACCAGATACATCTCGCCGACTCCGCGCTGGTCTTGCTGGAAGGTCGCGATCTTTTTCGAGTCCGGGGACCAGAGCAAAATGGGGCGGTCACTATGGATCCAGCCGGCGTTGTCGGTAGCGTAGCCAAAGTCTTTCACGCCGTCGGTGGTAAGTTGCGTCTCTTTGCCGGTGGAAACGTCACGGACCCAGAGATTGAAGTCGCGAATGAACGCGCCACGTTTTTTGTCGGGAGAGAGCACCTCTAACGCGCGAAGAGGATTTTGACTGCCGGATTTTTCCTGTTCTGCTCCCTCAGCAGAACACTGGTAGGAACCCAGATCGCATCTCCAGCGTCTGCCGCGCACCAGGACCAAAATCGCACGACCGTCAGCAACGAACTCAAGATCAACAAAAGGCAGATGGGCCGCATCAACGGGCCTGCTCGTCGCACTGGAGAGCGCAGCCGCCAATTTGGCATGGTCAAAAGCCGGCTGGCCAGTCTTCTTGGCCGGATCAAAGAGTACGAACGCGCTTCCGTCGGCAGTAGTGGTCCGGTACCAAAAACGTTCATCTTCGTCTCGCAGCCAGTTCGGGCGCCCCATAGTGTGAATCACCAACGGGGAGACGTTGTAGCCCATGAACTTTTCCGCCCGGGCATAGTCGGCGGCGGTTACTTTGCGAGGAGCGTCAGCGTTTTGTTGGGCGATGCTAGGCAGGGCAGCGACAAGAGACACCACTCCCGCCCAGATCGCAAGACGTATAAGGAAAGATTTGGGCATAGACGGTAGCATTCTAATTGATTTTTGCAGTGGGCTAGATGTGCAACTAATTTTGTCGATGAGAAGAAGGTAATACCCAGCAGAATCCGTCTATATACAATACAGGGGGCTGGGACATTTCTCGATCAAGATTGAATCTGTGCCAGCGACCTGAAAATCCCAATGGCTTTTGACAGCCGCCAAGGTGGAGAATATGAAACGTTATTCGTCCGTCCTCCTCGTCTTGATTCTGAGTTTGACCGCCTCATCGCAGACCAAGTGGTATAAGTTCAGTAAAGAGTTCATCAACAGCCACTATCCACAAGACAGCGCCATTGGAGAACTAAAGGCGTCCACAGTTGCCCCGGCAAAAAATGTTCACCGAGTCACCTGTGGCGGGCAGGATGGCGAACTTCATATTGGAATCGAAGGAACAGACGTTCAGGATGCAGGATCGGCGCCGATCTCGGCGGGGGCCGACCAGGACAGCAGTAATTTTGGTTGGGTGGCTGAACCGGTGAACCTGAATAAGGACGCCAAGCAGGCTGCCGCTGCTCTTGACGGACAAGCCGCGACATTTCAAGGTTATTACCGGCTGTGGAACGAAGGCCACGATCAAGGCAAGACATTCCCCAGCAATCCCCATCACGTTCTGGAGTTGCATCCAGCATGGGCTTTCCATGGAGCAGACCAGGATTTCAACGATCCAACCTCGATTCGCCCGATGCAGGGTGCAAAAAACGCAGTGTACAGCGGGTACGGCGCGTCTAAGTTCCGCCCATTGCTGACCTCTTTGGGCCAGGAGGGATGGCTCCATGTATATGAGGACGATACCTTTGTGTATGTCGAGCTTCCGAAAGCCGAGAACTTCTACCAACTGCCTGTCACGGTCAACGATGTAAAGGAGGTAACCGGAGGAGTCGAGGCCACGGTTGATGTGTTTTCCGACTCAGCGCATCAAAGCCAAGTCTTGTCTGGCCTCAGTGTCGTGGCAAATCAGGGTAGCCGCATCGCTGATCGACTACAGTCTCAAGACGACATTCAATTTCTATTGGGTATTTTCAGCGTAAACCTGCGAAAAGCTGCAGCATTAGCAAGTGGACATCAAGGACGCGATGCCGCAGTATTCGCGCCATCTGCCTTGGAGTTCTTTGCTTATGGCGTTCCCCTTGGCAACGCTGTCACTTCTTCAAAATGCACGGAAACAGACCCCGGAAACTAAGTTCAATTACGTCCAATATGTTCGATCTAACGTGAGATATTGAATCGCTTCCTCAATGTGTTTGTGACCTTTCAGCATTGCATCAGGACCGCGCAATTCTTTGTAGCTCACCGCCGGAACGTCAATGTGGATATCGGTGCGATTTCACTTTGCTCTCACACCAATTCTTCAAGTTGCACGACGACAGTGCGAACACGCCCTTCTGCAATGACTTCCACGCTAATCTTCTTGCCTGGTGAGGCTGTTCGCAAACGGCGCCGAATCGCTGGCAAGCTCAGAACGGCAACGGACTTTCCATCGATCTTTTGAACCTGGTCTCCAATCCGGAGACCAGCGCGGTACGCCGGTCCGCTGGCGAGCACGTCCGTGACTTCCCAATTTCGCGCATCTGCGGCGACGCTGAGCCACATACCCGCGCGATCGTAGCTGTCGCGATCGCCAAACGCGCGATTGGGCTCGAAGATAATTCGACATCCCTGGTAATCAAAAATGAGCCTAAATCGGCTTAGGAATCGCCCGCCGAGCAGCCCAGAATACGGAGAGGCGGCGAGACTACCGCTCTTTTGCAGGGAAAGGCGGGTCACGAGATTATGCAACTCCAGCGGCCCGATTTTGAAGCTATTACTGCGCGCAATCTGGGAACGAATAGCGCCCCCGATTCCCCACCCGGAAATAGCTTCAATCTTTGGGTTGTATTTCGCTCGCAGATGGTTTGTGTCGATGAATGAACTGGTGAGCAAGACTGAGCCGGCCGCGCCGGTATCGACACCAAAGCGTCCTTCAATCCCATCGATGCTGGCTAGGATGAGAGGAAGTTGCCGCAAAGGCTCAAACTTCACGATGTAGCCGGAGCCACGATAATCGAATCTTCCAGGCGCGGTAAATGCGACGGTCTTCTTCTCATAATCCAAAGCAACCACGAAACGGCTGAACAGTGGCAGCCCAATGACTCCGTCGTATTCTTCGGCTCCGAAGACATGCCTCGCATCGGCAAAAGACGTGGCATTGCAAGAGACATCATTCAGAACAATGTTGCCAATGCGAAATTCCCGAATGGACGTTGAATAGCCAATGACGCGCTGCTCTCCAGCGCCAGTGCCCTCAACCGTATCCAATACAGGTAATCCCAAGGTTTTTATCAGGTCTGCGTTGAGCAGGGCCACCCCGCCCGAATCCAGCAAAAAGCGAAAAGGGCCTTTCCCATTGATCTGCACCTCGATGAATGGCCGTTCGTCGACAAGCCGAAGGGGCATTACGATCGTGCCATTGCCGCTGCCGTTCCTGCTCCAATACAGGTGGTGAAGAGGTTGACTTACAGTTGCGACCCTTGAAAGGCCCGCAAATAACAGCGCAAGCACGAGGACGCGATTCATATTGCCTTACATTTTTAAGAGATACTGTACTTACAAAAGCTACCAGGGCTAAAGCCGATAATAGGGCTAAAGCCGATAATAATGTCACTTATTTTGGGGCTAGAGATTGCTTGCACAACGATGAACCAAAGCGCCGGAGGCGCGACCAGACGTTAGCCCAGGGTGGAGCGCAGCGGAACCCTGGGAAAACGTTACAAAATGAAGATGAGCCCCAGA
>DASZEU010000115.1:0-10183 GCA_035940535.1 Candidatus Angelobacter sp.
AAGGAAAACAGAGCACGGGATACGCTCGGATTGGCATAGGGTGGCAACCATTTCCAGCAATTAAATTCAAGCACTTAGAGAAACATGGCGACGGGTTACTGAATTTCGCCCGGGCTTTTCCACTTTCGTGTCGCGCACCCGGTTCGGCGCTGTTCTTGGGCGCCGAACCCAATGCAAGGGCTAGTACCCAGTGGCGACCAGCTTCTTTCTGCATTAAAATGCCCACTACTCATGAATATCTTTCGTGCCACTTGCAAGACTGTTGTTTCCTGTCTTCTTCTTTGGGCCACGCTTTGCACGGCCCAAACTATTACCGGGACTGTCCATAACGAAACCACGGGCAAGCCTTCAGCCGGAGATGACGTCGTGTTATTACGTCTGTCCAACGGCATGTTAGACGAAACACAAACAAAAACCGATTACCAAGGAGCATTTTCACTCAATGTGCAGTTCGCCGATCAGCCTCACATTGTCCGGGTGCTTCACCAAGGGGTGAATTACGATCGCTCCGTCACCTCCAACGCCCCGCTGGAGATCAAGGTATTTGACTCTGCTGCCAAGGTCGAGGGTATCGGCGAGAATATCAATATCACTAAGGTTGAATCAGACGGAACAACTTTCAACATCACTGAACTGCATGAAATCAATAACGCATCGAGTCCGCAACGGACACAAGCCAATCCTCGGAATCTTGAATTGTCGCTGCCGGCCAAAGCACAAGTAGATTCAGTAATGGTCGAGGGCCCAGGGGGCATCCGAGTCAAGACGGAGGCCAAACCGTTTGCCGGAAAAGCTGGACACTACGGCATCGGCTTTCCTCTACGTCCGGGATTGACGCACTATTGGGTGAAATATCACTTGCCTTACGGGCAACGAGTCGCCTTTCATCCTGTTCTGCCCTATCCCACTGTGCTCTTTTCCATTCAATATCCGAATTCCATGACCTTTGTAGCTTCTGAGAACAGTGGTTACCATCGTATTGTCGATCAGGACGGAATGAAAGTTGAGGCCATCGGGGAGGCCAAAGCCGGTCCGGCGCCTGCATTTCAACTCTCGGGTGTGGGAGCACTGCCCAACGAAAACCAAAAACCTACAACTCAAGCCCGGACGGTGCCCGCACAGCCGCCCGTAGCTTCCGCAGCCAGTAAACCTGACCACGCTCAAACTCCAGCCAAGCCGAGTGGAGCGACTCCAACGCAAGGACCGGCGGCCAAGGCATGGGCCATCACCGCAGTAGTTATCGGCGCGCTGGGAATGTTGGTTTTTCTATTGTGGCGAGCGCAAGCCACAAAGCAGCAGGCCGCGCGGGAAGCCTTGAAACAGAAGCTCTTTCAACTGGAGAACGACCGGCTTAGAGGCTCAATCTCTGCGGAACAATACGCTGCCACCAAAGAAACCTTGAACCAAACCTTGGAGCAGGTGGTGGGCAAGGCCAAGTTATAATTTAGAAATTATTTCACCGATGTCTGCGTGGGTTGCGCCGCAGGTTTTTGTTTGTCCGTGGGCTTGAATTCAAAAAGGATGCCGGTTTCCACTTCCACGAGCTTGCCATTCACTTTGTAGGGCTTCAACTCCCACTGGGCCAGCGCTGTCTCCACGCTTTTCGCCTGGTCGGGAAACGCATTGATTACGTGAATGTGCTTGACCTTGCCATCGGTCCCGATAATGAACCGCGTTGGTACCTGAGTATATTTCGGGCCGACGATCTCTGGATCAACTTTGCGGATCACGTTATCGCCGGTAGCGTAGTCTTTAACGCAAACTGGCAATGAGGAATCGCCTGCCATCGCCTGGGCCTCGGAGATCTTCAGGTTGCTGATGGCCTGGACAAGCTTCTCCAGCACTTTTGGATCGCGAGTAGTGACCACGAAACTTACAACATGGCAACGAATGTCCGTCGCGAATTGCGCGAAGTGAAGTCCGGCGCCGGTGAAATCAAAACGCCCAAACGCATGGTCTGAAATCCTCAGCTCAGCCGGACCGCTCACCGCCTGCTGCGCTTCATTCAGGTTCGCTTTCACGTCTTTGAGCATCTCCGAGGAGTTTCTGACAGGCCGGGCGTAAAAAAACATGTCCTGCGCCACGATCAGTATATTGCCATTGAATTCCCCTTGAGGTCGCAGAGACGCCAGGACATAGTATCCGCTGTCGGAAGGCTTGGGGCCTTTGTAGCCCTCTTTCCAATCGGAGGGAAAAGCAACCTCAAGGCCGAAATATTTGCTGCTATAAACGTTCTGGGCAACCGCTCCCTCTTCCGGCACGGCAGCCGGTGTTCCGGCGACCGCTGGATGAGGATCCCGGTCAAGGATCGCAGCCGAGATCTTCGGTTTGGGAACCGTGGGGTCGTCGCCTGGCGCGGGCGGAGGGGCGTTGCCAGCCGGAGGATTCGATGTGCTCTGTCCCATGGCATTTATGCCCGTTAATAGTGCGATCGATAACAGAAAAGTTTTGAGTTTCACCGATTGGTCTCCCTGCCACGCGCACGATATCTTACATCACCTTGTGAACGTTGCGCCGTAATATTTGAATAATTTAATAAAACGCTAGAAAAGCTTGCTGCGGCAGCATCTATAGTTAAAGACAATACCACCTATATGCTGAAACAATAGGAAGATCTGACTTAAGGCCAACTCCTCGAATAGAACCTAATCCTGGGTTAAATTAATTTTTTTTAATTTGTGTTGACATCAATCGAGAGTTGCTGTAATTTTTACGCCGCTTCTTGGTTGCTAAAAACTATGACAACTAACTTGAAAAGCGCTCCAAGAAGGTCATCTGTTGTGCTTCACACCGTGGCCTTTCAAGCGGGCCCACTTTCGTTGAGTCCGGGTACGGTTCTTCCCTACGGGAAAGCTGTCACCGCAAAGAGGTCAAAAATGCGAACAGCATAATTTAGGAGAATCTCAAACAATGAAAACAGCTAAGCTCGCGTCGGTTATTACACTAGCGACGATCATCCTTGCCGGGATGGCGTTCGCTCAAACAGATCCAGGAGTTCGCGGAGGCGCAGCCGGAGCAGGTGGTCCACTGGCCGGCCTCAGCGCAGATGAATCTGCATTTTTCACTGCCGCCAAATCGCGGTTCCAGGAAGTCGATTCAGTTTCCGGTACCATTGAAGCTGGCGTCGGCCTTGGCCCGCGTTTCAACGGTAACAGTTGCGCGCAATGCCACGCACAGCCTGCCGTAGGTGGCAGCAGCCCGGTATCCATCAACCCGCAGGTCGCGCTAGCTACCTTGGACGGCGCTACCAACACTGTGTATCCATTCATTCACTCGCCTGGACCAGTTCGCGAAATCCGCTTAATCAACATTGCTGGCACCTCTACCCCGGATGGTGGCGTACATGACTTGTACACCATCAAAGGCCGCAGGGATGCTACTGGTTGCAATGCTGCTCAGGAAGACCTCCAAGGTCAGAACCTGCAAGGCAACGCAATCGCCCGTATTCCCACTTCGACCTTCGGAGCTGGATTGGTCGAACTCACGAATGACGGCCAACTCGTTGCTGCCGTCAATAATCCGAACAACCCCAACTTTGGCATCTCGCCGAAATTCAATCGCAGCGGTAACGATGGCACTATCACCCGCTTCGGCTGGAAGGCCCAGAACAAATCACTGCTGATCTTCGCCGGTGAGGCCTATAACGTGGAGCAGGGCGTGAGCAACGAAGCGTTCCCCCAGGAGCGCGACGAGACCGCGAGCTGCCAGTTCAATCCTCTGCCGGAAGACATGACCCCGCTGACCAATGGTAACAATAGCGGGAGCTTGGCCTCCGACTTCAGCTCCGACACCGTAAACTTTGCGGCTTTCATGCGCCTGACCGGGGCTCCGGTTCCGGCGCCGTCCACCGCATCCATCAACAACGGCCGCAGCCTGTTCATCGCCATTGGTTGCGCTCTTTGCCATGTACAGAACCAGAAAACTACGGCCCATGCCCATATCACCGGCCAGAGCAACGTTACCTATAGCCCGTGGAGTGATTTTGCAACCCACCTGATGGGCGATGGCCTGTTCGATGGCGTTACCCAGGGCAATGCTGGAACCGAGCACTTCCGCACCGCTCCTCTGTGGGGCGTTGGGCAGCGTGCCTTCTTCCTGCATGATGGCCGCACCAATAACTTGATTACAGCCATCGAGGACCATGCCAGCAACGGTTCCGAGGCCAACGTCGTAATTAACAACTTCAATTTCCTCTCCGCAAGCCAGGAGCAGGATATTTTGAACTTCTTGCGCTCCCTGTAGTCCTTTTGCAACACTTATGACCGCGGATGCTCTGTCATCCGCGGTTTTTTCTTCACACCGCCCGATCAACAGGGTCGAAAATCACATCGTTCACTACCTCCACTCTGTCCACAACGTCCACTTTGTCCATGCCCCAACATAGCAAAGTTGATTTTCATGAGCTTTTGCGGGCCGCAGGCCCAAAGTGACAAATTTCAAAATTTTCCAATTCCTCATGAAGGGATTTTCTTCCCCTTTACGCCTTACATAGATAGGAGAGGCTGCTGGGGGGATCTGGGTGATGGTTGTCCCTTGGGCTAGGGACGCCGGCAGCCTCTCAAAAACTCCATTTCAAAAGTAAAGATTAAAGATACGGTGTAACGCTTCGCGTCTTTGTTTCACTATTCAATAACGGGAAGGATTTGCAGAAAAAGAAAATGAGCAACCGGCAATTGCCCCGGAGCAATTGCAGCCAAAGATGTGTGAGCGGCTGCGAATCCAGTCTGGCCCGATTGTGGATATCCAAGAGCCGTGCTAGTGACCAGAGGTTATCAGGAGAGGGAGGCCAATCATGTTGCAGCAACAAATCGTTCGCGAGATTGCCCCGGTGGAAGACAAGCCACTGTTGTGTCCAAGCGCGCAACCTGAGATGGATGGCAGCCGGATTATTGGTGTCGTCGGCGGCCCGGCCGAGACGGCCCAGGTTGCCTATCTCACCGAGCATCTTGCAGTGACCCACGAACTGATGACCAGCACCGCTCCGGCCAAGCCCACTGAAGTCTTCCGCTTTGCCGCTCCCTGCCAAGAAATGGCCTGCCGCCATTTCGATGGGACCAATTGTCAGTTAGCCAGACGGATTGTCAAAATTCAACCAGCGGTGACCGATATCCTGCCAAGCTGCCTGATCCGCGCGACGTGCCGCTGGTTTCAGCAGGAAGGCAAGCCAGCCTGTATGCGCTGTCCCCAGGTAGTGACGGAAAGCTACGAACCCACCGAAGACTTCCTCCGCGCAGTATTGGGAGAGATAATGCCTTCGGGCGAACGGGAGAATATCGCCCGCGCGTAAGAAAACCGGGACTTGCCGCGGATTTTCGCGGATGGGCGCGGATTTTGTTATCCAGGCACAAATTCCCCTTGACAATCGGCGTGGCGACGGCCATACTCTTAAGCGAACAAAAAGCGAATTAACCCACGAGGAGCTTGCATACGTCTGTTCCCACTCCGAGCCTCCGTGACCGAAGCGGCGTCAGCCAGTATTCTGAACGCCAACGGCGCGGCTTACCCTGCGCCCGCCATTCTTGGCAGACCAGTTCGGCTTCAGTACTCCTGGCAAGACCCTCTAGCTGGGCCGCGTGTTACAGATCGCCGCAGATCGAAATCCCCAATAAAGACAAGGGTTGTAACACTGTTACGCATGTTGCGATTATTCTTTCGACAGGAGGATTCGCCAATAACCAATACTCGGGCCAGCAGCCCGCAGCCTAGCTGGGCTGCTTGTTACGGATCACCGCAGATCGAAATCCCCAATAAACACGCGGATTGTAACGCTGTTACGCATGTTGTGATCGTTCTTTCGACAGGAGGATTCGCCAATAACAACACTCCGGCTAGCAGCTAAAAGCCAGAGGCTAGCAGCTATCAGTTCCCCACCATCTAAATTCACAGCAATTTATTGCTATACCCTGCTCATCTCTGTCATGCTTTGAACAAAGTGGTTTAAGGAGTCTGCCATGCCAACGCTTGCCCAGCAGGAACTCAGGAGCCTCTCTCAGCAAGAACTCACTAACATGGATCGTTATTGGCGCGCCGCCAACTACCTTTCTGTTGGACAGATCTATCTGCGTGATAATCCTTTGCTGCGTGAGCCGTTGCGAATCGAGCATGTCAAGCCGCGCCTGCTGGGGCATTGGGGCACGACTCCAGGGCTGAATTTTGTTTACCTGCACATAAACCGGCTGATTCGAGAGCATGATCTAAATGCCATCTTCATTGCCGGGCCAGGGCACGGTGGGCCGGGAGTTGTCGCTAACACCTATCTTGAGGGCTCTTATACAGAGTTGTTTCCTCACATCTCTCAGGATGTGGAAGGCATGAGTCGCCTCTTCAAGCAGTTTTCATGGCCAGGAGGAATTCCCAGCCACGCCTCTCCCGAAACGCCCGGCTCCATTCATGAGGGTGGAGAACTGGGTTACTCGCTGTTTCATGCTTATGGCGCGGCGCTCGACAATCCTAATCTGTTCGTCTGTTGCGTCGTGGGCGATGGAGAGGCCGAGACTGGTCCTTGTGCCACAAGCTGGCACTCGAACAAGTTCCTGAATCCCCAGCACGATGGCGCCGTGCTGCCGGTGCTTCACCTGAATGGCTACAAGATCGCTGGACCAACTGTGCTGGCGCGTGTGCCCAACCAGGAACTCACGGATTTGTTTGTTGGGTATGGCTACCAACCTTATTTTGTCGAAGGCGACGAACCTGATCGTATGCATCGCCTTATGGCCGAGACCCTTGAGAAAGCCTTGGCAGAGATACAGCAGATTCAGAATGATGCGCGCACCCATGGTTTTTCTGTTCGCCCACAGTGGCCGATGATTGTCTTACGAACGCCGAAGGGCTGGACCGGACCCAAGACCGTGGATGGCGTCCCCATTGAGGGCACATTCCGCGCCCACCAGGTTCCAGTGACCGACTTGGAGAGCAAGCCGGAACATCTGAAAATTCTTGAGCAATGGATGAAGAGCTACAAGCCCGAAGAACTCTTCGACAACCATGGAAAACTGGTTCCTGAAGTGGCCGCACTCGCGCCCCAGGGAAATCGGCGCATGGGAATGAATCCTCATGCCAATGGAGGTTTGCTCCTCCAGCCACTGAAGCTACCTGATTTCCGCCGGTACGCTGTGAAAGTACCGAAGCCAGGGACGGTCTCCGAGGAATCCACGCGGATTCTAGGCCAGTTTCTCCGGGATGTGCTCAAAGAAAATGAGAGTGCCAGAAATTTTCGCATCGTGGGACCCGACGAAACCGCTTCCAACCGGCTTTCCGCAGTGTTTGAAGTTACCGAGCGCGTTTCCACCGCACAGGTCCTGCCCACCGACGAACATGTATCGCCCAATGGACGCGTGATGGAGGTGCTAAGCGAACATGCTTGCCAGGGATGGCTTGAAGGTTACCTGCTCACCGGTCGTCATGGGTTCTTTTCCTGTTACGAAGCTTTCATCCACATTGTCTCTTCCATGTTCAACCAACATGCCAAGTGGCTGAAGGTGACGCGTGAGATACCGTGGCGAAAACCCATTGCCTCTCTGAATTATTTGCTGACCTCGCACGTGTGGCGGCAGGATCACAACGGCTTCAGCCATCAGGACCCTGGCTTCATCGACCACGTGGTGAACAAAAAAGCCGAAGTGGTGCGCGTTTATCTGCCCCCGGATGCCAATACCCTGCTCTCCGTGGCCGACCACTGCCTGCGCAGCCGCCACTATGTCAACGTGATTGTGGCCGGCAAGCAACCGGAGTTGCAGTGGCTCGATATGGAGGCTGCCATTCGCCACTGCACCGCTGGAATCGGCATCTGGGAATGGGCCAGCAATGACCAAGGCCAAGAGCCAGATGTAGTTTTGGCTTGTGCCGGAGACGTTGCCACCCTCGAAATTCTGGCCGCGGCCTCGCTTCTGCGGCAGCATCTGCCGCAGCTAAAAGTCCGGGTCGTAAATGTGGTCGACTTGATGAGATTGCAGCCGGCCAGCGAGCACCCGCATGGACTGAGCGACCAAGCCTTTGACGGAATCTTTACCACCAGCAAGCCGATCATCTTTGCGTATCATGGTTATCCGTGGCTCATTCATCGCCTCTGCTACCGCCGGCATAATCACGACAACCTGCATGTGCGTGGCTACAAAGAAGAAGGTACAACCACCACGCCCTTCGATATGGTGGTGCTGAATAATATGGACCGCTTTCAGTTGGCCATCGACGCCATTCATCGCGCGCGGAAGCTAGGCGGCGCGGTTGAGCCGGTGATCAAGCTTTTCTTGGCTAAGCTGGCCGAACACCACGATTACATCCGCGAGCATGGCCAGGACATGCCCGAAGTCCAAAACTGGCGCTGGGAAGGAATCTAGAAATTGATAAGTTGTAATTTCTGATTTGTAATTTCAAAACCAAACACCGCGGAAGCCACGAAGCTCAGAAAAATTTGCGCTTTATCACGCTCTCATCTGCGAAATCTGCGGCAACGTGGTTTTCCTTTGCCCCTGGAGTTTACCCTGAGCGTAGCCGAATGGGTCCTTTGCGGTAAGAATTTAAATCCATGGAAAACATTATTTTGTGCCTAAACGCCGGTTCTTCTTCATTGAAGTTCGCGCTTTATGCAATTTCCAAATCGAACGAGAAAAAAATCATCGAAGGCGCGATTGAAGGCATCGGACAGCCTAGCGCTCGCTTGTGGATTCGAGACCCTCAAAAGCATCTCGTTGAAGATCGTCAGGCGAAGTTTGCCAACGCCCACGAAACCATTGGCGCCTTATTCGAGGCTTTGGAAAAACCCGATCTGCCGCGCCCGGCTGCGGTTGGCCATCGCATTGTTCATGGCGGAGTACGCTACACTGCGCCGCAAAAAATCACGGCGGAATTGCAAAGCGATTTGCATGCGCTCGTCCCATTGGCGCCTCTGCATCTTCCCAGCCAGATAGAACTGATTGAGGCGGTCCGAAACTGGAGGCCCAACCTGCCCCAGGTCGCCTGCTTCGATACCGCCTTTCATTGCCGCATGTCTGAAGTGGCTCGTCGCTTCCCTCTGCCGCGATCGTTTTGGGACCAGGGCGTAAGACGCTATGGATTTCATGGGCTTTCTTATGAATATGTGCTGAGTGTGCTAGAGAAGCAAGCTAACGAGCCTGTCATCAAAGGGCGGACCATTATTGCCCATCTGGGAAATGGCGCGAGCATGGTAGCGATACGCGATGGCATCCCCATGGATACCTCTATGGGGCTGACGCCCACCGGTGGCTTCATGATGGGCACACGCTCCGGCGATCTAGATCCCGGCCTCGTACTCTATCTTCTGCGCTCCGGCGATGATGCCCAAACGCTCGAAAAGCTGCTCGACCACCAATCGGGCTTGCTGGGCGTCTCCGGGCTCTCCGCCGACATGAAAACGTTGCTGGAAAAGCGAAGCTCCAATCCGCACGCAGATCAGGCAGTCACAATGTTCTGCCGAAGCGTGCGGAAATTTCTGGGTGCGTTTGCAGTGGTGCTGGGCGGACTCGATACCCTGGTGTTCACCGGCGGAATTGGTGAACGCGCAGCCCCTGTTCGTGAAGAGATATGCCGCGATCTAGAATTTCTGGGAGTGACCCTGGATGCTGCACAAAACGAAAATCACACAACCATCATAAGCACTCCAGAAAGCAAATGCACCGTTCGCGTAATCCCTACGAACGAAGACCTGATGATCGCGCGGCATACGAGCAAAGTAGCATTTGGCCAAAACCAAAAACTTTAGCCACGAATGAACACGAATTAACAGGAATCAAAGAACTAAAACTGAAAGACAGAAGAATTATTGAGAGGGCAGAGGCCCTGCTTTTGATTCCGACTTTCTATTCGTGTTAATTCGCGTAATTCGTGGCTAAAAGGTTTTCGGTTTAGCTGAATGCTGAGTGCTGACTGCTGAATGCTTCTTTGTGTTACATTGCCCTTTATGGTGACTGCCCATATAAGACCATTGCGATTACTTGCTTGTATTCTTGTTTGTCTGCTTGTCGCTCTAGGAGCTCTCGCTAGGTCTGGCCATGCAGACGGGCCTCAGTCGCCGTTGTTGATCGAGCCTCCCAAAACGTTGCCACCGCCTTCTCCTACCTCTACGTCTTTTCCAGGCGTTGATCCCGACGGTAGGGATGGGTTGCCGCGCTCGCAGAGGGTGGTGAATTACAACATTGATGCGCGCTGGAACCCGGTGAACAAGACC
>DASZEU010000116.1:0-3181 GCA_035940535.1 Candidatus Angelobacter sp.
GGCCTTGCCGATTTGCCATTGATACGTGCCGGGCCTGGATCGCCGATATCATTTGGAGCAGGTTCACAGGTCGCATTTAGGGCCATACCAGGACAGGCTACATGAACCAATGGCGCAGCTATCATATCTACTACTCCAAGATCGATTCTCTCCTGCTGGAATGTATTTGCCCTTTTTTGTGCACTCTTCAAGGCTCTTTGGGCATGTTTTTCTGGGAAAGACACTATGCCGGTGGTCCTCACGTGAGGGTCCGGTTCCGAGGCGACGGAGACTCGCTGGATAGGATCGACGCCGCATTTGTCCCGCTCGTGCAGCACTATCTGGAGAAATTTCCCAGCCGGCCCCTGGAAAAATACTCACCTGAGCGGGCCGCGCAATTACTGGAGATGGAGCAGGAGCCATTTGAGCCGTCTGAGCTGGAATATCGAGTCAATACCATCTGCCAGTGGCCCTACAGGCGATTGCAAAGCTCGTTTGTAAAGGGCGCCGGACTTGAGTTAATGCACGAGTTTCTGCGCGACTCCAATCCGGTGGCGGAAGCACTGCTCCGGGAGCCTGAGCGTAAGCGAGACAACTTGCTGCGTTTTTATTTTCTTGTAGCGCTCTTCCCAGACGGCGCAATCGTGCCAGGTTCCGTATCGTTCAAGTCGCATTGGGAAGGATTCGCGGCGACCTTCAAAAGCAGGGCTGTTTTAGAAAGGATCAGGGGCGGCTTTGAAGACCAGAGAGATACGATTGTTGCCACGATGGAGAATGTCACGGAATCTTACAAGCGCCAGGATTTCTCCGGCGACCCACTGCTCGCAGATTGGCTTGCCCTGTTGAGACGGTACGGCGATAAGGCGGGCGCAATGTTGAGGCACGGCGAGCAGATCAATTACACCATGACTCCTGATGAAGCTCGGCACTATCATCTGACGCTCCAAGCCAATCAAGTTGAGCCTAGTGAATTTGTCGACTCTCTGTTTGAAGATCCGGCGTTCCTGCAAGCCTATCGTAGCGATCTGGAGCTAGCGTGGCCCAGAGTCCTGGTCAACTTCCTGTATCTCCTGATTCCCGCAGTCGGGCTGACGATGATCGACAGAATGGCGCTCTGCTATTACAGCCATAAAGCCGTGGAGACCCATTTCCAATGTAACCTGACCGACATCCTTCGCAGTAACATCGCTGATGCTCTAAATCGTTGAGATGCTTGAAGCTACTTTGTTTTCGGCAGTATCGCGGATTCGCAAAGAGGCAATGTGGCCGTAAACATCAAAAACGAGAGGCCGTGTCTCCTGCTCAAACTGATCGGCAACCTGGTGAGCGCGATCTTCCCAGGACTCCGATAGTTCGGGCCATTGAACCAGCAGGAGATTGACTCCCACCCGCAACGCAGCCGGGGGAACAGAAATTCGAAAGACCTGCCAATTTTGATCAGCGTCGAAAATCAGCAATTCGTTCCCATTCACAAATACCGTCACGTGGTGGTCTGGCGGCGCGGAGGGGAGACGGCAGACCAACACAAGCTCAAGGGGTCGCGGCGCGGTGCATACAAAACGAAAAGAAGACTGGATTTCGAGCGCTCTGTAATACCCACACTCACCTTGCCGCCGAAAATTGAACTCTCCTATGGATTGGCTGCTGCAGGCGGGCTGTAACAAATTTGTCCATTCATTCCCCACAGCGTGTTGTTCGATCAGGATGTCCCATATTTTTCGAGTGACCCTGGGTGTGAGTGGTTCCAGCGCCTGAAGGATTGCATCCACCAATATCAAATTCAGGTCCTTCTCAGCCGCCGGAAATTCCAGGGAGAAGTACCTGAAAAGAGCGCCGTCGTCCTGGCAAAGAAGCTGATGAAACGAGTGTGAGAGCAGAGTCGGCGTCCTGCGCACATAAGCGTCCAAATAAAGACGCAGAATGCCGGCAATTCCGGGAAAGATGCGAACTGCTTCGGCACAGTGGTAGGAGACAATCTCTCGATTCTGTCCCCAAGTCGCGTTGTGCAGAGCCGCCAGGAAATGCGCCCGGGCTTCAACTTCCGGTTCTACCTGAAGCTCGGCAGATAGCAGCTCATTCCATACCGGTTGAGGCAAGTTGAGGCGCGGCAGAATCTGTTCGGCTGCGGCTGCCATGGCCACGCGAATACCCTCGGATGTCAGGTGGCAATAATCGTGAAATAGCCTGCGCCCTGGCAGCGCGCCTCCAAGATATTCTGCAAAACGCTTTGGGAGATCGACCAGCGTTATATCTTCGCGAGCCGCATAAGCTCGTATGGTCTCCTGGATTACGGAATAGCATCTGGGAGAACGCCCAGCAGGAAGATTGATCGAGATATCGCGAACCTGCTCAAAAAGCTGCCGTGCCTCATCTACATGCCCTTGGGAAAGCAAGCTGCGAGCCAGCAGTTCTGCGCTAATGCTGTCGGTCTCTCCAGCCAGTTCCATCATCTGTTCTGCAAGTTTGGCACTGTGGGAGGCTTCTCCTTTTGCCAATGCATCTTCTGCGCTCCTGCGGAGTTCCCGCCATCGCCGGGCCGCATGTGGTGTTTGCATCAATCCGGGTTCCGTAAACTCCGTGTGCCAGTCGGTCAGATTGAATTCCGGCAGCATGAAGACAATGGGGATGCTGTGCTCCCGGGAAAGATTTCCTATATCTTTCAGGAATCGTATGACAGCTTCCCGCGTCCGAGCTTCGATGAGGTGGGTCAGCGCCCTCCAGCGGCGGGTCCATCTGAGGACACGCGAGATCTCCTCGGAATTAATTTCAATCAATCCGCTCAGTGGATACCAGTTATTTCCGGCGAAAATGATGAATAGGTCAGGACGCAACGCCACTGCCGAGCGGGCCAGATCGAGCAGTTCACCGCATAGTTGATCGGTGCGAGCTAAATCCACGACCTCAATCGCATCCGGGCCAGCAACTGTTTCCAAGATTTTCGTCACTGCGGCGGCGGGCGTAAACTTCGGATCGTAAAAGTACCCCCGCGCTGCGGATTCTCCCAGCAAAACAATTCTTCTCCGATTGCTCTTTGGCTCAATTCGTTGCATGTCGGCCCAGAGAGTTTGTTCTGGGTCACGCTGAGAGCGAACGTAGGCGAGGCCGGCGGCTTCCGGCGTTGGCGACCATATACCGATCTTTGCATTGGGTTTTTTTCTTGGAACGACCGGCGAAGCAATATTTCGGGACAAGTACCCCTGGA
>DASZEU010000117.1:0-2638 GCA_035940535.1 Candidatus Angelobacter sp.
CGTGTAGTTGTGCTTGCTGCCGTCGAGCGTTTCGCCGTTCGCATCCGTGCGGGTAAGGGGATACGTGGCCTCCGCCGCATCATTTCCATAAATCCCGCCCTTAGCAGCGGCGGCACGCATCAGCCAATCGCCGTGGTAGAAATCGCGATTACCCATGAATGAACCGATTTTCCAGCCGTTGATGCTTTTTATTCCGGTGGCCAGAAACTGGCCCACCTTGTCATCGCCCTCTTTCATTCCCAGCAAGATTGCGGCCTTTCGTTCCTCCGAGAGATTCTTGAATTCAAAGGTCTTACCCGGCCCGACTCCGATACTGGCGAGTTTGGCCCGGACATCCTTTGATTCTGAGTCTGGTGGGATGAATTGGAGCGCTGCGTCGAGATACTCGAAAAAGTGTTCCTTAATTCCCGCAGTGGAGGCCGGTAAAAAATTGATGGTTGGCGCGGCGGGAGGAGCTGGTTGCTTGAGGAACGCGGAGAGAGGCTGAACCTTGTATCCCGCTTGCACCTTGACCACGTTGGACATGTCTCCGGGACTGAAGAGCTGAGTCCGATAGGCGGCGAGCGCAAACGGGGTCGTCGAGGAAAAGACCTTCTTGATGCCCGCTGGCGTCTCACCTTTCCAGTCCGGGCCGACGACGAGATAGTCGCCCGGCTCGCTCGCCGTGGCGCGGCTACCGATGTAGCCAAAGTTATAGGTATTGCCATCGCATAACATTACAGAGTAATACCGCTTCTTTTCCACGGGTGGTACGGAGAGCACCATCGGTTCGGCCCTTAGATCCAACCAGAGTATCGAGTAGGGTGTATCGCTATTCGGCGTGATAATCGCGGTATCTTCGTAGGTAAAGACTCGGGCTTCGTTCTTGATCTGGTTGAACGGTGCCTTGAATTGTGGGCCGCTGGTATCCACCGCGTACTCGTTCATCACCGCATAGTTCATCACGATCGGCAATCCGTAAATGAAGCCTTCCTCGGCGATGGCCTTGGTCTGTTCAACTCCAGGGACAGATGCTGCATTGTTCTTGTCCCCGCAGCCTACAAGGAGCCAGGTCAGCACTAGAGCTGATGCCAAACGGACAAAGCCGGAAAACCTGGTGCTCATAAGGCCCTCCTAGATCGCTTGAGCGCCGTTTTACTCGGTTCATAGGATTCCGTCTATTGTCCAAATTGGCAGGTACAATGCCGGAATTCTAGGTTCCTGGTTAACGCTAACTGTTGAGTAAATTACTTAAGCAGAATAAATGGCGCGGGGTTTTGACTGCATGAGCGACTCCCTCGAATCTCGCTAGCCCCGTCAAATTTTCTGATAATTGGAGTTCTGCATTTGAACTGTGAGTTGTTTACTGACTCCGTCCACAACGGTGCTCGCAACATGGTTGGGGCCGTTTGGCAACTGGGCATACTGCTGGGAGATGGTGACCGCGTCCTGCGGATCGTTCAAGTAGGTTGAAATGTGCAGGCTCTGGATGGTCTTCTGCGTTTTGTCAAAAACAATCGTCACTGAATCCCCTGGCTTTTGATACCCGTTAATTACCAGCTTCACCTCGTTGGGCGCTCCGGCAGATCCAAGCAGGACGTTTCCCTGCTCAAAAAGCTGCTGCACCCTTCCAGGCTCGGGCTGTCCATAACTTTGCGCCAGTGCTGCGATCTCCTTCCCGTAGTTTTCATAATCCTCCCTGATTCTGTGTTTGATGCCATGCTTGCGGCCTCCGGAAGATTCCTCCGGGTCGAGATTGGTCTTCTGCGCTTGGCCATCGGGTCCCATGCGCACCTGGAAGAGTTCTTGCTTCTTCACTTCTCCCTTCACGCTTACAGTCTGCGATTCCTGCCAGGTGTATTGTGCCAGTACGACTTTGTTCAGTGACAGATATTGCTTGATCTCCGCCACGCGCTGTTGGAGCTGCGGATCCTGGGACATAGCTTGTGGTGCCACCAACATCAACACCGCAGCCAGAACTGCAAACGCGCATGCGATGGCTGCAATGTATCGCACGAAAGAACTTTGATTCCGCATGTACATTCTCCTTTTGCTGGAGCAGCAGCAAAATCTAATTCACTTTGCCCTTGCCGACAGATGTACACTGAGACCGAACGCGACTATCAGGCCCACAAACAGGATCTTGTTCTTCATAATTGTTCTCCCCATCGCGATTTTTTGAAGATGCATTCCGCGCATTGCTGGCGACGTGCCGATCCTCCAAAACTTGAACTAAAAGCAATTCATCCACGCACTAGAACTGAACTCGATTGCGGCTGCTGGGGCGTTGGGTTATCTGCGACCACGGCCACCGCCGCCGCCACCCCAGCCACCGCCCCCGCTACGGCCCATGCTTTCGGAGCCGCGAGCACTAGCAGACCGGGATTGCCAGCCGCCGCCTCCACTGCTCATGGCCGATGACCCGCCGCTCTTTTCCTGGCCGCCCCAGCCGCTGGAACTAGATTTGTTGTAGCTTGACGGACTTCCGCTCTTCTGGTCCCAACCGCTGCCGGTATTACTGTAGGTTTTGCCGTTCGCCGCCGCATATTTGTCGCCATTGGCGCTTTCGCCCACGGCGGCGCTGTTGCCGTTCTTGCCCGTCGCGCCATAAGCCGAGGCACCGTTCGAGCTGTGCATCTGCCCAGTGGTTCCGTTAGCG
>DASZEU010000118.1:0-4883 GCA_035940535.1 Candidatus Angelobacter sp.
CCGGAGATTGCGACTTTGATGCTCAGATTTGCCGATGTACAAAGCCGTCGCATCCCGGTGCTTTTCTGTGAGGCGGCTAAAGAAATAGCTGAAAGGCAGTCGCCCTCAATTGAGCGCTACGTATTTTACGGAAGACCTCAGCAACTCGATAAGACTCTACTCGATGCGCTGCTGAGCGCCCTGAAATCCCACGGAGTAGATGGCTCTGAAGAAGTGGCTCGAATTCGGCGTGAAGAGCACAGTATTGCCGTTCGCCCAACCAATCTTTTGGATTATTACTACTGCGCCTCTTCTGCTCAACCCCAGGAAACACTGTGGGGAACTCCGGTTTTCTCGGCATATAAAAGGAGCAATTACTACAGAGCATACGGGCGGGAATCCAGATTTTTTTTCGTGGGTGAGGCTGGGAGTCCTGTGCATCTATGTCTCACTTGCCGATTACCTGATGCTTCCGAAGAAACCGTTACGGTGGAAATGAATGGCAGCTTTCAGGTGGAGATTGCGGCCACGAACAAATGGTCAACCTGGAATATTGTCGTTCCAGAATCTGTAGCGATCTCTGGCCTCAATACAGTGATAGTCCGATGGCCAACACCGCGATTCTCCCTGGATGAAGCGGTGAAAACAGTCACGGAGGATATTCCCCACGGACTGCCTGAGTTTTACTGTGGATTTGGTGAAATCCACTCTTTCACTGCTTCCAATGGACGATTTGCTAACGAACGAGCTGCTGATATGCCCATGGCATGTCCGGATGCGGCAGAATCTCGAATGTGAAAAACTAGTAGAATGAGTAGGAGGAGGTGGAAGACAGTGGAGTTTCTGGACATCGTGCTGCGCGATCTCCGCTATGCCTTTCGTAGTTTTCGCAAACGGCCCGGGTTTGTCGCTGTGGCCTTGCTGACTCTGGCGCTCGGCATCGGCGCCACCACGGTCATGTTTACTGTTATCAACGGTGTTCTGCTCAAGCCGCTGTCTTACCCTGCACCCGACCAGTTGGTCACACTACACGAAAACACGGAAAAGTACGGAGACCTGTGGTTCTCATATCCTGACTTCCTCGATTGCCAGCAGCAGAGCCGCTCTCTGGCTCTGGCAGCTTGGACCCACGGCGGCGGCACTGTGACCGAACCCGGCGATGCCGAATACGTTGATAGCCGCCAGATTTCTCCAGAATTGTTTTCGGTTCTGGGAATTACTCTTGTGCGCGGACGCTCCTTTCTGCCGGAAGAAAACCGGCCTGGTACAACGCCGGTGGCCGTCATCAGTCAAAACTTGTGGCAGCGCAGGTTTGGCGGACGTCCCGATGTTTTGGGCAGCAAGCTGATTTTTGATGGAAAGTCTTACACCATTACCGGCATTGCGCCAGCAGGGTTTCGGCTGGATGGAGAGCCGGACATCTTTACTCCGCTCGGCCAGAGCACTGAGGCAAGAATGCAGAATCGAGAAGCAATCTTCCTTCATGTTCTCGCGCGCTTGCGGCCGGGGGTAGCTCTTACCGCCGCTCAGGCTGAAGTGGCGCAGATTGCCCGCAATCTCGCTCAAGAATATCCCGCGTCGAATGCCGGCCGCAGCTTTACAGTTCAAACACTTAGTCAAGAGTTAGTGGCAGGTGTCGGCTCTACATTATGGCTGCTGTTGGCTGCTGTGGGTCTGCTGCTGTTAATTGCGTGCGCCAATGTAGCCAGCGTGCTGTTGTCGCGCGCGGTGTCGCGTGAACGTGAATTCGCTGTGCAGGTAGCGCTTGGGGCGGGACGGGGCCGCCTGGTGCGGCAGTGCCTGACAGAGAGTTTGTTGTTAGGGCTTGTCGGAGGAGCGCTGGGTGTGTTGCTCGCTGCTGCCGCCATGCGTCCGTTTCTGCTGTTCTGGCCTGGCAGTTTGCCACGGGTAGAAGAAATCCAGCTCGACTGGCATGTGCTGTTGTTTGCATTGGCTGTTTCTTTGTTTAGTGCCTTGCTCTTTGGGTTGGCCCCTGCATTGCGCGCTCCCGCACGCAATTTGGAACCAACGCTCCGGGCCAGCGCCAGAACCACTTCCGGTAACTCGCGCCGCTTGCACAGTGCTTTTGTGATACCCCAGATTGCTCTGGCGGTGTTGCTGCTGGTTTCTGCCGGAATGCTTGGCCGCACGATTCTGCGCCTTTCTTCTCTTGATCCGGGTCTTGACATCAGGAATGTGTTAGTCACTCGCTTGGCGTTTTCGCCAGCTTCGCTTACGGATCCTGAGCAGACGCGCGCTGCCTGGCGGCAACTGCTTGATAGCACGCGCCAGATGCCTGGGGTGCGATCCGTGGCATTGACGGACATTGTGCCCATGCGTGAAGGCATCAACGAGGTTGGTTACTGGACCACGGAGGCTCCGCCGCCTCCCGACCAAATGCCCCTTGCGGTGCAGAGCAGCGTGACCCCGGACTATCTGAAAGTCATGGGAATTCCCCTACGCGAGGGGCGATTCTTCACTGACGATGATCGCATGGGCAACAACCCTGTTGTGGTGATTGACGAGGTTCTGGCCCGCCACGCCTTTCGCGGACAAGACCCAATCGGGAAGCGCCTTTGGCTCCAGGGCATTGGTCCAGCCCAGGTCGCTGGTGTAGTGGGCCACGTGCGGCATTGGGGGCTCGCACGCGACGACCAGGCCCAGGTGCGCGCTCAGATCTATTCGCCGCTGGCATATTTGCCAGACCGGTTGACGCGTTTCTTTTCCTCCATTCTCTCCCTGGCTGTTCGGACTGACGTCACGCCATTGAACATCGCGGAACCATTGCGACAGAAGCTGCGCGGAACAGCCGGCGATCCAGTCCTGTATCAGATTCGAACCATGGAGCAACTGGCGAGTGCGTCATTGGCCCGGGAGCGTTTCCTTGTCTTGCTCTTTGGCGTCTTTGCCGGTTTGGCCTTATTGCTGGCGTGTGTTGGAATTTATGGCGTAATGGCTTATTTGACCAGCCAACGCATTCCTGAGATCGGCATACGTATGGCGCTCGGGGCCAACTCGCGCGATATCATGCGGCTTGTGTTGAAGCAGAGCTTGGGAATGATTTTGTCGGGGGCAGGTTTGGGGATTCTTGCCGCTCTGGCCGCAGGGCGTCTATTACTACACCTAGTGGACGGCATGCGGGCAACGGAACCGCTCACGGTGGCGGCCATGATTGCCATATTGTTTGCCGCAGCCCTGCTTGCCAGCTTTGTCCCTGCCCGCCGCGCCTCCCGTTTGAACGTGGTGCAGGCTTTGCGGAGTGAGTAAATCTTTCCGTTGTTCTCAAGGTGCAATCTATGCGAAAGAGGCTGCAATGTTGCGAGTGCCTGAATCGGGGGACCAGTTGTTGGCTGCGTGAGCCCAAGTGAAATTGTTTTGAATAACAAGATCCCCAGGAGCCAGTTTGACAGTGATTTTGCACCTGAATAGCTGAGAATAATCAACACCCGAGTGCCAGATCCTTCGAGAAGCCTGGCTGTCCAACTGCTTCAGATCAAGACCACCATCTGGTTCCTTGAGCAGTCCACACTGCTTCAATAAATGCATGTATTCAACTGCTGAATCGATGTCGATACTTGATACAGTGTCCCAATAAACATACATGTCAGAGCCAAGTACGTGAGAATGAGCCTTCTCTGGTTTCGCTAATACTTCTACAACGGAGAGTCCAGGAATCTGGGTTTCTTGCTCCTGTACGATCTGGTCGTCATCCCTTAACAAGTCTTCCGGCAAATTGAGCGCATACTGTCCTCGGGCCCGCAGCACTTCACGTTGAGTCAATGGTTTTGATTGCAGCAGCTTACCCCTCCTCACCTTCTCTCGAAGCGATGGCCATACCTTGCTTGACCCATCAACGTTCATGAGAATGGACTCGCCGCCATCCGTGCTGTTCTCATAACAAAAAAACGCAGCAAGCTGCATGCGCTGGGCTGTACTTCCTTCGGAGTGTGGAGGTATAAACTGATAGTCGAAGCGTTCGTTAACACTCATAAAGAACTTGCCAATATTGTGGCGATGGCGATAAAGCCGTACATAACCTGCCTGCAAAGATAAATCCTCCGCCAAGCCCAATCCATTCGCAATACCATGGATCACATTGTCCGCATCGTCTGCGAAAACGTTCTGAATTAAGACGACCCTGTCTTTTCTGATGGAGTCGAGCGCAACGTTGATGTCAGCACGATGGCGGTCACATTCCAAGACCACGAGCCGACTACGGTCCTCCGGTACGTTCACCTCACTTCGAGTGTCAACCATTACATACCTCCTCTGAAACTAGTGGAAGCCCGTCTAATTGTATATTAAAGATTAAAGGCACAGAAGTTGTGGAAGTAAGAGGCAACCATTGGAGGAAGAGGCCAAGATAACGCAGCGCCTGCTGCAACGCCATTCACATCAAGTCACTCGAAGAGCACTGGCTGTATAGGCTGATCCTCCGGCTCACGAAAATTACTCAAACCTACGCCGGCAAGACGAAAGCGTTGCCGCGAATCCAAATCCACTCGCTCCCGGAGTGCCAGAGCGATGTTGGTTAGGTCCTCGAGTGAAGAGGGCGGGGTACTGGGGGCGTGGCTACGCGTGAGGATGTTGAATTCGCTGGTCTTCAGCTTGAGAACCACGGTATGTGCGATGCGCGATTCCTTCTGTGAGGCCGCCCAGACCTTGTCAGCGAGACGCCGTATCATCGGCTCTGTCTCTGAGAGAAGCACGCCGCTGTCGAAGGTATCCTCGGCGGAAATCGACTGTGTTGGGCGGTTAGAAAGAACCGGGTTGCCATCAATACCGCGGGCCAACTCGTACATGCGGAGCCCATAACGGCCGAAATGGTCCTCCAAAGTTGCCAAATCGAGCCCTCGCAGGTCATTCACTGTTTTGGCTCCAAGCTTTTCAAGTCTCTCGCCGGT
>DASZEU010000119.1:0-10990 GCA_035940535.1 Candidatus Angelobacter sp.
GCCGGAGGAGAAGACCCGGCAGGCCCAAAAGCCCGCGAGTTAGCGCAACGCTGGTCGAGTCTCGTCGGCGGATTTACGGGAGGAGACCCCGAAGTCCAGGCTGGCGTGAATCGGTTGTACGCCGACCACGCTAACTGGCCCGCGACTGCTAAAAACTTTTTCAACGACATGCCACAGCTTTTCAATGCAGAGATTCAGAGTTTTATAAAGAAAGCCATGGCTGCGCTCAAAACTGGTTAACAGAAAACCTTTTCACCACGGAGGGCACAGAGGAACACAGAGAAGATTTAACCGCTGATGACGCTGATTTGAACGGATAGATACAGTTGCTTGAAATGTTCCAACTCATTCAAGAAAAAACAGCGTGGAGACTCGCAAGACGAATTAGGATCACATCGGCGAAAAATGCTTGATAGTCTCTGAACCTCTGTGCCTTCTGTGGTCAAGGCCTTACGCCAAGTTCAAAGCACGCTTAAACGATCCACGCTCTTTCTGGATTTTTTCCTGAAGCAGCGTAATGGCATAAATAAGCTGCTCCGGCCGAGGAGGACAGCCCGGCACATAGATATCGACTGGAATCACCTGGTTAACGCCCTGCACCAGCGCATAATTGTTGAATACGCCTCCCGAGGTAGCGCAGGCGCCCATCGAGATTACCCATTTGGGTTCCGGCATCTGCTCCCAGAGCTGGCGGATTACCGGGGCCATCTTTTGGGAAACACGTCCGGCAATGATCATCAGGTCTGACTGGCGTGGCGAAGGACGAAACACCTCAGCCCCGAAACGCGCGATGTCAAAACGGGAAGCGCCCATGGCCATCATCTCGATGGCGCAGCAGGCCAAGCCAAACGTCATAGGCCAGATGGAGCTTTTGCGCATCCAGTTGACCACGCCGTCGAGAGTGGTCATGACTACGCCCTGAGGCTGCTCGCTGCCAAACAACAGCTCTTTCATGCGGGCTGCATCTACCGGGTTGCCGCCGGTGTTCTGGAACCGTTTAACAACGGCTCCACGCTCAACATTCGGGTTTACCAGATGGTCGCTCATGTTCCTATTCTATCGCTTTAGCAATTTGGATTACCAGCAGTCATTTTAGAACGTGTCATTATTCGCAGGCCGGAGGAAAGGGTAAGGAATGATTGGCCTACGAGGGGTGGAGCCGGACTGGCGCTCCAGTCCGGCCTGATCTTTCTTGCTGCTCACTAACATATTGTTTTCTACTTCATAGCAATGGGAGGCCGAACGACTCCGTCTGAGCCATTGGCGATGAGGCGGTTGTTTCCAAAGGTATTAATTCTGCCTGACAGCTCATTGAATCCCGTCGAATTGAAGGCGATTTCGGAATTTGCAACGTATGCGACCGCGTCAACTCCCGCCACCTGCGAGGTCTGAACGCCGCTGCCATTCAAGTCAATCACGCTCCCATTGATCACGATCAATGCATCGCCATCGGCCTGCATGCCGATTGACGCCGCGTTCTGTACCAAGGAGTCGTTAACCGTGACCCGGCTATGAAAGGCCGCTTCTATGCCTTTATTCGACCATTCGACGCGTACTTTGTCGATTCCTAAAGTAACGACTCCTGCTGTTGTTGTGGCCCTGATTCCTACGCCGCCAACCATTCCGATGTTGGTGTTGGTCACCCAGGATTGGGCGCTGGACCCTTGTGAAATATCCACGCCGTTCAGGGTAAAGCCGAAGATCTCACATTTATCTATGGTCAACTGACTTCCGGAAAGGAAGCGGATGCCGTTAAGCCCGGTGTTGCTCCCATTGATTCGAAGGTTTCTCAGGATGACCTTGTCATTGGCGCCCGCCGAGACTACGATCCCGTTCACGCCATCTGCCTGGATTGAGGCAACTTGGCCGCCGCCGTCAATGGTGATCGCTTTGGTAATGGTAACTGGGCCGTATTCAGCGGTGTCCAATGCATCAATCTCTCCTCCCGCGCTGGTGTTGGCGATGGCGGCTGCGAAGGTCCTGCACGGTGCAGCGTTGCTACATGCATTGCTGTCATTCGCGTTGGTTCCTCCGGACACAAAGGTTCGTGCGGCCTGGCCATGCATCACTATGGTTGCAAACATCAGAACTGCTAAAAAACTAAATGCCTTGACTATGAACACATTGGTTTTGCTCATTTGAGGGTCTTCCTTGTCCTTTTCAATTTTTGTTGGGACTGAACAGAGCTTAGCGAGCTCTCACATCGCGATGGGATGCCACAGTTATTTAGGGAAGTTGTAAGTACCTGATTGTCACGTCCAAGCGCTACCTTAAGACCCGATTTCACGGATTCAAGATGACTTTGCCGAACTGCTCACTCTTCTCCAGGCGCTCGTGCGCGGCAGCAGCTTCGCGTAACGGAAAACTCTTATCCACCACGGCTTTCAGCTTGCCGGAAAAGATGTGTTTCATGGACTCGTGAAAATCGTTCATAGTACCCATGAACGAACCCAGGAATGAAAGTTGCCGGGCAAAGAGAAAACGGATATCAAAGCTGGCTTCGGGGCCAGTAGTCGCACCGCAAGTCACCAGCGATCCACCGGGTTTGAGTGACTTCATGCTTTCCGTCCACGTGGCCTTGCCGACGTGCTCAAACACGATGTCGCACATGGCTTTGTTGGTGATTTTCTTTACTTCATCGGCAATTTTCTGCTGGTAGTGGTTGATCACGTAGTCGGCGCCCAGTTCGCGCGACTTGTCGAGCTTGGCCTCATCGCCTCCGGTGGCGATTACGCGGGCATTGAACAACTTGCAAATCTGGATGGCCGCTGAACCCACACCCGATCCTCCACCCAGAACCAAAACCGTGTCGCCGGGCTTGATATGGCATCGGCTCACGAGCATGTGCCAGGCAGTCACGAAGACCAAGGGGACGGAGGCGGCTTCGTCATAGGTCAGCTCGTCGGGAATAGGTAACACGCTGACGCGAGGCACAGCGATGTAGTCGGCATTTCCACCATCATTCATGTAGCCGAGCACGGTGAACTGCGGACAAAAATTCTGTTGTCCGGCAGTGCAGGCTGTGCAGTATCCGCAAAAAGTCATAGGCGTCAGCAGGACGCGCTGGCCAACCTTCAGGTCGGTGATGTATTCGCCCACCTCAGCAATGTCTCCGGCAACATCGCTCCCGTTGATGTGCGGAAGCTTGATGCCCGGCAAGCCTTTCCTGATGAAGAGATCAAGATGGTTCAAGGCGCAGGCCTTCACCCGGACAAGCACCTGGTCTTTGCGAATCTTCACATCGGGAACATCTTCATATTTCAAAACTTCCGGTCCACCGAATTCATGGAAGCGTATAGCCTTCATCAGTTCTCTCCTGGGAAACTAGCGAATGTAACACGGAGGCAAGAAGTCTTGCCACCCGCATGCCACAGAAGCTGCCAAGACCTTTACCGCGGATCTGCGCAGATGAACGCGGAACCATCCAAACTTCACTGGCACGAAACTGTGAGTCGCCTGATCAAGATTCTGAATAGAAAGAATTGCCTTAAGTCGTAGTCGAATCTCGTAAGCCGGCTTGCTGGGGTATGGGCTCCGACAAACTAGACTCTGTTGGCCGGACAAGCAGCCGATGCAAGCGCGCTACCAGAGCATTCAGCAAAGGGAAGTAGAGAGCGAAGAACAACACCATGGCAAGGCTGAAATTTCTTTCGCTGAAAAACCGGTCGAGAATGTTATGGGGATAGGCGTAGCTGCTGTGGAGAGCGTAACCCCCGAACTCCAGCAGGCCCATAGGGAAGAGCCCGTATAAATATTGTTGCCACCAGGGAAGCTTTCTTAACAGGATGGAAATCGGAACCATGTAGAGCACATAAACGGTGATCACCTGCCACCAAAAGGCAAAGCGGGCGATCTCCAGCCATTGCCCAACTTGGTTCATCATCGTGCCAACTAGAAAGTAAGTGGCGATGTATGTAATCCAATGAAGGGCAGAAAGCCGCAACTCTTCGCGGTAACGACCAAGAACAGGCATGGAATCAACAGCCATGAGCAAGGAGCAATCCTGGCTAAAAAATTATATCTCACGCTTTTCACGATGCGCTGCTCTGTGAATTCTGCGGTTAAAGCCTTACTTCGAAAAAATCCAACCTTAGATGCCCTATTTCCCTAACTCGAAAGACCGTGCACCTCACTCTATCAGGAACTGTACTCCTACGAGTGGCACACTGATCTGGCGTACAGGACCTTGACCGGCGCTTACGGAATGCGACAACTCTGCCTGGGTGTGACATCTTAAACGGCAACAAAGATTGCCTGGCCTGGATTTGTTTGACCCCGAAAGAGCTAAAGAAGGGATTTTTCCGAAATGGCAGTACCTCGCTTCCATCACGAGTTGCCCGCACTTAGACGCAAGGGCGCGTTTGCCTGGAGCTTGTTTCTGCATGTGGCTGGTATCGTCTTCGTCGTAGCCATGGTTCGCTGGATGCCCGCTCCACGGGTACAGGAACAGCAATCCAGAATGACGCCGCTCTTTGCGCCTCAAATAGAAGCGCGCCAAGTTGAACTCCCCCCAGTCAAGAAGATCACACTGCCTCCCCCCAAAGTATTGGCCAAGCTGACTCCCCCCAAGGTCACCGCTCCTCCGCCAGAGCCGCCTCCGGTTGAGGTGAAACCAAAACCGATCGAGACCGCCAAACTGCCCGAGACCATCGTGCCGAAAGTGGAGCCGAAAAAAGCGGTGGTTGTCGGCGCTTTCTCGACAACGAACGATGTGGTGACAACGGCACGGCCTAAAAAAGAAGTCGTGACCGAGACTTTTGCCCCCGGCAGTTCCGCGCAGGCGACACTGCAGAAGCCGCCTCGCGAGGTCCAGACAGGTGGATTTGGAGACCCCAATGGTGTGAAGGGCACATCCGAAAAGAAAGGCGTGCTCACCGTGGCGAGCTTGGGATCATTTGATTTGCCTGCTGGGTCGGGCCACGGCAACGGAACCGGTGGCGCTCACGGAACTCCTGGAACAATCGCTAGCGCCGGTTTCGGCGGCACAGCAGCAGGATCGGGACAAGGTGATCGCCAACGGATCGGCACAGTGTCGTCCGCCGGCTTCGGTGCGGTGACCGCCTCTGCTCAGTCGCCGAAGGCCCATGTGGAAGAGAAGCCAAGTGTTACGCCCGTAGAGGTCTTCTACAAACCTGTCCCGGCATACACACAAGAGGCGCGGCAACTTCATCTGGAAGGGGAAGTCCTGGTACGAGTTACGTTTGGCGCCCGGGGCGATCTGCGAGTAGATCAAGTTGTGCGGGGGCTGGGACACGGCCTGGATGAATCCGCTCTACGCGCCGCCCAGCAGATCCGGTTCCGGCCAGCAAAACGCAATGGGGAACCCTACGATTCAACGGCCTTGGTCCATATTGTTTTCGAATTGGCAAACTGATGTTCGAGTTTTCTCGGAGGTAACGATGCGTTCGCTCTACAAATTTTTCGTTCTTGTAATGATCATGGGATTAGGCACGGCTGCCTGGGCGCGGCGTGATGGCTCGGAGCCAACCGCCCCGGCTGCTTCTCACGATGAAGCTGCGATCGAGCGCATCTTTCTCCAGGAAGCCAAATTAGTGGAGAACATGCACAGCTACACGCCTATGGTCGAGACCTATATCCAGAGGCTCAAGCTCAATGATCAACTCGGGACCCAGCCCGACAAGGACAGATACTTCCTGGGCCGGCTGGTTCTCGGCAAAAAAGGTATGCAAGACCAGAAGTTCAAGGACAACAACAAGCTCCCGTTCATGAGCCGTGTCCTTGACCGTCTCGACGGCTTTTACCGGCTTAATTACGCCAATGTGCGTTTCATGCAGACGGTCTTCCTGAACCAGGCGTTCGATAAGGACCACTACGATCTGAAATACCAGCGGCAGCAATTTCTGGGAGAGGTGCGCACATTGGTCTTCGATGTGACGCCCCGTCCGCATGGTGATGAGACACGATTCAAGGGACGCATCTGGGTCGAAGATCAGGACTACAACATCGTCCGCATCAATGGAACTTACGGGCCGAACACCGACACGAAGTACTTTTTCCACTTCGATAGCTGGCGCGTCAACATGCAGCCCGGAATATGGCTGCCGGCCTACGTCTACACCGAAGAATCCGACGCCCAGCGCGACGATTCCCGCAAGCTGGCCATGAAAGGACAGACACGCCTTTGGGGATATGACCTGAAACATTCGGGCCAGCAGTCGGAATTTACCGCCCTGCAGGTTGAATCCACCGATGTAGCCGACCATAGCGATCGAGGCGCTAACGAGATTTCTCCCGTACAGAGCCAACATTTGTGGGAGCGCGAAGCAGAAGATAATCTGCTCGACCGCATGGAGCGCGCCGGCATCCTGGCGCCCGATGGCGAGGTCTCCAAGGTGCTGCAAACCGTTGTCAATAACCTGGAGATCACCAATAACCTGAACATCGAACCGGAAGTACGTTGCCGCGTGCTGCTGACCACCCCACTGGAAGCCTTCATCGTAGGCCACACGATTGTGGTGAGCCGTGGGCTGCTTGACGTGTTGCCGGACGAATCTTCGCTGGCGATGGTGCTCGCGCCCGAACTGGCCCATATCGCCCTCGGCCATCGGGTAAACACAAAATATTCTTTCAGCGATCGCATGTTATTCCCCGATGAGCGGGTCTTTCGCCAGATTGATCTTGTCCAGAAACAGCAGGACGAGCAGGCAGCCGATCAGCGCGGGCTGGAACTCTTGCAAAATTCTCCCTACAAAGAAAAGCTGGCTAGCGCCGGTCTCTTCCTTCGCGCTTTGGATGGCCACTCGCGCGATCTGACTTGGCTGATCAGTCCGCACTTTGGCAATCGCCTCGCTTACAACAACGCCATCCGCATGGCCGCCCTACAGCAAGCCCCGAAACTGGAGGTCATGAACATCGCTCAGATACCGGCTCTGCCCCTCGGCAGTCGCGTCAAACTCAATCCCTGGGACGACCGTGTCGAGATGCTAAAGAGCAAACCGGTTGCGCTCCTGTCAGTCCGCGACAAGATGTCGTTTGAGGTGACGCCTGTGTATCCGAATCTCGTCACCTTCAATTCGGCAGCCGCCAGGAGCGAGATAGCAGCTAAGCCACCCCAGTCGCCTAAGCAACAGGCGCAATGATCCCATTGGGTAAGTGGGTAATTTTGTAATTGGGTAATTTGCAAGACAAGTAAAATCCAAAGGCGATCTGCCACTTTTGTGGAGATCGCCCTTTTCTTTGCCTTTCACTTTCGGCTTTTACGGCACTAGCACACAAATTTTGAGAAGATTATAGGCAGAACATCGAGTCATGCCCGAGCTGCCTGATATCGTCGTCTACATCGAGGCGTTGGAGCGCCGCATCCTTGGCCACGTTCTCGAGCGCGTGCAGATTGCCGGGCCATTTCTACTCCGCACCGCTGATCCTCCAGTCGAGACGATACATCAACATAAAGTGAGCGCATTGCGCCGCGTGGGAAAGCGAATTGCCCTTGGATTCGACAATGATCTTTGGCTAGTCTTTCATCTGATGATCGCAGGACGACTGCACTGGAGCGAACGCCGCAAAACTCCTGATGGCCGGCGGACACTGGCGGCCCTGGACTTCGATTCTGGCACGCTCACTCTTACCGAAGCGGGCGCCAAGAAACGCGCATCGCTCCATCTTGTAAAGGGAGAGGCAGCACTGGCCAATCTCGATCCTGGCGGAATTGACGTGTTTTCAGCCGGACTGGAGCAGTTTAGCGCAGCCCTCACCGCTTCGAATCACACCCTGAAGCGCGCACTCACCGATCCGCGAATCTTCAGCGGAATCGGCAACGCCTACTCAGACGAAGTCCTCTTTCATGCTCAACTCTCGCCGGTGATGCTGACGCAACGCATGGATCCAGAACAGATCAGCCGGCTGTACCGGGCAACGCGTGACACGCTCACCCAGTGGACCCAGAATCTTCGCACCGAGACCGGCGACAAGTTTCCGGAAAAAGTTACTGCCTTTCGCGAAGAGATGGCAGTCCACGGCCGCTACGGACAACCGTGCCCCAAATGCAGCACGAAGATCCAGCGCATCCGCTATGCATCCAATGAGACGAATTACTGCCCCCGTTGCCAGACAGCCGGAAAACTGCTGGCAGACCGCGCCCTAAGCCGCCTGTTACGCCAAGACTGGCCCAAGTCTCTGGAGGAACTGGAGGAGCGCCGGTCGAATCTGAGAATGGATTGAAAACTACGTTCACTTTGCCAGCTCATACCCCGCAAAAAAATAACTCAGCTCGAAGCGGGCGGTATCATCGGCGTCGGAGCCGTGGATAGCATTTTGTTCGATGCTGGCTGCCCATTTTTTGCGAACCGTTCCCGGCTCGGCGTTCGCCGGATTCGTGGCGCCCATCAGTTTGCGCAGGTCGGCAATGGCGTTTTCTTTTTCCAGGGCAAGCACCACGATGGGGCCGCTGGACATGAACTTGGTCAAGGAATCAAAAAATGGCTTGTGGGCGTGAACGGCGTAAAAGCCCTCGGCCTGTTGTTGGTTGATCTCCAGCATTTTCATGCCGATGATGCGGAAGCCCTTCTCCTGGATCATGCGGAGAATGTCACCGGTAGCGCCCTTGGTCACCGCGTCTGGTCTGATAATGGAAAAAGTGCGTTGCAATGTCTGCATTGGATGTGTCGTTTTCTCCCGAATTTTCCATTCTTACAGATCATTCCGGTATTGCCAACTGCCTGCAACTTGCGCGATAATAACCAATTGCCCGTGATAGGCGGGGTCCAACGAAAGGAAACCCAAGCAAAAGTGTTAATGATTCGTATGGCGCGCATCGGTGCGCGCAAGCAGCCTTATTATCGTGTAGTTGTCATCGACAAGGAACGCGCCCGCAATGGCCGTTCGGTGGAAGTGGTGGGTTTGTACAACCCGCGCACCAGCCCGACGACCTTTGACGTGAAGCGTGACCGTATTGATTACTGGGTCTCGAAGGGCGCACAGCTCTCTGAGACGGTCCGCCGGTTGCTCTCCAAGTCACCCGTAGCAAATACAGGTACTGCGGCCTAATAGAGGACTCTCCCCCAGTAACACCGGCTCCCAGCAATAGGCAGGAGGACGGTTTATGACAGAACCGAGCGGTGACATGCGTATGCTCGTGGAGCAAATTGCCCAGGCCCTGGTTGATGCTCCCGACCAAGTTCAGGTGACGGCAGTGGATGAAGATCAGGCTACCGTGCTGGAGTTACGCGTGGCAGCCACGGACCTGGGTAAGGTCATCGGCAAGCAAGGGCGGACGGCAAAGTCGATCCGCACTATTCTGGGCGCGGCCAGCATGAAGCTGAAAAAACGCTATACGCTGGAAATCATCGAATAGACCGCCCGCTATGCATGGTGCTGATGATGCCGAATTCATCACCCTGGCCCGGGTTACAAAAACCCAGGGACGCAAAGGTGAGGTAGCGGCGGCGCTGTTCACTAATTTTCCTGAACGGTTTGCCTCGCGCAAACAGCTTTTTGGGCTCGACAGCAAAGGCCAGCGCCACGAACTCGACCTGGAAGAGCATTGGCCTCACAAGGGCCAGATCGTTCTTAAGTTTGCCGGAGTAGACAGCATCAGCCAGGCAGAGTTGCTGATCGGCTGGGAAATTCAGGTTCGCCGCAGCCAGCGCGTGCCGCTTGAAGGCGACCAGGTCTATATCAGCGACCTGATCGGCTGCGAGGTTTATGACGGCGGGCGCGTGATCGGCAAGGTGCAAGACGTCCTGTTCGGCAGCGGTGAGGCGCCGTTGCTGGTAGTTCGGGATGAGGTTGCGCACGGCGCCAAGGAGTATCTGGTCCCCTTTGCAGCCAGCTACATCGAAGAGATGGCGCTGGAGCAGAAGCAGGTAAAGATGCAACTTCCTGCGGGCCTGCTTGATTTGGATTCGCCGCTCAAGAAAGATGCCTCACTAAAGAGTAGGGCAGGCACGGAAAAAAAGCAGTTGTGAGTCCGCTCATGAAGTTCGAGATCGTAACGATTTTCCCGGACTTTTTTCGCGGGCCTTTGGATTATGGCATCGTACGCAGAGCACGTGAAGCCGGACTCATTGAAATCTCGATCCACGATCTGCGGGACTTTACCTCCGATCGCCACAAGACGGTAGATGATCGTCCCTTTGGCGGGGGGGAAGGCATGGTCCTGAAACCCGAGCCGATCTTTGCATGTGTGGAGTCCCTGGACGTTGGGCCCCAGGAACAGCGTCGGGCGCATGAAAGTGTTGAAACCGTTGTCTTGCTTTCACCGCAAGGCCGCATGTTCAATCAGCGCGTTGCCCAGGAACTGGCTAAACTGGAGCGCGTGGTTCTGTTGTGCGGGCGTTACGAAGGCGTGGACGAGCGCGTAGCCGAGAATCTGGCCGATCAGGAGATATCGATTGGCGACTACATTCTGAGCGGCGGGGAGATGGCCGCAGCTATTATGGTAGATGCCATCACCCGGCTGGTTCCAGGCGCTTTAAGCAATGCAGCCTCAGCCCAGCAGGAGAGCTTCACGGCAGGCGCTGCAAAAGGTGCTCTGGATGGTTGCGATCTGCCGGACAGTACCTGTGCTTCTGGAGGATTGCTGGACTACCCGCATTACACGCGACCGGCAGAGTTTCGGGGCAATGCAGTGCCGGACGTATTGATAGGCGGCAACCACGAGCAGATTCGCAAATGGCGTAGAAAAAAAGCGCTGGAAAAAACGTTACGAAACCGGCCAGACTTGTTGGAAAAACAGCCGCTAAGCGCGGAAGACAAGAAGTTTCTGAAAGAGATTTCTAATTGCTAATTTCTAATTTGTGCAGCTCTGGCGACTTTCTCGGTTTTCGAAAACGACATTGGCGCCAGTTTTCAAATTGGAAATTAGAAATTGAAAATTCTAATCAAGTAGAATTCGATCTCCGACAAGAGGATTTCGAAAAAGACATCGCTATTAAAGGAAAAAACATGTCCCAGCATCCGATCATGGAAAAGCTTGCTGCGCGGTTGCAGCGCAAAGATATCCCTCAGATGGCGCCCGGTGATACGGTCC
>DASZEU010000120.1:0-3480 GCA_035940535.1 Candidatus Angelobacter sp.
GGTGCGGTCAGCAAGTTTGGCTGAGTAAACGTCTTGTGCCAGACAGGAAAGAGCGAATGTTGCGAATATCGCTGCAGATAGAAACCGTCGCATGGCAACATGATAAGCACAGACCTTGGTTGTTCAAAACATTTTTCGTAAGACCATTTTGCCCAAACATGCCTTTCCAGCAGCCAAATGTTCAAGGGCTGAATGCTAAGTGCTGACGGCTGAGTGCTTAGTATAGAATTCCTGCATCTTAAGAGCAGTACCGTTTAGGATTGCAAACGATGAAGATGAGAGTGCGCAAGGCTGTCTTTCCTGCTGCGGGTTTGGGTACGCGTTTTCTGCCGGCCACCAAGGCCCAACCTAAAGAGATGCTGCCCCTGGTGGATAAGCCCATCATCCAGTATGGGGTAGAGGAGGCCATGGCCGCAGGCTGCGATCAGATCATCATCATTACGGGGCGCGGCAAAACAGCGATTGAAGACCATTTTGATGTAAGTTACGAACTCGAAAAAATGCTGGAGGAACGGGGCAAGCTGGACCTGCTGGCCATTGTGCGCCAGATATCCGACATGATCCATGTGGCTTACGTCCGCCAGAAAGAAGCCATGGGGCTTGGCCACGCGGTGCTGATGGCGCGGGAGTTGGTGGGCAACGAGCCTTTTGCCGTGTTGCTGGCCGACGATGTAATTGACGCGGAAAAGCCCTGCCTGAAGCAGATGATGGAGGTCTTTGAAGAGACCCAGGCCTCGGTAGTGGCCACGCAAGAGGTAAATGGTTCCGCAATTTCCTCTTACGGCGTGCTGGATGCCAAACGAGTGGAAGGTAAGTTTAATGGGCGACTGCATGAGGTTCGTAACCTGGTAGAAAAGCCTAAAGCAGAAGAGGCGCCTTCCAATTTGGCCATTATCGGGCGTTACATCCTCACGCCCACTATTTTTGACACCCTGGAGCACACTCCTCTGGGAACTGGCGGCGAGCTGCAACTGACCGACGGGTTGCGCGGCCTGCTGCAATCCAACGAAAAAATTTATGGGTACACATTTGAAGGCAAGCGCCACGACACCGGCGATAAGCTCGGCTTCCTGAAGGCCACGGTCGAATTCGCCATGAAGCGCTCAGACTTGGGCGAGCAATTCCGGGAGTACCTGCGTTCGCTCGATTTCAAGAATGAACGACAGAATATCGCTGCGGACTGATCTAGGATCAATTGGTAAATGAGTAATTTGTCACTTTGGGCCTGCGGCCCGCGAAAGCTCATGAAAATCAACTTTGCCATGTTGGAGCGTGGACAAAGTGGACGTTGTGGACCTGGTGGACAGAGTGGAGGCAGTGAACGATGTGATTTTCGACCCTGGTAGGTGGGTAATTGAAAAACTCAGGAATCCGAGACTCCTTACAGATGATGCCCAGCCGCAGACTTGATCAAAAATTACCCAATTACCAACTTACCCAATTACTCAATCCCCCTCATTGTGGTTCTTCAAAATCCGCATCCTGAAAGATATAGGGAGCGGTACGGAGCAGGCGAAAGCGCACCTTGGTAGCACAAGTATCACAGGCTGGAAAGGCATCGCCATTGAGCATAACGACTTCATGGGCGCTGCGGTGCGCGCCGTCGTGGAGGACCTCATAGATCCCGGTCTCGCGTACCGTTTCACCCGCACTGAAGATCGGACCGGAACCGGTTCCTTGTTTGTGTGCAGAATGCAGGCGCGACTTCCTGCCCCCTTCTGCCCTGGGTGACGTACGGGGGATAACGATCTGCCTGACCGGAATTGCGTAGTTCTGTCTCAGCATGGTTACTTAATCTTCATGGTACGAAAAACAAACTCATCTGTATAGCGCGCCTATGGACTGCGACGCAACTGTTTTTTCAAGTGTATTTGCCGTATACCCTCGAAAAGTGAAATAGCGTGTTGTCCCAAAAATGTCGCCCATTCGCAAGGCAGCCAACTTGAGCGGTGTTCTTTCATTTGAAATCCGCATCTTCTGAGATTGGCGCTGCTGGACGAGACAGAGTGAACCGCACTCTCTCTTTACAGTGGGCGCACAAGGGAAAGCGCATTCCCTTAAAGATTGTGGCGAAATGTCTCTCTCGGTGCTTATCGTGCACCACGGTGAATACCCCTGATTCGGGGACAACATCGCCAGGCTTATAACCTTCTTCGATCTGGGTAGCACCCTGCATCTTTGCGTATGCTCATGGCGGACCAGAGCGAAAAATAGTGTACCTAAAAGTAAGGGAAACGTCCTATGCTGCATTTTGGGCTTACTGTGGTTTTTGGGCCTGGTCGATCAGCAAGATGGGGATGCCGTCGCGCACAGGATAGACGAGGCCGCAACCAGTACACTGCAGTGAGCTTTCGTCCGCAGCTAGCGTCAGTGGTTTCCGGCACTCAGGAACCGGACAAACCAGGATGTCGAGGATTTGCTTGATAATCATTTAAGATAGCTCTTCTCCAATATTATGGCAGTCACAATTCTCGACGGCAATAAGATTGCTGCGCAAATCAGGGCCGAGCTGGCGGATGAGGTAAAACGGCTGGCGGCTCTTGGCAAACGTCCTGGCCTGGCAGTGATTCTGGCTGGACACAACCCGGCCTCAGAGGTTTATGTCCGCAACAAGGTAAAAGCCTGTGAGCAGCTTGAAATCCATAGTGAAAAACTCACCCCGCCTGATTCAGTTACCACTGAAGAGTTGCTGGCGATGGTCCATGATCTGAATCGCCGGGACGACATCGATGGCATCCTGGTACAGCTTCCTTTACCCAAGCAGGTGGATTCCAAAAAAATATTGCTCGCAGTCGCTCCAGAGAAGGATGTCGATGGGTTCCATCCGGTGAACGTTGGTTATCTCTCGACGCAGCGTCCGGGATTGGTTCCTTGCACTCCCAGCGGGGTGATGGAGATTTTGAGGCGCAGCAATATTCCGGTCGAAGGACAGAATGCCGTGGTGGTGGGGCGCAGTGACATTGTGGGCAAGCCGGCTGCCATGTTGCTGCTGAATGCCAATGCCACCGTCACGGTTTGCCATTCAAAGACGCACAACCTGCCCGGGGTCTGCCGCCAGGCGGACATCCTGGTGGCGGCGATTGGCAAAGCCGGCATGGTGACCGCGGACTTTGTGAAGCCCGGAGCAACGGTGATCGACGTGGGCATGAACAGTGTTACCGAGCAGGCCGAGTTTGACAAGTTCTTTGCTGGAAATGCCGCCCGCAAGAAGACATTTGCTGAAAAAGGATCGACCTTGATGGGAGATGTGGACCCGCGCGTTGCAGAAGTAGCGGGAGCGATGACTCCGGTACCGGGTGGAGTAGGCCCTCTGACGATTGCCATGCTCATGGTGAATACGGTAAAGGCCTGCAAGCTGCGGCGCGGGGTCCAATAAGTATGCTGCGCGTCGGTCTGACGGGTGGTATCGCTTGCGGAAAGTCCACAATAGCTAAGATGTTCGCTGATTTGGGCGTTTATGTGATCCAGTCTGACCAGATT
>DASZEU010000121.1:0-5800 GCA_035940535.1 Candidatus Angelobacter sp.
TCTCGACCGTAGTCTTATCGGTGTTCTTGATCTGCAACGAGCGCGAGAGCGGGAAACCGGTTGCCGTGCCCTTCATTTCATTCAGGATCGGATGAGGGTTGTAGCTGGTCACCAGCGCCACCTGCGGCCCCAGGCCGGCAAGTTGGCCGATGGGATTCAGGTCCAGGATCAAATCTTTCTGGAGAGTGACACCCCAGCTTTGCAGCAGGCTGGTTAACGCGTCATTGTCTGCAATTTCCGACCTGCCCATCTTCAGCGGTGGATCGAGCATGACCAGGGCGCGTCCGCCACCTTCGACATACTTTTTGATGGCATCGACTTGTGGCTGCTGGTAGTCCCGTGCCGGACCGCCAATAACGACCACCGTGCAATCCTGCGGAATCTCGTCTTTTTGCAACAAGTTGATGGATTTGGCCGAGTACTCGTCCTTGCCCAAAGACGCCTTCAGGCGGGAATAGCCGTTCCTATCGGCATCGTCGATCTGGTGCTCGCCGCTTCCGGCAACGAAACAAACATTGCGCGCGTTGTTCTTCAAAACACGAATGAAAGCGCCCGAAATGCCTTCTTCATTAAGTGATTTTGCCAGTTCCTTCCGCGTCCCGATTTGGACGACTGCGGTCCCATAATTGGTAATTCCGGCTTCGCGAGCGACCTGGGGCTTCTTATCGGGATCAACGTAATCTACGTGGAGCTTGGGAGACAGGTTCGCATATTGGTCGAGCAGGTCTTTGCCTTCCTTGAAGCGGGTTGCCTGGTCGAAATAGGTGATCGAGGTATCTTGCTTCAGACCTTGGACGATCTTGGCTGTCTGCGCCGACAAGCTGTAACGCTTGTTGGTGGTGGTGTCATACGACTTGTTATGACGGTCCCCCAAAATATTGGCGATCACCAGGACCGCAAGCACGATCAGGACGTAGAGGGTTGCATACGCCGCGTATTTTGTCTGTCGAGCTTTCAGCAACCGAACATTCACTTAGGACCTCCAGCGCAAAGATTCCATGGACCGGGTTGTCAGGAACAATCCCAGGAAGATGAGCGACGCGTAGAAGATGGCGTCTTTTGTATTGAAAACACCCTTGGCAAATGATTCGAAATGAGTAATCACCGACATGTAGGCGAGCACCCGCGCCCAGGTTGCCGTCTCATATCCGGTAACCCAGTCAAGCACCCAAAGCATCAGGCAAACGGCGAAGGTGGCGGCGCCGGCGATGATCTGGTTCTTCGTCATGGTGGAGATCAGCGTCCCTACGGCTAATAGGCCGCCTGCCTGAAGCAACAAGCCGAGATACCCTAGCGCAAAGGGCTTCCAATCGGGTTTTCCGTAGATGAAGAGGAACACGAAATTCAAGGCTGAAAACAGCAGCATGAAACTGTAGAGGCCCACTGCGGCCAGCCACTTCCCGATGATTACCTCAGAATCACGGATGGGAGAGGTCGCCAGAAGCTCAATCGTTCCCGTGCGCTTCTCCTCGGCAAACAGCCGCATTGAGATCAGGGGAATCAAAAACAAACCAATGATGCTGATATTCGAGAGCAAAGGGCGGATAATCTGCTCATTGATATTCATGGGGAAAGATTGGCCGCGAAGCTGCGACTCCATGCCGACGAAGACAAAGTAACCCAGCGCATTCCAGAAAAAGAAACCAAAGACCACGGCAAACATGGTCAAGAGCAAGTACGCCACCGGAGAAGCGAAATAGCTCCGCAGCTCTTTGCGAAAGATGATCCAGATATTTCTCATGCGGGCACCTCGGCAGGCTCCTCTTGAATTTCTTTTTGCTCTTGGGTGAGCTGGAGGAAGATCTCTTCTAAACTGGCGGCTGCGGAACGCAATTCATTCAGGTCCCAACCGCCTTCCACCACGGCTCGCGCCACGTCTCCCCGCACAGACTTGTTTTTCAGGCTTTCGATTTCAAAGATCGCGCGGGTCTCCCGGCCCTCCTTGGAAAGCACCCGTGACACGCCGGCGATCTGCTGCAAGCGCTGGACCACGGCCTGAGAATCAAGGGCGCCATTACGACTGGCCACCTCCACCAATACAGACTCAGCGCCCCTTGCGCGGCTTTGCAGGTTCTCCACTGAATCGGTCGCCATGAGCCGGCCTCTGTTAATGATGATTACTTTCTCGCAGGTCTGCTCCACTTCCGGGAGAATGTGGGTGCTAAGAATAATGGTGTGGTCGCCGGCCAGGCTCCTGATCAGGTCACGGGTCTCATTGATTTGTTTGGGGTCGAGACCGGCCGTAGGTTCGTCGAGGATGAGCACTTCAGGATTGTGAATGATGGCCTGAGCCAGTCCCACGCGCTGACGATAACCTTTCGAGAGCTTGCCCAGAAGTTTCTTTTTCACGTCGCCGATGCTGCAACGTTCGCAAACATCGTCAATGCGCCGGCGCAACTCGCTGCCCGATAGTCCTTTGAGCCTCCCCACAAACGTCAGATATTCGGTAGTATCCATTTCCGGGTAAATGGGCGGGGTCTCAGGCAGATACCCGATCCGTTTTTTTACCTCGAGAGGCTGCTCCAGCACATCGAACCCAGCGACAGTTGCTGTGCCTTCCGTAGGCGGAAGAAAGCAGGTCAAGATACGCATGGTGGTGGTTTTCCCAGCGCCATTCGGCCCAAGGAAACCGACGACTTCACCCTTCTGCACCTCAAACGAGATGTGATCTACGGCAGTGCTCCGGGCATATTTTTTGGTAAGGTCTTTGACACTAATCATGATTTTTGAATTGGCAGCTAGGCAAACCGCTGCTCATGAAGCTAAAAACGCAATGCGGTTCCACCTGAAATGGGCTTCGGTGTCTTAGTTAAGCTCTTCGTTAGAATCCGAAGATTATTTTAGTCAGGGATTATCAGTTGTCAAGCCCGAAAATAGGCTTAATATGACCGTAACCCTTTGTAATTAAAATGGTTAGATCGCTATACCAGACTTGCCAGTTATTCGATTCGATATGATCCATACGAGTGTCATTCTGAACGGAGCGCCGCGCAAAAAATGTGCACTAGGAAGATCACGGGCGCGCAGTGAAGAACCCCGATAATGCTTCGGCCTTAATTGCAGATACGAGGTGTTCTATCCAGACAACTATTTAATCACGTCAGTTCATCAGGCAGCGGGTTATCGACATCGGTCTACTTGGAGGTAGGCTCAGCAGCCACATGTCCCTCGCCCGGAGCCTTCTGCCCTGTGATCGCATCGGCGGTCACAAAGACCGGCTCGATGTCGGTGGGCAGAGACTTCAGGCGATCCAAGGCTCTCTGCACTTCAGGACGAATCACGTTGTACTTCGACAGCATAGTTTTCGCGGCGTCGTAGTCTCCCTGAGCTTCGGCAGTGAGTAGATCGTGGTCAAGATCCCGGACGGCTGTCTTGAGCTTCTCGATGTCTACGCTGAAGGTGCCATCGGCGTTTGCAATGTAGCCACCTTTGTCGAGGAAGAAATTGAATTGCATAGCCATGCCGCGCGCGTGCGAATCCTGAAGACCAAAGCGCAAGGTACGGAACGACGAAGCCAGGTATGTGATGTAAAGCTGGCGCTCGACTTCGGGGCCATGAGGAATGGGCATTTGTATCGCTCCCTTATCGGCCTGTGACATCAGGTATTGCAAGGCGAATAGGCCCGTGACATCGGCTTTGGCTTCTTCGATTGCACTGTAGAGTTCCTTCAACTCCTGCCGGGGATTGGTGTCGCGGCCATTTACTTTGATCTGGTGTGGCCCAAGTCCATGAGTCAATTCATGGGCCACGATGTGGGTGAAGAACAGATCAAAGTTGACGTCCTTTTGGTCGGCGCTGGGAAGCACAATGCGCGAGATGGGCACCAGCGTGGCTTTGAACTTTGCCTGCTGCACGTTCTTAAGCATAACTCGCTTGCTGCCCTTCTGCTGCACGACCTTCTCGTCGTTGGGTAGGTTGTAGGCCGCGGTCTGTACGCCGTGGTTGCCATCGCCCGCCCCAAAAACTTCATTAACTACGCGGATCGGCGCAAGCGCTCCTAGTTTGGGATTGCGGAACTGCGGATCTTCCGGGAGATTATTCTCGATGTCCTGGAGATGCTGGCCCAGAAAGGCAAGACGCGCAGTCTCCTGATCGTCGCGAATATTCACGTAGGCTTCAAAGGCCGCTTTGTAACCAAATATTTCGTCGTTATAAGTCTCGTAGGGACCGATCGTGATATCCAGGGGCGCATCCAGGTCCATCCAGGCCACATCGCTTTCAAAGTAGTCGTTGGACTTGAAGGCATCGGCGCGCGTGGTGAGGAATTTCTTCAGGCTGGCATTACTCGTAAGAGCAGCAGCCTCGCGCAACAGCTTTCCAGCTTGGTCGAGATCGGCCTGGTACTCCTGACTGAAAGGGGCCATCTTGAGCTTGTGGCTATGGTCACGCCGAATGACCGTAAAGAAACCGAGGGCCTGGGCCTTCTCGGCCTCAGGAAGCGTTTTGATCCAGCTTTCAAATTCCTCCTTGGTCATGTCCTCAGGATAGAAATTTGCGCCCGCAGGTTTCTTGCTGGGAACGCCGGGCAGGAACGCCTTGTGCTCGTCGATCTCCGACCATGGGCCTTTATTGATCCAGAAATAATGCAGGCGCTCCCGGCCCAGAGGAGATTTGTCCAACTGGAGCTTGTGGTAAAGCGCCACGTCGCCGCTCCAGAACTGGTTCATAAAGATATGGTTCACAATACGGGCCGCCTGCACCAGTTTGACCAACGCCTTCTGGTCGCCAGCGGAAAGTTTGGAGGTATCCACCTGCAAAGGCGTAGGCGCAAAGCGCGCAGACATCTTTGTAAGTTCATCCAGATCAGGAGCCGGAGAAGTGGTGGCAGTTTCTTGAGCGATACAGGTAGTCATAGCAAGTAAGGAGGCAAGAAGAATCCTGCGCATAGATCTAAAGGATAGCAGGATACGGATTGAGATTCGAAACCGGTAATTTGCAAGTTGTAGTTTGAAAACCAAACATAAAAGCCCCACCCGCACATTCGCCCCGGTTCGTGCAGGCTCCGGTCGCAGAGAAACGCAGAGAAGGCCCAAAGACACAGCTTGAGATTTGAAATTCATCCGGCTGGACCCTACATTTTGCAGTATCAAAATCGATTTAATAAAATTTATTGAATCGTTCGGAATAATGTAGTAGGCTTCTACCCCGTACACCAGCTCGACTGCGCCGCTTGCAACGACCGGGCGATCTGCAAGGCGAGCTTTCCACTGTACCTCGCGTGCCGGCGCCGTTCCCCAAGGCTGAAGCGCACGATCACGGTCGCAAGATCGTCGTCGCTCCAGAAAACAGAAATTGGAGTCACGAACCGTTTAGGAGGTCATTCGATGAGGTCCCGCTCCGTAGTTGTCCTATGCATCGCAACGATTCTCTGTTGCGTACTGCCGCTAGCAGCTTTTGCTCAAACAATTCCCAACTGGGCGCCGAATACCGCATATAAGATCGGCGACCTGGTTATGTTCAACGGTCAGGAGTTCAAGTGTATTCAAGCCCATACGTCCCAGGTAGGCTGGGAGCCACCCAATGTCCCGGCACTCTGGAGCCCAGTCAGTGGTACTCCAAGCCCCACACCTACACCCACGCCGACCCCGACGCCTAAGCCTACTCCGACGCCAACGCCTTCAGGCGGGGGTGGCGGTTGCGCTCCTCCATGGAATTCCACCACGGCTTATCACGGTGGCGATGTAGTGAGCGTGGGCACCAACAACTATACTGCGCAGTTTTTTAGTCAGGGCGCCAATCCAACCACCCCTGGCAACAGCGGACCAGCCGGCACAGGTGATCCTTGGTTCTCGCCGGTCCC
>DASZEU010000122.1:0-3406 GCA_035940535.1 Candidatus Angelobacter sp.
GCGGTTTCAAACAGGATGGTTAGATCCAGCAGAAGAGACATGTGCTTGATGTAGAAAAGATCAAATTCAAATTTGGTCTTTGCCTCCTCCAGGCTTGCGCCGTATTGATACTTTACCTGCGCCCAGCCCGTGAGTCCCGGACGCACGCTGTGCCGTTGTTGGAAATAAGCAATGTCCTCGCTTAAGAGATCGCAGAAATAAGGGACTTCGGGGCGCGGGCCAATCAGGCTCATCTCTCCCCCAAGGATGTTGATCAGTTGCGGCAATTCATCGAGCCGGAACTTTCTGATGACCCCCCCAACGCGAGTGATACGCGGGTCGCGATCTGCTGTCCATTGTGGCGTGCTCTCCTCGGCCTCTTGACGCATCGACCGATATTTCAGGATCTGAAACGTGCTTCCTCCCAACCCGACCCGCTCCTGACGGAAGAGTATTGGCCTTCCGCTTTCAAGAAGAATGGCCAGGGCGATGATCAGCATCACAGGAAGCGCCAGAACCAGCAGCAAAGACGAAACAACAATGTCAATGAATCGCTTGGCGGCAAAGAGGAATGACGACTTGTGAAAGCCATCGGAGAGAATGAGCCAGCTAAGCTGCAGTTGATCGAGCATGATGCGGCCGGTGAGGCGCTCATACATGGAACGCGCGTCTTCGATGGGCAATCCTTGCAGCCTGAGAATCGCCAGTTGGTGGCTGGTCGCGGCATCCAGCGGTTCCGGAAGTGCTATCAAGACCCGGTCCACCTGCTCCCGCACGACGGTTTGCTGAAGTTGAGAGATGTTGCCTATGATGCCGGGTTCTACCAGGACTGTTCCAAAGTCATTCTGACATTCCCGATCCAGGAACCCCACGACCTTATATTGCAGCTCCGGACGCCGCAAAATTTCGCAAGCCAGACCTGTGCCTGCCGCGCCCATTCCCACGATCAACACTCGCTCTTGGGGAAGAGTAAAGCTTCGGCTTCTGCCCAGGAAGAACCTCCAGCCGGCCATCATCAGGAGCGCGAGCGGGGCCATCGAAAGCAGGATTCCCCGTTCGAGCCGGACTGGAGGAAAAAGATAGTACAAGAGAGACAGCGGCAGGAGCGCAATAACGGCAGCCTGGAAAGCACGCATCGACAGGGCGGTACGGTTGTGGATCGTCCGCCGGCTGTAAAAACCGTTATAGTACAAGGCTGTCTGGCATACGAGAGTCACCAAAATAAACCTTAGCCAGTTGAGGCCCTGCGACAGGTATTCCTGTGCTGTCGAGAGGTTGTGGAACCGCAGCACGGTCGCGCCAACAAGAGACAGCATGATCAGCAGAGTCTCGGTGGCGGCCAGAACCAATGATTTTCGAGGAACATATTGCCCGGCGATTCGAACTAGAAGCGTGCCGTAACTGCGATGAATCAGGTCAAAATTCGGTGGCATCGCTGAAAAAGGCGAGCGCCCGCCGGCCTGCGCTTCTTCCGCTCCATGGCCAGCCCTCTTAGTCACGATTGCCTACCTTTCCCGGCCAGCTCATCCACGACTGAGCGAACTGATTCAGCAACGTATTCGCTCTGTTCCACGAGCAATTCCGGGAACATGGGCAGCGAAAGAACCTGTTCACAAGCTGCTTCGGTTGCAGGCAAGTCGCCCCGTTTGTAACCAAGATGGGAATAGATAGGCTGTAGATGAATTGGGACAGGATAGTAAACCATTGTGGAGACACCACATTGGGCAAGCTGTTGCTGGACCCGATCGCGTTGCGCGATGCGAATGGTGTATTGGTGAAAGACGTGGTTGCCCTGCTCGCTGCGCTTCGGCGTGACCACGCTGGGTACGTCTGCCAGCAACCTGTCATAGCGGCTGGCGGCTGCTTGCCTTTGGCTGATCCAGTCATCCAGATGCCGCAGCTTCACCAGCAGAATCGATGCTTGCAACTCATCGAGGCGGCTGTTCCACCCTTGTTCTTCGCTGAAATACTTTTTCCTGCTTCCATGGGACCGCAAGGAGAGAAGGCGGCGGTACGTCTCCTCGGAATTGGTAACCACCATGCCGCCATCGCCATAACCGCCAAGGTTCTTGCTGGGAAAGAAGCTGATACATCCCGCATCGCCCAGAGAGTTTACCGGGCGTTGCTGATAGGTGGCGCCAATGGCCTGGGCGGAATCTTCGATCACCTTAAGATTGCGAGCGCGCGCCAGGGCCAAAATCGGGTCCATGTCAGCCGACTGGCCGTAGAGATGAACCGGGATGATTGCCTTGGTGCGCGATGTGATGAGCCGGTCTACCTGTATGGGATCGATGTTGAAAGTGTCCGGATCAATGTCCGCGAAAACAGGTGTAGCGCCAAGGAGGCTTACGGTGTCGGCGGTGGCAATAAATGTAAACGAGGGGACAATCACCTCGTCTCCAGGGCCGATGCCGCAGGCGCGAAGAGCCAGAATCAGGGCATCGGTGCCGGAAGCAACGCCAACGGCAAACCGGCAGCCGCAATACTTTGCAATCTCTTGCTCCAGCTTTTCAACCTTGGGGCCCAGAATAAAGTGCTGGGTTCGCAGGACTTCATCGATAGCCAATTGAACTTCTTCCCGTATCGTAGCGAATTGCGCCTTCAGATCGAGAATGGGAATTGCCATTTGCAGTCTTGTTGCGCTTGCCATGTGTTTGAGCCATCTCTCTCGAAAATTTTCTGCCAGCGTTTTATGTGCATTCTGCCTGCCAAACAAGAATCTGCTTCGTGACCACCTAACAATGGTGTGTTCTGCGGAATAGCCCACAAGTTGAAAACTATTGCACAGTGCCTATAAAAGACGATGGCGCTCTTTAAATGAAGAGAAGGGAAACAGTGGAAAACATTTCACATGATCTGAAGCTAACGGCAGGGAACTGCTCGATGTTCGCGGAACTGCTTGCCCCATGGCTCTGCAAACTCTTCCATCGGAGCCGTGGCCCTTGTTGCTCTTTGTAATTCTTCCTGGCAATAGAAATGCAGTAGGTAGAGATCGCCATGACAACTCTTACGCAATTGCAAGGCTTGACCACTGATGACCTGTTGAAAGAAAAAATCAGGAATCGTTCCGCCAACATCGGAGTGATCGGGCTGGGATATGTTGGACTTCCACTGTCGCTGCTGTTCAGCGAGGAGAAGTTCCGGGTTACGGGGTTCGATATTGACCCAAAGAAGGTCGAGACCCTCTCGCAAGGCGGGTCCTATATTGTCCGTATTCCCGAAACCGAGATCCAGGCGGCGGCAGCACATGGCTTTCAGGCGACGACAGATTTTTCGAAAATTTCAGGCATGGATGCGGTCATTATTTGCGTCCCTACTCCGCTCAACGATCATCATGAGCCTGATTTGAGCTTTATCTCGACCACGGCTGAAAATATCTCTTCGTATCTTCGTCCAGGGCAGCTCATCGTGCTGGAAAGCACTACCT
>DASZEU010000123.1:0-4302 GCA_035940535.1 Candidatus Angelobacter sp.
GTAGTTATACGTTCTGCCGAGAACCGTGGAAAAACTGTGAAATCAGAGCTGGCCATCTCGGAACCGATCTCCGTCTATTTCGGATTATAAGCCCGTCCATTTCGGATTATACACCCGTCCATTTCGGATTATAAGTCCGTCTATTTCGGATTATAACGACGTCTATTTCGGATTTTAATACAGTGACTATGATTTTAGAACAACTACTATAGATAAAGCTATTATGTGCGAGATTTGGAGGTGTGCCTGGGCCTGCCTCCATTCCTATTTTTAGGATCGAAACAGCTCTTGACTCTAAGAAACTTAAGAAGAAGGCCGTCCGACAGGGGGGATAAAGGGGACGACACTCCCGTATAGAAAAAATATATGCTTATCAGCGATACTGCTTGAAAAGTACATGGCTCCGCAGTTCCACCGCGGAGCCATATCAGGCGCCTTAGAAAGTCAGCTTTGCGCCGAACTGGAATTGGAAGGGGTTGAAGACGTCGCGAGGCGTGCCAAAGCCCAGCACTGGATTGGGAGGCAAGCTCAGATCGGTTCCTCCATATAGGGTGTTCAGATCTTTGATGTTGGTGCGATTGAGCAGGTTGAACATATCGCCGCTTAGCTCGGCGCGAAGACGTTCCTTCAATTGGAAGCCCCGTCCGACACGCAGATCAAGGCTGGCGTAACCTGGTCCTTTGAGCGAATTGCGGCCCAAGTTGCCAGGGCGGTCTGAGAGCGGGTTGCCATCACGATTGGCGTCCGAGCCAGCAAAGACGTTGAAAGGCTGTCCGCCTTCGAGCGAAAGCAGAGAGCTGAACTTGAAGTCGTGTAGCACTGGTATGCTGCGTGGAACTTCGCTCAAGAATGTGAGCGTATAGCGCTGCGGCACATTCTGGCGGGATAGCGAGCGCTCCAGCGACAGACTGCTTTCCGGTATATCGGCCAGGTTGGCCACCGAGTCCACGTTGGAGATGGTCTTAGACCAGCTATAGCTGCTGTGGAAGCTGAATCCGTGGGAGAAGCGTTTTTCTATCTCAAATGTTGCCCCATGATAAATGGATGCCCCGCCACTGCTCTTGACGAAGAAATCACCTAATTCCGGGAACAATCTGCGGCCTGCCCCGCCCGGAGTTCCATCACCAAAGACCGGCTTGCCGGGCTCGCCAGGAATCACCGCGCCCGGAGTTGGCACGGCGTTGAGCAACGGAGTATGGGCCTGGATCTTCAATCCATGCACGTACAGGTAGCTCACCGATACGGCAACTCCACCGCCGATTTCATGCGAGATCTTCAGACTGCCCTGCTCGCTGTAGGGCGTGCGCAGGTTGGCGTCGAGATTATCGGTGAAGCCTACGGGCCGCACTGCCAGATTGGGAACTTGGCCAGTGGCAATAAAGTTGTTGGTGGCGGTCGTCGCTCCCGGACCACCTACTGTCGGTTGAATAAACCGGCCACGAATTCCAGAGATCCCGGGGAACAATGTGGGAGCATTGGGTTGGAAGCCAGCGCTCAGCCATTCGGCCGTATCCAAGGTCTGGCCGATGCTGGAAATCAGGCGGTCGTTGAAGATGCCAAACCCGCCTCGAATCACGCCTTTCTTGCTGTACGCAAAGGCAAAGCCAACGCGGGGCTGGAAATTATTCAGATCATTTTTCAGGAAGAACTTGGAAGGATAGGTCTCAAAGTCATAGCGCATGCCGTAAGTCAAGGTCAGCCGTTGCGTGGCCTTCCATTCATCCTGCATGAAGAACCCGTAAGAGTTGTGATCGTAACTGGTCGTGGTAAAGGGCTGCCAGATGGTAGGAACATCCTGCGTAAAAGGCACGCTGAATCCAGGATGCGATGTTGCAGTACTCAGGAACGGGAACCAGAAGACCGCTGGCGTGTGATTGAAGAATGTGGTCAGGTTGGGAAAGATGACGCGTGCGGGAAAGAACAGGTCCCATTGGGAGTCATCGGTTAGATGGTTGAAATCTCCTCCCATCTTCAAGGAATGTTTTCCCAGGTTGAGGCTGAAGCTGTCAGACAACTGGATGCGCGTTTCCTCATAGAAATCCGGGTCCGAGGTACTCTTGCCCGTGAGCAGCAAGTTGGAGACTTCCAGGTCGGGCTGCTTGAGCACCGAGGCAAAATCGAAGCTGCGACGGGCCCATTGGAAGTGAGCTTCATTTACCTTGTTGGGGCTAAAGATGAGCGTGTCGCTGGCCACGAACGACTGATCGAAGGTGTTATTGTTGCGGGCTGTACTCGAAGCCGGCGAAGCGCGGCCGCCGCCACCCAGGAACCCGAGGACCTCAGAATTCAGCACGTTATAGCGCACGGACAAGACATTTCTTTCGCTGAAGTTGTGGTCCAACTTCAGGAGACCACCGTTGTAGTCGTTGGTGCGCAGAGAATTGGTGGTTTCCTGGGCCAGGCCATAGAAACTCTTCACAGCGTTAATGGCTCCAAGATTATTGAGAATCACCGATGAGAACTTGTTGGATTCAGCGCGGCGTTGTCCTTCAAAGTTGGCAAACCAGAAAGTACGGTCTTTTTTGATAGGACCGCCCAAAGTAAAGCCGAACTGGTTTTGCCGCAACACCGGATTGGGGCCAGTGAGCAGCGGCTGCACATTCATGGCATTATTCATTCCGAAGTAATAGCCGGAGCCGTGAAGATCATTGCTGCCGGATTTGGTGACGATGTTCACAAAGCCGCCCAGCGCGCCGCCGTACTCGGCAGCAAAGGTATTGTTGACGATGCGAAATTCCTGGGCCGCTTCCTGGGAAGGAGTCACGCGAGGCAGGCCGGTAAAGTTCTGGGTATTATCTGCACCATCCACCAATACCTTGGTATTGAGTTCTGATTGTCCGCCAAAGGTTAGCCGGGGCGCTGACGCCGCACCTACCGCCGCGTCGGGTTCCTTGAAGGCTCCGCCACCGGTGTTTTCCCGGCCCGGCGCCACGCCGCTCGAAAGCTTCACGAAATCCACAAAGTTGCGGCCGATGTTTGGCAGTGACTCAATGGCTTGCTGGTTAATCACGTTGCTTACTTCGGCCTTGGAAGCTTCAATCAGCGGGGCTTCGCCGGTGACCGTGACGATCTCATTCGTCGGTCCGACCTGGAGAGTGATATCCACTTCAGAGGAGCCGCCCACCGTCAGCACGACTCCGTTCTTGACTTCAGTACGGAAGCCGGCGCTCTCCGCGCGTAGCTCGTAGGTCCCGGGCTCTACGCTGGTAAAGCTGTAGCGGCCATCAGGGTCGGTGGTAGCGACACGAACAGTGCCCTTGACCGGATTCTTCAGCGTGATCCTGACTTGCGGAACCACTGCACTGGTCGGATCATGCACCACGCCTGAGAGCGTGGCGTTGGTGGTTTGCCCTTCAGCACTGCCCCATACCAGGCAGAACACTAAAATGGCGATTATGCGGGCCGCCCAGTTTTTCTGAATGCTCGTTTTCATTTGGCAACTCCTCTTGCATCTATCATCTTCGGCTATCGTTCGAACGAACGCTCGTCCGATTGACGCAGCCAAAGAAATACGCTTTGTGCGAAGCAATTCTCCACAGCGCCCCGGCAATGTCAAGGTAAATTGGGCTGATTTTTACTGAACCTTCTGCCGAATCTGGAGATAACTATATGAAATTCAGAATTCAAGTGTGGCGGCGACTGGTTGCAACGTGATACAAGGAATCGCGTCTCAGGGAGCCTCGCGTCCATGTCAACCAAGTACCGAGCTGAACACATAGGAAGTTTCATTCGCCCGCCGGAACTGCTAGAGGCACGGTGCGCCCCAACAACCGATCTGTTGCGTCTCCAAACCCTGGAGGACATGCACATCCAGCGGATTCTGAAGAAGCAGCAAGAGTTGGGTTTTGATCTGTACACCGATGGTGAGTTGCGCCGCAGTAATTTCATGAGTGACTTCACTGATGCGGTTGAAGGCTTCGATCTGGGCGATGCAACAGCGCGCACCTGGAAAGCGGGACAAGCCCAGGCCAGCGGTGTGAGCAAAGTTGCGGGCATCGTGAACGCCAGACTTCGCCAGGTTCGTCCGCTGACCGGGCACGAACTACCTTATCTGAAGGCCCACAGTCCGGGAGCTATCAAGATGACCCTCCCCAGCGCCACGCAATTCCCTGCAATCTCTTTCAAGCGAGGAATCACAGACAGGATTTACCGCGACCATCTAGAGTTGTTGTGGGACATTGTCGAAATCATGAAAGCGGATTTGGCCAAGCTTTCTACCGAAGGAGTGGATTACATCCAGATCGATGCTCCCCGCTACAGCTACTACATGGACCCAAAATGGCGTGAATGGATTCGCACCGA
>DASZEU010000124.1:0-4329 GCA_035940535.1 Candidatus Angelobacter sp.
GTTCGCGAGGCCCGCCATGAGCTGCTGGTAATGAGCGACAGCGACGTGCGCGTCACTCCAAGTTTTCTCTCTCAATTGGCCAAAGAATTCCATGATCCCTCAGTTGGCATGATTACCTGCCCTTACCGGGCTGTGGGTGGAAGCAGCCTGTGGTCGCGCCTTGAGGCGATTGGGATGAACACTGAGTTTCTGGGTGGGGTGCTGGTCGCCCGCATGATCGAAGGAATGAATTTTGCGCTGGGCTGCACCGTGGCTGTGCGCCGCACTGTGCTCGATTCGATGGGCGGATTCGGCTACTTGCAGGACTACCTTGCCGAAGATTTTGTAATGGGCCAGCGTGCCGCCCAGCTTGGACACACAGTCTTGTTTTCTTCTTACATAATCGAGCACCGCATCGGCAGCCAACCCATGGAGCAGAACCTTGGCCATCGCTTGCGCTGGGCGCGCAGTACCCGCCGCTCCCGCCCTGCGGGATATTGGGGCCAAATCTTTACCTATCCTCTGCCTTGGGCATTGCTCTTATGGCTAGCTCATGGAGCAGCATGGCCTCTAGTGCTTCTCACCCTGAGCATCCGGGCGGGCGCTGTCTGGGCTTCATCTTCACTTATCCTCCATGACCCGGCCTCTTTCAAACAATGGTGGCTGCTGCCGCTTCAGGATGTCTTAGGCTTTCTGGTTTGGATAGGCGGCTTTTCCGGAAACAAGATTGTCTGGAGAGAACGCAAATGTACTGTTCTGCCGGACGGTCGGCTGCAAGTAAACTCATAGCCGCAGAAAATAAAGATACTACTAAATTATTCTTGACATAGCGCCTGAAAAGTGCTAGCGTGGTTTTGACAATTTGGCGTCATTCGCGGGGACTCTAACTACCGTGGTTCATTTTTTACAGGTTGGCGGAGCTGTACCCAAAATACATGCATCTTGATCAATCTTAGATTTCTTTGAACCACCCTGATTGTCCCCCACCCATTGTCAGCTTCTAACCAACTTTAAACCAACTTTTTGGTCTGACTCAAAGACAAATCCAATAATTTTTAGTTAAATTATATTAATGTGGTCGTCGGTCTAGATTGTGATCAACTACTTTTAACATGCAACTGAGACCTGCCAACAGCGAATTTCATCCAGTAAAAATGAGCCTTGTCTCAATGTCCCAATTCGCGTGTCTTTTTCGCAGGCACTAATTCGAAGAACGGACAAGCCCCAGCGGGGCGACACAATTGCCCCAAAACGAATGCACTCTATGTCCCCACGCGGCGCTTAGCGGGAAAATGCAGGAGACGTCCTCTCGGTGTTTCAGGTCGCAACTTGCACGAAGAGGCTTGGAAACGGACCGCTGCCGGTCGAATTAATCTCTGCTGCTTACCTGGGTCAGCCGCCAGGTCTTTGAGTACTTCCTTTACGTTTACTTCTTTTCTCAGAAAATCTCCAAGATTGCGGAGAACAGATGGTTTACTGGTATTGGTCATGATTGGCTTCCTGAAAAAAAATGTCTGAGGATGGTTCCTTGGAATCACCGCTCTACTTCATTTCAGTGCAGGTTGTCTGCCATTGTAAGTACCTCGCTGTGCCTTTGAAATGTGGCCGTTAAGGCGGCCTACCGTAGATTTCGCCATCCGATTGCGCGGAAAGACGCAGTGGGGGTGAGTCAGGCAGCGCAACTGGGTAGAAATCGTCTCTTTAAGCATTTTTATTTAAAATCACCCGATGCCAAACTCTAGTCCTCTGGCGGGAATCCGCGTAATTGACTTTGGACGGTTTATAGCCGGGCCTTATTGCGGCATGTTGCTGGCCGATATGGGCGCCGATGTCATCCGCATTGACCGGCGGCTGGGCAGTGAAGACCGGTATCCAGGGCCGGTTACCGAAGAGGGCGAAGGCGGCGCATTTCTTTCCCTGAACCGCAACAAACGCAGCCTCACCCTCGACACATCCAAAACTGGTTCTGCTGAAATCATCCGCCGGTTGGTGCGGCAGGCCGACGTGGTGCTAGCCAACCTGCCCGTGGGCGTAATGGCAAAAATGCGTCTGGACTACGATTCTCTGCGCGCAGTCAAGCCAGACATCATCCTGGCGCGAATTTCCACCTTCGGTCCGGATGGACCGTACGCCAACCGGGTAGGCTTCGATACCGTGGTGCAGGCCATGTCCGGAGCCATGAGTTTGACCGGTTTTCCCGGACCACCAATCCGTGATGTGGTCAATTTTGAAGATTATGGCACCGCTCTGCATACCGCTTTTGGGATCATGGTGGCGCTCTATCATCGCGCCCAAACCGGCGAAGGCCAGGTCGTAGATGGTTCGCTCTTGGCCACCGGGATAACGTTTATGCAAGCCATGCTGGCGGAGCGGCATGTATTAGGCACGCAGCGTCAGCAGCGAGGCAATGCCGGCTTCTACACCGCTCCCGCCGACGCCTACCGCGCCCAGGATGGCTGGCTGATCGTATTGGTCATCGGCGGTGAGATGTTCGCTCGCTGGGCACGGTTAGTGGGTCGCGAAGATTTTATCTCCGATCCCAGGTTCGCAGACGACCTGCTGCGCGCCGACAATCGTGACGTAATCACAGAGGCCATGAATGCCTGGCTGGCAAGCCGCACCGTTGCCGATGCCATTAGTGACCTAGAAAAGGCCCGCATCCCCTCTGGCCCGGTGCTCAATCTTGGACAAGTGTTGGAAGATCCACAAGTCAAAGCACGCGAGTTATTGCGATACGTCGAATACCCCGGAGCGCCCAAGCCCGTCCCGCTGGCCGACACAGCCGTCCGCCTCTCCGCCACGCCGGGAAGCATAAGGCATCGGGCTCCCATGTTGGGAGAACACACCGATGAAGTTTTGCGAGAGATTGGTTATTCGGGTGAAGAGATCGCCGCTCTGCGAGCAGGTGAGGTCGTGTGAGCTACGCAGCAAGATACGGCAAGCGGCCTGAGTTCCGGCATTATGCATTTAAACGTCAAACAAACCCCTCATCCGATCTGCTAATCGCAATCTGAAAGGCGAGCAGCTTTGCTCGCCTTTTTTATTGCAATGCCCGCTTCAGATACAATCAATAGTTTTCTCACTATGTTGCGCTACTTCACTGCCGGTGAGTCCCACGGAGAAGCCTTGGTGGCCTTTCTTTCAGGACTCCCTGCCGGTCTCAGAATCGAGCAGCACTTTATAGATCGCGAGTTATGGCGCAGGCAGCAGGGCTTCGGCCGGGGTGGCCGCATGAAGATCGAGAAAGATACGGCCCACATCCTGTCTGGCGTCCGCCACGGGCAAACGATTGGTTCGCCCATCGCGATCTTGCTGGAGAACCGCGACTGGAAGAACTGGCAGGAGTCCCTGCCGGTCGAGTCAGGCGATTCGGCCAAGCACAAAAGCGTAGCATCGCCGCGTCCGGGTCATGCGGACCTTGCTGGTGCTCTGAAATACAACTTTCCTGAAGCGCGGTACGTATTGGAGCGGGCTTCGGCCCGGGAATCGGCTTCCAGGGTAGCGGTGGGCTCGCTAGCCAAGCTGTTTTTGCGCGAACTAGGGATTGAGGTGCTTAGCCACGTGATTGCCGTAGGCAAAGCTACTTTGGGCAATGCCGAGGTATCTTGGGAAAAGGTCAAAGAACTTCACACCCGAGATGAGGTCTTGCTCAACTGCGCCGACCCGGAAGCTGAACAGCGTATGAAGGCCGAAGTGGACCAGGCTCTGCGGACTGGTGACTCCGTTGGCGGTGTCTTTGAAGTAGTGGCCCATAACATTCCTCCGGGGCTCGGCACCTACGCTCAGTGGGATGAAAGGCTCGACGGCCTGCTGGCCATGGCCGTGATGTCTCTGCAGGCGGTGAAGGGTGTAGAGATCGGTACCGGAGTGGAATCGGCTTTATCGTTTGGCTCTGCTGTACATGATGAAATCGGCTACTCCAAGTCTCAAGGCGCGAGCAAGTTCACTGGATTCACTCGCAAGTCCAATCACGCTGGCGGCATCGAAGGTGGAATTTCCAATGGCCAGGACATCCTGGTTCGTGGCTATCTCAAACCCATCTCCACGTTGCGGCGTCCGCTAGAGTCGGTAAGTTTTGAAACGCGGGAAACGGTCAAAGCGGCCTACGAACGCTCCGACGTCTGTGTTGTGCCGGCGGCGGGAGTCGCAGCCGAAGCCATGGTAGCCCTGACCCTGGCCAAGTGCGCTCTGGAAAAGTTTGGCGGAGATTCAATGACAGAAACGCTTAGAAATTTTGCAGGCTACAAAAAACAACTACAGGAATTTTGATACCGACAAGACGAGATGATCTATCCAATTGTGAAATATGGCAATCCGGTGCTGGAAACGCCGGCACAAACCGTGACTGAA
>DASZEU010000125.1:0-20689 GCA_035940535.1 Candidatus Angelobacter sp.
CGGCGTGAGGTTGGCCACATTGATAGGGCTGGTATTGTTGGTGGCGCGAAAGTTCAGTGCCAGTGAATTGATCTGGTCTCCAGTCTTGGAATCGGAGACAGTCAGTTGATCGCTCAGATTGGGCGACGCCTGCACCTCAACGGTCTCACCCGCCGCGCTCACACTGAGATGGAAATCCATACGCGCCGACTGCCGAGCCAGAAGAACCAATTCGTCATGCTTGACCGTGGTGAAGCCCTTCGCGGTGACTTCGATTCGATACCGGCCGGCATCAAGGTTCACCACGCGAAAAACACCTTCGCCATCTGTAGTGGAAGTATGGACGCTCTTGGTATCCAGGTTGGTCACATTGATTGTGGCGCCCGGAACCACAGCTCCTGATGGATCTGTGACCGTTCCACTGATGTCGCCAAAGGTAGATTGCCCTATTGTCAAAATTGGGAAAATAAGCAGACCAGCTAATAGGAAAAAAGATAGATACCGCCAGCGAAACATGGTTTCTCCTCCGTTTGAAAATGAATGCGATTTCCGCAAACAAATAAAGGGAGAAGCCTATGTGAGGAACATTGAAGAGTGGTTAAGCCTGTGTGAATTTTTTGCGAAGACCAAGAAGACGAGCTGCGCCGTGGAGCGCGGAGAAAACATCAGCAGAGCCACAACCCAAACCCTTTCACCGCAAAGGACGCGAAGGCCGCAAAGGAAAACCAACAGCTTAACCACGAAGGAACACGAAGAAAAACACGAAGGACACAGCGTAGCAAGCTGCAACCAAAATAAGCAAAACCCACCACGGAGGCACAGCGCAGCAAGCCGCAGCCAAAAGCTCAACGCTGATGAACGCTGATTTGAACTGATTGCCGCTGATGGGTACCAGTCCGGAGCAAGCCGGACGCATGAAAATAGCCTGATTTGGCTAAACGGTGATTCCCGACTGGTCCTCTTTCCATTTGGGGAATCACCGGTTAGGCTGCATTCTCTAGTGCACAATGAAGCTGCAAACCGTCTCTGAGCCTACTTCTCCGAAGGCTCCAGTCCAGTTGAGCATTGAGGTTGTGGCCTGCTCTGAACGGAAGGCGAAGTCAGTACCAATCGTCAGCTCCGTTCCACCCGCTGGCGTCACGAACGCAGAGTATGTATGCGCCGCAACGTTCACCACTACGCGGAAGTGATACTTCACGCCTCCTGTATAGGGAATCGTGGAGGTTGCAGCATAAGCTCCGGCATTGCGAGCGTCGATATCGCCGGAAGGATTGAAGCGCGTGATTACCGCAAATCCCGTGTAGGCGGTTTGCGCGCTGTTGGAGAGACCGAAGACCGCATTGATGGGTGAAGCCGAAGGCGTCGCGTCATATTCGGCGGTAAAGGTACCGGTCTGGTTGGCAAAGATGGCGTCTTGCCAGGGACCATTCGCGGTTGTGGTCACGCATTGCGGCGATACGGCCAGCGACGCAGTGGCCGGATGGTTCAGGCTGCCACTGGTTCCGGTAATCGTGATGGTTGACGTGCCGGCCGGTGTTGAGTTGATGGTGGAGATGGTGAGCGTCGAAGAGCCCGAGCCTCCGCTAATGGACGACGGATTGAAGGTGGCGGTAGCCCCGGAAGGCAAGCCACTCGCGCTCAACGACACCACGCCTGTGAAACCGTTGAGTGGATTGATTGTTACCGTGTAAGTTCCGCTGGCTCCCGCGGTCACAGACTGCGAAGCTGGCGTCACAGTCATTGAGAAGTCCGGCGCTGCCACCTGATTCACGGTCAGGCTGACGCTGGTTGAGTGACTCAGAGATGCGGTGCTGTCGGAGCCTGTGATGGTAATCGTCGAGGTACCGGCCAGCGTGGAGCTGTTGGTAGTAATGGTCAAGGTCGATGAGCCCGATCCTCCACTAATTGAGGCCGGACTGAAGCTGGCGGTCGCTCCCGATGGCAAACCGCTGGCGCTCAGTGAAACCGTGCCGGTGTAGCCGTTGAGCGGGCTGACATTGACGGTGTAGCTGGTGCTGTTGCCGGCGGTTACTGTTCGTGAAGTTGGAGTCGCTGCCAGGCCAAAATCGGCAGGAGGGTTGCTGCCCTGAAGGGTGAAGCTGCAAACCGTCTCCGAGCCTACTTCTGAGAAGGCTCCATTCCAGTTCAGCATCGAGGTAGTGGCCTGTTCCGATCGGAAGGCGAAGTTGGCGCCGATCGTCAGCTCCGTTCCGCCCGCAGGGGTTACGAACGCGGAGTACGTATGCGCAGCAACGTTCACTACTACGCGGAAGTGATACTTCACGCCTCCCGTATAGGGAATCGTGGAGGCCGCAGCATAAGCGCCGGCATTGCGAGCGTCGATGTTGCCGGAAGGATTGAAACGGGTGATTACAGCAAATCCCGTGTAGGCAGTCTGTGCGCCGTTCGAGAGACCGAAGACCGCGTTGATGGGTGAGGCCGAAGGAGTCGCGTCATATTGGGCGGTAAAAGTACCGGTCTGGTTGGCGAAGGCAGCGTCTTGCCACGGGCCATTCGCAGTTGTGGTGACGCACTGTGCTGAAACCGTCAGAGTCGCCGTAGCTGTGTGGCTCAAGCTTCCGCTGGTTGCAGCGAAGCTCAGCGTGGAAGTGCCGGGCGGTGTAGAGCTACTGGTAGTTACAGTAAACGAGCATGATCCGGTGGGCGGCACCGATAGCGTGCAACTGCCGGGCGAGATGGGCAGGCTGCTACTGGCAGTGATCGAGACAGTTCCACTGAAACCGTTCAAGGCAGCTACGCTTACCGTGTAGGTTGCATTCATCCCGGGAGTGACGGATTGCGATGCCGGTGAGACCGATATTGAGAAATCAGGCGGCGGTGGAATGTTTACTGCCAAACTGACCGTGGCGGTATGCGTAAGGCTCCCGCTGGCGCCCGTGATGGTCACGGTCGAAGTGCCTGCGGGAGTCGAGGCGCTGGTGGATACAGTAAGGGTTGAAGTCCCGGAACCAGTGATGGAAGATGGGCTGAAGGTGGCGACGGCTGAAGAAGGCAAACCAGTGGCCGCGAGCGATACATTTCCGTTGAAGCCGGAAATTGCGCCGATACTCACGGTGTAGCTTGCCGAATTCCCTGCATTGACGGTCTGAGTTCCAGGCGTAGCGGCAACACTGAAGTCGGGATTGGTACCGGCGTCGGCGCCGTGCGATAGGGTTTCAAAGACCATCATGTGGTGGTCCACAGGGAGGGCCTGCGTCCTGACATTACTGACCAGCCAATTCAACGTGTGCGGCAACGAGTCCCCTAGCCGGTTGTGATATTCGTTGTACCCGATCTCAAAAGTTGGGCGCTGAGCAAGGGTCACGCTTCCGCCACAGACTGAGCTGGGCACCGGGGCACCGGCCAAATACAAGGTATGAAATTCCAGCGTGGCTTCCAGGCGCGGACGCTCCGAACCGAACAGGTCCACACCCTGGATGTGAGCCGTTTCAGCGGCGGCGATGGCTGCCGCGATTCCGAATTCTGTGTGCCCAAAATCGCGGCACGTCTCTTGCGCTACGCCATTCACGCTGGCGTTAAATACGGTCTGCCCATTCCAATTCAATGATCCGCGGGGAGGAGGAACCGGATTCGGTCCATCGATAGGAAAATAATAGAAGTAAGCCGGCACACGTTGATGCCAGAATGTGACGGCGTGATTGAACAGGTTGGCATCACTGTTATATACGGCGATGCCGATCATGCCCTCGATCATGCTCAGCTCCCAGTTGCCGTTGTTGCCGGAACCGTTGATGATGTTGGGCAGAATGGCGTTGGTCATCATGGCCCCAAAGGCCTGAGCATCCGCAGCCGCCCAGCCTGCATTGCTGTAGCGAATGATCTCCGCGGCGCGCGCCCATTTCGAAGCGCCCCAGGCCGCTTGCAGCGGCCCATTGGAGTTGGTGTATCCGGTAAGGTTATGCCCGTAGGCGTTTAAGATCGTGATAGCATTCTTTGCGTAAGTGGTATTGCCGGTAATCCAAAACAGCAGAGCTTGTGTGTAGGCGGCGGCGCCGTCTTCGTCCTCGGTTGTGCACCCGATATCGGGATTGGAAAAAGAGCCGCAGTCGATCACTCCGCCTGAAGGAGGGCCTTGAGGAGTGTAAGTCAATGATCCGTACCGGCTGCTTTGCGCTGACAAGAAAGCGGAGTAGATGGGGTCAACGTGGTTTGCCACCTGCGTCTTAATAAAATCCAATTGGCTGCGGCTGACTAGGACTCCCGGATGCTGAAAAGTCGTCTGCGCCAAGGTCTGCTGGTTTCCAACTAATACCAGGATTAAGGTTAGCGCTGCCAACATCAATTGTTTCCACAACCACGCGTGATGAATAAGACTTCCATTTTCTTTGGTTTCACATTGCGCCGACATCATGGTCATTGCTCCTTTGTGTCTCGCTATCTGGGATTGTCGAACGCGAGGCATATAGTCTCTTTACAATCCGCTATAATTCTTCACCGTTGGTCCGTGTGCCGATAAGTTAATAACCGAGATTGACGGATAAAATACGCCGTCAATCCCGATGTTGTTGTCGAAAGCGGATCGCGTGTCTCACCATGCGGCAATCGCCTGATCCAAATCCGGCCCAGAGCCCTGCGTCTCAGCATCACTATTGGTCTCTGGTACAACGGGTGAGTTCAAGCACCGCGTTGCGAAACTCGCCACGTTTGCTGCAACTGCTTCGGTATCTTTGTGAGCAGGCCCTCACGGCGCCGGATCGTTTCATTTCTGAACAGCAAATTGGAACTGACGTGTTCGAGCGGGGGCTCGGCTACAATTCGGACGGGGACACGATTGTCAGGACGCAGATTTCCCAACTTCGGAAAAGGTTGCTGCAATACTTTCTTACTGAAGGGCGTGACGAGCCCATCACGATTGAAATTCCCGTGGGTTCTTACTTGCCGCTGTTTCAACCCCGCAAGGAACAAGTTCGCCAACCACTCAATGACAGTGTTGGACCTACACCGCCGGCCAGAGTTCCGCGACTGCGTACGATTCCTTCTGCACTTTGGGTTGCGATAGCGGCGTTGGTCGTTTTGTGCGGATGGCTTGCCTGGCAGAACGTACGTTTACGGGAGCAGCGCGTGGCATCAGCCCCAGGCTCGCCATTCGTGGACCATCTTTGGAAGCAACTCTTCGACAATGGACGGCAAACGTACATCGTCGCTTCCGACGCCAATGCCATGTTCTTTTCCGATTTTATGGATCGTCCCATTACCCTGAACGAATATCGGGACGAAGGTTATCCCAACAACCTGGTGAACGCGCGCATTGGCGACCCTGAGGCACGCCGCATTCTGTCGCACTTCATGAGTACCTTTTTCACCGGAAGCCAAGACGCGTTTGCCGTGGCCCGGCTTACCGAGACTGGGAAGAAGAATAGGATTCCTACAACCGTTGTCTACGCGCGTAATTTTCGCTGGCAAACCCCTGAGGACAATGTAATTCTCCTGGGTCACCTCAAGGCGAATCCCTGGGTAGAGCTTTTCGATAATCGATTGAATTTTAGCTACGAGTGGCACCTGGAAGCCCGCAAAGGAATTCTACGCAACCGCCATCCCAAGGGCGGCGAAAGCGAAAGCTACCAGTGGAATGTTCCCTCCAATAGCACCTACGCCACGCTATCCTACGTGCCCACGAGTGACGGAAGAGTGCTTATCATCGGCGGCACGGACATGACGGCGGTTGACGCAGGCAGCCGATTTCTATGCGATGAGGAAGCGGTCCATAAACTACACAGCGCCCTCGGCATTGACCTGGGCCAGCCGGTCCCTCATTTTGAGGCGCTGGTAGTGGCCCGGCGCGCAAGAAATGTTTCCTACGAGCCGCAGTTGATCTCGGTACGCATTCTTGAAACCCAAGTTGTTGCTTCGCAGACTCAACGCCATTGAGGCATTTGGCGGTAGTGAGTCAAGTTTGTGTGAAGACGCACGTCAGCCCTCATTCCATCACCTGACAACCTTCCCACCATTGGGTTCGGCCCCAAACAGCGTCACAAATCTAGGTTTCTTGCGGGGCCGAACCAATGGTGGGCTACTTTCAATACGGTTCACTAAGCTCTTGATGAACCTTTTCGATCAATAGCTTTATTGCAGAGACAACGGAAAATCTGTGCCGCCCCGCTGGGGCTTGTCATTTATCTCTAATCTTTTCCCAGCGTTCACACGCTGGGCTAACTTCTTAGCGCGCCTCCGGCGCTGACCATCTAATTAGTGCGCCTCCGGCGCTGACCATCTGAGTCCCTGACAACTTCGAATTCCTTAAGTGAACCGTATTGGGGCTACGTTCATGCGTCCCTGCCGGGACTCGGTCGCCGAAACAGCATACTCTCAAAATGTAGAAACGCAAAAAGAGACATGCCCAGCGGCATGTCTCCCTCTGCAACTTTGATTGGTCTTGCTTAGTCGCGGTCATGGCCTCGGTTCCACCAACCGCTGCTACGCCGGTCGTCGTCATCGCGCCGCCAGCGATTGTCGTGGTTACTTCTCGAGCGATCATCGCGGTCCACATAACGCCCGCGATCATCACGGTCATGGTCGTTGTAGTAGCCGCCATCCCGATAGACATAACCATTGTGCCCACGGTCCCGGTCCCGGTCATGACCCGGGGTTTCGGCTGAAGCCAGAGCAGAGCTTCCTGCTATCAATGCAGTTGCTATCGCGAATATACGTAGTCGGTTCATAAGATTTGCCTCTCTTTTCCAGCCAGGCCCGTTGCCGGTCTCTTGTTTGGTTGCGAGTGGTCAGGTCTTAGCTACTTTTTCTTTCCACAGGTATGAACCCGGCGCGGCAGAAATATGCGGTCTAGTTTTGTAATCGTCAGGTAAGAGTTTGTTATGGGGAAGCGTTCGGAGTACCTGAATTGGGACTGGAGAATGCCGGAAACGTAAAGAGATCAAAAAGGCGTGGTGACTTTCGTGGGCTCACCGCGGAGGGGACACGTGACAATCGTTGCATAAGAATGCGATCAAAAGATCGCAACGCAAAAAGAGACATGCCCAGCGGCATGTCTCCTTTTGCAACTTTGTCTGAACTTAGTCGCGGTCGTGGCGCCGGTTCCACCAGCCTCGGCGGTCATCATCGTCGTGCCTCCAGCGGCGGTCGTGGTCACCTCGCCAGCGGTCATCGCGGTCCCTTCGCCAACGGTCATCACGGTTCCGCCAGCGATCATCACGGTCGTGGTCGTTGTAGCGCCCACCATTGTAGTAACCGTTGTAGTAGCCGCCATTCCGATAGACGTAACCGTTGCGGTGGTCACGGTCTCGGTCCCGATCGTGATCCTGCGCTGTGGCCAGAGCAGAGCTGCCTGCTATCAAAGCGGTTGCTATCGCGAACATCCGTAGTCGGTTCATTATGTGCCTCTCTTTTTCCAGCCAGGCCCGTTGCCGATCTCCGTTTGTTTCGAGTGGTCAGGTCTGAGCTACTTTTCTTTCCACCTGTATAAACCCGGCAGGGAAGAAAAATGCGGTCTAGTTTTGTTTCCCGAAGGTAAAGGTTTGTTAATGTGAAAGGAGAGTTGCAGCCAAACCTCTTTGCCGCTGAGTTTCGCTGCAAAATGCTGATAAACCAACAACAATCAGGATCAGCAGCTCTCGGCAGAGCACAAAGAGCACGCCGAGAAAGGGGCGAAAAGCGGAACTTGATTTAGAAGTCGATGAAGACTTGCGAGAAAAAACAATTTCAAAAATGCTGCTAGTCCGGAGTGGCTGACAGTTCCAAAAATTTGGATTGGTGCGTTCACTCTCGGCAATTACGAAGTGGTTTTCCACAAATAGGCAGATTTCTCCACAAACAAAGCCAGAAATAAGGATTGAACTCGGAACGCTCCCAGCGTATGCTCCTCTCGGACTACCCTAATATTTGCTGGTCTTATTCAATCGCGACTAAAATTTAATCAAAGTTTTACACGCTGAAAAACATTCGGGCATTTAAGATGGCTCGTTTGGGTAGGGGGGATAAATGCGAAAGGTTCTGAGCTTCTTTCTTTGTTGTTTTCTGTTTGCCGGTTTGGCGTTTGCGCAGTCGACCACTGAGGGCGCCATCGGCGGAACTGTCTTTGATTCCAGCGGCGCGGTAGTGCCCAACGCTCAAATTGTGGTCCGCAACAATGGAACCAATGCTGAGCAAACCATAACAGCCAATTCTTCTGGCTATTTCCGTGCCACCAACCTGGCATCCGGGTCGTACACCGTCACGGCCACGCAGAAGGGCTTTGCGCCCTACAAGGCGGAAAATGTGATCGTCCAGGTTGGAAGCCTCACCGAAGTGACTCCACATTTGACAGTTGGCGGTGGTCAAGAAACTGTAGACGTGAGCGGGGAAGCCCCGCAAATCAACTACACGTCGGCGGATTTTGCTCCCACGCTGAACCAGGTTGCCATCGATAACCTGCCGATTAACGGCGGACGTTGGTCCGAATTTACGTTGCTTACGCCTGGCGCAGTCAGCGATTCCAGCGGATTCGGCCTGATCAGCTTCCGCGGCATGAGCACCCTCTTGAACAACAATACGGTAGATGGGGCCGACAACAATCAAGCTTTCTTTTCCGAAGAGCGCGGACGCACGCGGGTTGGTTACTCCACGCCCAAAGTGGCTGTCGAAGAGTTTCAGGTCAACACCTCGAACTACTCAGCCGAATACGGACGGTCGGCGGGCGCGGTCATCAATACGGTCACCAAGAGCGGTCAGAACGTAATTCATGGTGAAGGTTACTTTTATGATCGCAACCAAAACTGGGGCGCCAGGAACGGTTTTACCACCATCGCCACGCAAACCTCTCCCGGTGTTTTCACGCCCGTCAATTTTAAGCCGCAGGATGTGCGATACATCGGCGGCTTTGGTGTGGGAGGGCCGCTGATCAAAGACAAACTCTTTTGGTACCTTGCCTGGGATGGTTTCCACCGTAACTTCCCCGGAACAGCAATTACCAGCGGGCCGAACGTGTTCTTTGCACCGCCCAGCGGGGCCACTATTACTACACTGTCAACACGCCTCGGCGTAACACCTGCACAGGCGCAGACGATCTATAACAATGACTTGGCCGGTCTTGTGACCATGCTCGGTCCGGTGCCGCGCACCGGTGATCAAACTCTGTTTTTCCCCAAGATTGACTGGCAGGTCGATCAGAACAACCATGTTTCGTTCTCGCTGAACCGCATGCGCTGGTCGTCACCCGCAGGCATCCAGACCCAGGCCACCAACACCAACGGTATTAGAAGCTTTGGCAACGACTTTGTGAAAGATACCTGGGGCGTGCTGAAGGTCGATTCGTTAATCAGTGCGACTCTTTCCAACGAAGCTCGAATTTCCTATGGACGTGACTTCGAATTCGAGAACAACCAGCAGCCCACGCCCTACGAAGTTTCCAATCTTCTCAATACGCCGACATTCACCAACCCGCTGGGCCTGCCGCCCAACGTTTCGATCACCAATGGCTTCAGCTTTGGCACACCCACGTTCCTGTTGCGCGCAAAGTTCCCGGATGAGACTCGCATCCAGTTTGCCGATACCATCATCATGACTCACGGCAAACACACATTTAAGTTCGGCATGGATGCCAGCCGCGTGAACGATAATTCTCAAAACCTGCGCAACCAATTCGCCAGCTATAGCTACAGCAGTTTGCTGAACTACTTCTCTGATCTCAACAAACCCAACACCTGTGTCTCGGCCGCCAAAGCAGTTCCATGCTACTCCAGCTTCACTCAGGCTTTTGGTCCTCTTGGATTCCAGTTCAACACCAGCGATTTGGCTTTCTTCGCTCAGGATGATTGGAAGATTACCCCGCGACTGACGGTGAATTTTGGTGTCCGTTACGAATATGAGATGTTGCCATCGCCCTTCGCCAACCTGGTGAATCCGGCAGTGCCTCAAACGGGCGCCTTGCCGAACGATGGCAATAATTTCGGCCCACGGGCTGGCTTCTCATGGTCACCTTTTGCTGACAACAAGACCGTGATCCGAGGTGGCTATGGCGTTTACTATGGCCGCATCATCAATTCAACCATCTTCAATGCGCTGACCAACACAGGAGCGCCTGGCAGCCAACTGCAATTTACATTGAGTCCTACCTCGGCGGTTACTCGCCCCTGCGTGCAGCCTTTCCCGGTGGTTTTGGCTGGACCTCCAGCCTGCCCGGGAGCCCAGCCGAGTGTGACCTTCTTTGACAAGCACTTCCAGAACCCGCAAATCCGTGAGGCTGATCTGACGGTGGAGCGCGACCTTGGCTGGGGAACAGTTCTTTCGGTGAGCTATCTAGGAAGCTTTGGGCGTCAACTGCCGAACTTTGCTGATGTCAACATCGCTCCCTCAACCAGCAACGTCACCTACAACGTTACTGGTGGCGGGCCTCTTAACGTTCCCACATTGACCGAGCCTCTCTTTACCAGCCGGCTCAACCCTGCCTTCGGCTCCCTCACCAATATTTTCAGTGGGGCCATCAGTAATTACCAGGCGCTCGCCGTTCAGGTGAATCACCGGTTTAGCCGCAACATCCAATTCTCGGCCAACTACACCTGGGCCCATGCAATTGATACAGGAGTCAACGGCACCACCTTCAGTGATACCAATGATCTCCTGGTTCCTTTCAACGCCAAGGCAGAGTACGGGAACTCGATCTACGACGTGCCCAACCGCTTCACGATGAACGCAGTCATGTTCTCCCCGTGGAAACTGCAGGGATTTGCAGGCTATTTGGCCAACGAGTGGGAATTCGCTCCTATTTTCACGGTCCAAAACGGCCTTCCATTTTCACTCACAACCGCGGGCTCCCCGGCAGGCGGCTTGGGATCCAGTATCAATGGTTCGGGCGGGGCCAACCGTATCGATGTTCTGGGACGGAACACCTTCAGATTTCCCAACACCTGGATCGGCGATATGCGGATCGCGAAGCGTTTCAGCATCCGCGAAAAATACAAGGTGGAACTCTCCGGCGACGTATTTAACGTTGCCAATCACCAGAACGTGACTGGCATCACTTCGACTGGTTACATCATCAGTGGTACAACATTGAACTTCAACCCTGCGTTCAACGTGGTGAATAACGCCAACAGCAACTTCATCTATTCACAAAGGCAGATCCAACTGGGTGCTCGATTCCAGTTCTAATTGTCTGGAAGTCTCGGTTAGACGCGGCAGTTTCGGCTGCCGCGTTTTTTCTGTGTGTAGCAAGTTAAAGATCAGGAGGGATCAATGGCTACCAGGACGAACATTCGCAACATAATGCTGGCGCTAGGGATCGTTGGGATTAGTTGCTTCTCGCTGGCGGCGGCGCAGAATGCCAAGCCAAAAAAACAAGCTGCATCGGCTGCCGAGGTCCTTCCAACCGGCATGAGCATTACTCCAACCGCAGCCAAAGGTTCAATCTTTCAGCCTCTCAACCCGGATTTGCCGGATCTGCCGCAATTTACCGCTGACCATCCGGTTTCAACGGCTGTCAGTCCTGATGGAAATACTTTGCTGATTCTCACCAGCGGTTTCAACCGCAATTTTGATGCTGAAGGGAAGTCAGTTCCTGAGCAGTCGAGAGAGTACGTGTTTGTTTATGACATCCGCCAGCAGCCTCCGGTCAAGAAGCAGGTGCTGAAGGTTCCTAATGCCTATGCCGGGCTGGCCTGGAACCCTAGCGGCACACAGTTCTACGCCTCTGGTGGAAGTGATGACAGCATTCACGTTTTTACCCAGGCGAGTGGCCGGTGGAGCGAATCACCACAACCAATTTCTTTGGGGCATGCCAGCGCTTTGGGAGTGAGGGCCCGTCCGATGGTTGCCGGGCTGGCCGTTAATGCAGCGGGCACTTATCTAGTGGCTGCTAATTATGAGAACGATTCGGTCTCGCTGGTGGATCTGAAAACCATGCAAAAGATTGCCGAGGTGGATTTACGGCCGGGAAAGAACGATCCCAAACAGAAGGGAACTGCCGGCGGCGCATATCCCTTTTGGGCTGTCTTCAAAGGAGATGACAAAGTCTATATCTCCAGCGTGCGCGACCGCGAAATTGTGGTGCTCAATCTTTCTTCTACGCCATCGATTTCCAGCCGGATTAAAATCCAGGGTCAGCCCAACAAGCTCATCTTGAACAAGAGCCAGAGCCAATTGTTTGTGGCCGCTGACAACAGCGATTCTGTCGTAGTCATCAACACTGCGACCAACCAGGTAATTGCCACGATCGCTACGACTGCGCCCGCGCGAATCTTTCCCAACAAGGGCCGCTTCAGGGGCAGCAATCCTAACAGCCTTGCCCTTTCCCCTGATGAACAAACTCTTTATGTTACGAACGGCGGCACGAATTCAGTTGCAGTGATCAGACTTGCCGGCGATGTGGGCGACAGCCGCGTACAAGGCCTGATGCCGACCGGCTGGTATCCGCAGTCGGTCAGCTTGAATCACGATGGGTCGGTGCTTTATATCGTCAACGGAAAATCCAACTCCGGTCCCAATCCCAAGGGTTGTCGCAATTCGTTGTCCGGGGCGGAGCGCGGCGCATGTGGGTCGGCCCAGCAGTACGTTTTGCAGTTGATCAAAGGAGGCTTCCTGGTTGTTCCACGTCCAGAAGACGCGGAGTTGCAGCGACTTACGCAGCAGGTCGCCAGCAACAATCATTTCTCGGTGCAACCGGCGGCGGCTGATCCGCTGTTTGCCTTTCTCCACAACAACATCAAGCACGTGATCTACATCGTGAAAGAAAACCGCACTTATGACCAAGTGCTGGGTGACCTGGAAAAGGGTAACGGCGATCCTTCCATTACGTTGTTCAAGGAGCCGATTGCTCCTAATCATCATGACCTCGCCCGGCGCTTTGTGACTCTCGACAACTTCTATGACAGTGGCGACGTCAGTGGAAATGGCTGGAACTGGAGCACTGCGGCCCGCGCCACGGATGTAACTGAAAAGAGTGTCCCTGTGAATTATTCAGGACGCGGCCTGACTTACGATTTTGAGGGCGTCAATCGAGGCATCAACGTGAGTGTAGGCTCTCCCGAGGAGCGGGCCGCCCTCGATCCTCGTGCTGCCACCTTGGAGGATGCCGCCGACCAGCTTCCCGGCACCGGCGATGTGGCTGCGCCCGACGGCCCCGAAGATTCTGTGGGCGCCGGCTATCTTTGGGACTCAGCCTTGAATGCCGGCTTGAAAGTTCGCAACTACGGGTTCTTTCTCGACCTCGGCCGCTATGTGGCTCCCGAAAAATCAATTGCTGTGGTCCCGCTGCTGCATGATCCAGCGGCCAGCACCACACGCGTAGCCTTCCCCAGCAATCCGCGCCTGCACGAAGTTACGGACCCTTATTTCCGGGGATTCGACCAGCGCTTCGCTGACTATTGGCGTTTCAAAGAGTGGGAGCGCGAGTTTGACGACTATGTAAAAGACAACAACCTGCCCAGCCTGGAACTGGTGCGTCTGGCTCATGACCACTTTGGAGATTTCAAAACGGCGGCGGACGGAGTCAATACGGTCGAGACGCAGATGGCCGACAACGATTACGCGTTGGGATTACTGGTCGAAAAAGTGGCGAAAAGTAAATATGCCAAAGACACATTGATCTTCGTAATAGAAGACGATGCCCAAAACGGCCCTGACCACGTAGATGCCCATCGCAGCATTGCTTTTGTAGTTGGTCCGTATGTGAAGCAGGGCGCAGTTGTCTCGCGGCGCTTCAACACGGTTTCGATGCTTCGCACCATCGAAGACATCCTGGGAATCAAGCATCTTGGACTAAATGATGCAGTCCAGCCGCCGATGTTCGACGTATTCTCCCGCACGCAGACTCAATGGAATTACGCTTCGCGAGTACCCGGTGTTTTGCGTTCCACCCAGATCCCGCTTCCGCCGGATTCGGCGTCGGCTCCCGGCACGGCAACCTTCACTCCCCGGCACGACGCTGAATATTGGGACCGACAGACCGAAGGCTTCGACTTCAGCGCGGAAGACAAGCTCGACTCAGCAAAGTTCAACCAGGTGCTGTGGAAGGGCCTGATGGGAGACGATAAGCCTTATCCAGCCAGCCGCAGCAAGCGCAATCTTCGAGCGAACCGTGAGCGACTCCTGAAACAACAATAGATCAATAGATTTCACCGCAAAGGAAAATCAAAACCAAAACCCACCACGGAGGCGCGGAGACACGGAGAAAACCCAAAGTCATTTTTGACCGCTGATCAACGCTGATTAACGCTGAAAAACCAAGATCAAAACCGAGATCTAAAGATCAAAAGTAGATCACGCATTCTTTTCGATAAGCTAAGAGATTCTACTTTTGAAATTTCTGATCAGCGTTTTTCAGCGAAATCAGTGGCTAGTTTTCTTTGATTTTCTCCGTGTCTCCGTGCTACGACGTGCTTCAAAATCTTGTTTTTTCTCGCAAATTTCTTTCCCGCCGTTGAAACGGTGGGCTATTTTCATGCGTCCGGCTTGCGCCGGACTAGCACACATCAGCGCCAATCAGTTCAAATCAGCGTTCATCAGCGTTGAGCTTTTGGTTGTGGCTACGCCACGCTGTGCCTCCGTGGTGGGTTTTGCTTTTGATTTTGGTTTTGAATTTCCTTGGCGTCCTTTGCGGTGAATCTCCCCAGCGATCTGCTAAAATCCGCAACATTCCACTTTGAAGGACAAATCATCGTGCGCAAAATCTTTTTTGTAATGCTGCTTGCCGCCACAGTTCTAAGTTCAGCTATGGAGCGCCAGAAAGGCGCGGATTATCGTGAACGCCGCATGGCATTGGCGAAGAGCATGAATGGCGGTACGCTGGTTCTTTTTGGCGGAACTGAGCCGGAAGGCCAAAACGATCTGTTTGGCTTTCGTCAAAATGACGATTTCTACTATTTGACGGGCTGGGCCGAGCCGGGTGCAGCCCTCGTGGTTTCTGCTGCTTCGGATTCGCATCCTTATGCAGAAGTCCTCTTTCTTCCTGAGCATAACCTCACCCAGGAAAAATGGACTGGGCCCAAGCTCGGGCCGGAGAATCCTGACGCTCCGCGCATCACTGGCTTTGATCATGTGCAAGCACTGGATAAAATCCATGATGAACTGATCAAGATCCTGCCTCAGCCCCGGGCGCTGGTCTATACCGATGCTGGCGAGGGATCACCCTCGATCGGGCCAAGGGAATGGCTACGCCGCACTAACTCTTTTCCGAACTACACATCATGGGCCGACTCCAGGCCGTTAATTGCCCACCTGCGCATGGTAAAAGATGCAGGTGAAATCGAGTTCATCACCCGCGCCACGGATGCCTCCGAAGCTGGCCATCGCGCCGCTCTCAAGGCCATTCATCCCGGAGTGACCGAGCGCGAGATTGCCTCGCTTATCGTGTATGAATATTCGAAACGCGGCTGCGAACGCTCCGCCTACGCGCCCATTGTAGGTTCCGGCTTGTACTCCACCGTGCTGCACTATTCCGAAGACTCAGGAACCATGAAAAGCGGAGACGTAGTGGTAATGGACGTGGGCGGAGAATATTCCATGTATGCCACCGACATCACCCGCACCGCCCCGGTCAACGGTAAATTCACCCCTCGCCAACGAGAGATCTACAATTTGGTTCTCCAAGCCCAAGAGGCCGCGATAAAGTCCTTCGAAATCGGACGCTCGAAATTGACTGGAAACGGCCCTGATTCGCTCTACAAGGTCGCCATGGACTATATCAACGCCCACGGCAAAGACCTGCACGGCGACCCGCTGGGCAAATATTTCATCCACGGCCTTGGCCACCACGTAGGTCTCAATGTCCACGACGCCAGCGATGCCACCATTCCGTTGAATAAAGGCATGGTCTTTACCCTGGAGCCAGGAATCTACATTCCAGAGGAGAAACTGGGCGTGCGCATTGAAGATATGTTCTATATAGACCAGAACGGAAAACTGGTCATGCTTACTCACGACCTGCCACGCACGGCGGATGAAATAGAGAAGGCTATGTCGAAATAACAGCAAAAATCATACCGCGGATTACGCGGATATTCGCGGATTTTCGCCGTGACCTCTAATGCCTTGTCATCCTAGCGCGTTCTTTGCGCTGAAGGACCCCGAGGATAATTCAGTTTTAGATGCAGCTTCAAGGCATTTCTACCAACACTCAAACTGTCCCTCTGCAGACGATTTGGGCCTCTAAGAGATCTATTAACATTTCGCCCATTCCGGCGTTGCGCGAACAGATAGAACATCTTTTTGGGTAGAATACCTCGGATCTGCATTTAAATCCGAAGTATTGTCGGGGTCCCTCACTCCGCGCCCTTCGTCTAAGTTGTGTCCAATTATTTGCAGCGCTACGTTCGGGATGACAGGGTGGTTATAACATCCGTGAGAAGTCACAAGCACAAGCACAAACACAAACACAAAACCCGCGTCCATCTGCGCAAATCCGCGGTAAGTTTTGATGTGGCACTGTTAATTAAAGTAAAGGTTGGCCTGTCACGTTCCTGCGATGTCGTAGAATATGCTCTCAAGTAAATGCCTGGGATCGTTGCAGGGCTTCCGATGAGCAATCAGGGGGGTACGCCAGCAGATGTGGATTGTCCGGCTTGCGCTTCGTCGTCCTTATACATTTGTGGTGGCGTCGTTGCTCATCTTCATCCTGGGGATCGGCTCCATCGCCACGGCGCCCAAGGACATCTTTCCTTATATTGATATCCCTGTCGTCTCGGTGATCTGGTCATTCAATGGGCTTACTCCCGACGAGATGGAGAAGCGCATGGTCACGGTCAGCGAGCGGGCCATGACCACCACGGTCAATGATATTGAGCATATCGAGTCGCAGACCTATTCGGGCGTCGCCGTGATCCGGGTTTTTTTCCAGCCGCAAGCTAAGGTTGAACTGGCGATCTCGCAGGTCACGGCCATAGTGCAGACCATCCTTCGCGGCCTGCCACCCGGAACGTTTCCACCCAATATTCTCAAATATGACGCCTCCAGCGTCCCCATTCTTCAACTGAGCCTTTCCGGCGAAGGAATGAGCGAGGCCCAACTCTACGACTACGGTCTCAACTTCATTCGCACCCAGCTTGCAACCGTGCAAGGCGCGTCCGTCCCGCTGCCTTTTGGCGGCAAGCAGCGGCAGATCATGGTGGACCTCGATCCTGACATGTTGTATGCCAAACATCTTTCTCCAGCGGATGTATCCACCGCCATGGGCGCGCAAAACATCATCTTGCCTGCCGGGACAGCCCGAATTGGAAACTTTGAATATCAAGTACGCATCAACAGCAGCCCAACTACAGTCGAGGGACTGAATAATCTTCCCATTCGCGCCAGTAACGGGGCTGTTGTTTATATAAAGGATGTAGCACAGGTAAGAGATGGTTATACCGTACAGAGCAACATCGTCCGCACTAACGGCTCCCGCTCGGCCCTGCTCACCATACTCAGGAACGGCAAAGCCTCAACTCTTGATATTGTGCAGGCAGTCAAGAACGCTCTACCCCGAATCCAATCCACGCTGCCCGAGCAATTGAAGGTCACTCCTTTGTTTGACCAGTCGCTTTTTGTGCGGGCGTCGATCTATGGCGTGCTGCGCGAAGGAGTCATCGCCGCTTTTCTCACCGCCATGATGATTCTGCTCTTCCTGGGAAGCTGGCGAAGCACTTTGATCGTTTGTATCTCCATCCCACTTTCCATTCTCACCTCCATTGTGGTGCTCAGGGCATTAGGCGAGACCATCAATGTGATGACTCTGGGAGGCTTGGCCCTGGCCGTCGGCATCCTGGTGGATGATGCTACGGTGGAGATCGAAAATGTCCATCGCAACATGGGCATGAAGAAGTCGCTGACCCGCGCCATTCTCGATGGCGCACAGCAGATCGCGCTGCCCACCCTGGTTTCCACGCTCTGCATCTGCATCGTCTTTGTTCCGGTCATATTGCTTACAGGCGCCGCCCGGTATCTTTTCACTCCCTTGGCGATGGCCGTGGTCTTCGCCATGATGGCCTCGTATCTGCTCTCGCGGACCCTCGTGCCCACGATGGTGCATTATCTTCTGGGCCCGGAGTTGCCTCTCTACGCCGGAGGGCCCAACGTTCATACGAAAGAATCGCAAAGCCTGATCTGGCGCATTCATCAGAAATTTGAAGAGAAATTCGAACAATTTCGCGATTATTACCAATCATTACTGGCCTGGTGTTTGCATCGGCGAGCCTGGGTGCTGGTTGGGTTTGCCATTTTCGTTGTGGCCTCAGGAGCTTTGTTGCTGGTGATAGGAGAAGACTTCTTCCCTTATGTGGATTCCGGGCAGATGCGCTTGCACGTGCGCGCTCCTGAGGGGACCAGGATCGAAGAGACCGAGCAGGTCTTTGGCCGAGTAGAAGACGAGATCAGGCGGGTCATTCCCAACGATGAAATTGACATGATCCTCGACAACATTGGCCTGCCACCAGGTGGTATCAATCTGGCCTTTGGCAACTCTGCCACCATCTCTACCAGCGATGGCGATATCCTGATCTCCCTCAAGGAAAAACACCATTCCACGCGCGGTTACATGCGCCAACTGCGGGGCGCGCTCACAGAAAAATTTCCTGAGGATACATTCTTCTTTACCGCCGCCAATATCACCAACCAGATTTTGAATTTTGGGCTGGCCGCGCCCATTGACGTCCAGGTTGTAGGACGCAACCAGGCGGAAAACTATAAGGTGGCCAAGGAACTGGAGCAGAAAATCGCGCAAATTCCCGGCGCCGTGGATGTCCACATTCATCAGCAGGTGGCGGCCCCTGAACTTGACGTGAATGTTGATCGCAGCAAAGCGCAGCAGGTCGGTTTGACCCAGCGGGATGTAGCTACCAGCATGTTGATCTCGCTCAGCGGCAGCCAGCAGACCGCACCCAACCAGTGGCTTAATCCCGAAAACGGCGTGAACTACCAAGTCTCGGTCCAAACTCCGCCGTATAAGATGGATTCCATCGACACGATACAAAGGACCCCGATCACCTCATCCACGACCAATGCCACGCAACTGCTGGGGAATCTGGCTTCGGTGAAGCGCAATATCGCAACCACGATCGTCAATCACTATAACGTGCAGCCCGTCTTCGACATTTTGGCAGATGTGGATCGCCGCGACCTGGGCAGCGTCGCCAAAGAAATACAAAAGATTTTGGACGAGCAGTCCAAGCACCTTCCCAGAGGATCTTTTCTTCAGATTCAGGGCCAGGTGCAGACCATGCGGTCATCATTCACCCGGTTGACACTTGGAATGCTGTTTGCCGTGATCTTTGTCTACCTGCTCATGGCCGTGAACTTTCAGTCGTGGACCGATCCCTTCATCATTCTTACAGCGCTGCCGGGAGTTTTTGTCGGAATTCTTTGGATGCTCTTCATGACCCAAACCAACTTCAGCGTTCCATCACTGATGGGGGCCATCATGAGTATTGGCGTGGCCACTGCCAACAGCATCTTGATGGTGACCTTCGCCAACGACGAACGGATGGAAGGTAAAAACGAGATTGACGCGGCCCTCTCTGCCGGTTTTACGCGCCTGCGCCCGGTGTTCATGACCGCGCTGGCCATGATTATCGGCATGTTGCCGATGGCCTTGGCTATGGGAGAAGGAGGCGAACAGAATGCACCTCTTGGACGCGCCGTGATTGGCGGCCTGGTGGTAGCCACGGCCAGCACACTCATCATCGTGCCTGTCATTTATTCTCTTCTCCGCAAACGGCCTCCTGTTGATTACGATAAGAAAATTGATGAAGAATTCCATCAGGAGCTGAAGTTGGAACAGGCCTAAAAAGGGACAAATGGAACCGGATTCCACATTACGGAATGAGCCAGTCGAATCGGGCCACAATGGCGAAGGCGACCATCGGCATCATGCAGCACGATTTTCGTCACGCGCCAAGGGCCTGCTGGGAGTGGCGATTGTCGTTGCCGTCCTGATTGGGCTTGCAGCCGGCATTATTCCCCATTACCTGGAAAGCAAGGAGATTGAGAAAGAAGCCGAGAGAAAGCGCAATACGCTGCCTGTTCTTACTGTAGTTCCGGCACGCCGCTCTTCCGTCCAGGATCGCCTTTCGCTTCCTGGCACGCTCAGCCCGATTGAAGAAGCGTCAATATTCGCCCGCGCCTCGGGCTATGTTCATTTGCGGAAAGTGGATATGGGCGACCACGTGCGCAAAGGGCAAATGCTGGCTTTAATTGATGCTCCAGACCTCGATCAGCAAGTGGACCAAGCTAGGGCGACTCTTTTACAGAGTGAGTCCGCACTGGGACAGGTGAAGGCCCAACTGAACCTGGCTATCTTGACTCGCGACCGCTTCCGTGTCCTGGTGGCCAAGGGCGTTCTCTCACGCCAGGATGGCGATACACAAGAGGCCAACTACGAGGTTGCAGCGGCCAATTTGAAGGCAGCCGAAAGCACAATCAAAGCCAACCGCGCCAATCTTGATCGCCTGATAAGACTGCAACAGTATGAACGTGTGGAAGCGCCCTTTGACGGCATTGTTACCGCCCGGAATGTTGATGTTGGTACATTGATCTCTGCCACTGGTTCGGGCCAAGGCATCAATACGCCGGGGGCGAACTCTGCGGCTGCTCCAGGGGTCTCCGGAACTTCAGGCAGCGAGATGTTTCGCGTGGCGCAGATCAAGCGCTTGCGGATCTTTGTGAGTGTGCCGGAAGGCTATGTGCCTTATGTGAAAACCGGCCAAGATGCCGAGATCGAAGCGCAGGCTCACCCGGAGCAGAAGTTCAAGGGTGCGGTGACGCGGACTGCCGATTCTGTGGACCCAAATAC
>DASZEU010000126.1:0-14171 GCA_035940535.1 Candidatus Angelobacter sp.
TTCCTGGTGACCGAGACTCGATTGGCGCTGTTGAGCCAATCCGAAGAGGCCAAGCTAGCCAGAAGCTGGCTCAAATGATCAATACTGAATCTCAAGTCGTGAGTTGGGGAGATGGAATGGCACGACCGCAGTGACAACTCCGTGCGCAGAGTCGTAATGGAAATCCTGAATCGACGCGCCGTCGACGGTTACTTGGGCTGGTGCGGAGGGAATCCCGTAAACGCTAAATTGAATTTCATGGAACCAGGGTGTGTAGCTTCCGTCCATACGAGAGGTTTGTACCGTCACTGAGTGCTCGGCCTGTGAGCATGTAAAGCTCTCGCGCAGGAATTCTCCCCGCTGATAGTTGAATGTGTGGCCATCATCCAGGTACAGAGACCCAGAGCAATTGGGCCCTGGATACACGCGCAGTTCCAGCGGCCCTTGTGGCGTCTCTTGTGTGTTCTGAACCACCGGTTGATGCGGAATGATTGCGCCCGCGCGCGCATAGACCGGCAATTCATTCACAGCCGGCGGTAGGCTTCCGGCTGGCCGCACGCGGGCCGCTCCGCCTGTGATTTTCTTTCCCGTCCAATAGTCGTACCATTCTCCCGAGGGGAGCCGGACTTCATAAGAAAGCGCCATCTCCCACACGCGGGGCGCAACAAGCAAGTATGGCCCGAGCAGAAACTCCTCCTGGTTTGCAAAGAGCCACTCCTCCTGCGGGAACTCCAAAAAGACTGGACGCATCATGGGCAATCCGGTCCGCGAACTCTCTTCCGCGAGGGAATAGATGTAAGGCAGCATCCGGTATCTCTGCTCGATGAATTCTCTTCTCCACTTCTCGTGCTCGGGGCCGTCCACCCACGGTTCGCGGTTGGCGCTGCCTTTGATTGCGTGGTTGCGATAGATGGGAGTGAAGGCCGCCAACGCCATCCATCGGGTGAGCAACTCAGGCGAAGGATTGCCGTTGAAACCGCCAACATCGATCCCAGCCAGCGCATTTCCGGAAATTCCCAGATTCAGAAGCGTGGGGATGGTCATGCGCAGGTGGTTCCAGGTACTTGAGTTGTCGCCGGTCCAGGTAGCGGCATAGCGCTGGCCGCCGGCGTAGGTCGCCCGGGTCAGCACGAAAGGACGTTCATTTCCTTCGAGCTTCAGCAACCCTTCATAAGTCGCCCGCGAGTTTTGCATGCCGAAAATGTTGTGCGCCGCGCGATGATCAATGTTGGTGCCATCATCAAGCCGGTGCACAGTGGCCAGCGGCATGGTCTTGTCGCGGCGGTCGAAGATGGCAGGCTCGTTCATGTCGTTCCAAAAACCGCGGACGCCCATGTCTACAAAGTCCTTATAGAGAGTGCCCCACCAGCGGCGCGCCGAAGAAAGCGTAAATTCAGGAAAGACACTGCTGCCAGGCCACACCCTCCCAGCGTAAACCGTACCATCAGGATTCTTGACGAAGTGGTCGCCAGCAACTCCTTCGTCATACGGCTTGTAGCCAGGGACTTTGGCGATGTGAAGATCAGTGATGAGCACGGTACTGAATCCCTGGTTGCGCAGGTCTTGAACCATCTTTTCAAAAGTCGGGAAGTACTGGCGGTTGATGGTGAAGGGCCGATATCCATCCTGATAATCGATGTCCAGGTAGATCACGTCCGCGGGAATCTTCTTGGCGCGAAAGGTCTGTGCCAGCTCGCGCACCTTGGCTTCCGGAAAATAGCTGTAGCGGCTCTGCTGATATCCCAACGCCCACAATGGCGGCAGAGGCGGTTTCCCGGTGAGATCGGCGAAGGCGGTCACAACCTTCTTCGGGTCCAGGCCGCCGAAGAAGAAGTAATAATCCAGCTCTCCACCATCGGCGCCAAAGGAATATGTGTCATGCGCTGTTTTGCCGAACTCAAAATAAGTTCGCCAGCTATTGTCGAGAAAGATTCCGTAACTCTTGCCGTTTCGCAACGCGATGAAAAACGGAATGCTCTTGTAGAGCGGATCGGTCGATTCCTGCCAGGCGAAGGCATCGGTGTTCCACATCGTAAAAGCGTGGTCGCGCAGATTCAGAGCGGTCTTGTCTCCCAGGCCCGAATACACTTCGTCTTCCGGCATCTTCCTGGTCACACGGAATGCATCTCCATTAAATGAGATGGCCGCTCGTTCGTCATCCTCGCTAATAACATCTCCAAGGGTATCCAGAAAGACCAAACGCAAAGGATTTTTCCAAATGCGGACATGGCCCGCCGGAATTTCCATCTCGACGGTCGATGCCGTCTCCGTTATCTTTGTAGCCGTCTCCCGAGAGGGTTGCGGAATCACCGCCCAGGAGGCATCCGGTCCAAACTTTCCCTGCCGCGCCGCCCGGACACGGATTACGGAGTCGCTCACGGCGGTGACTCGGATGCTGGCCTGGCCCGCCTTAATTTCAATCCCACCTGGAATGCGCGAAACCTGGGAGACATCGCCTATTGGCGTCCATTGCTGGCCGAAAGCGTTCGAGGCCATGACCAGACAAAGTGTGAACAAGAGAAACCACGGCGACAGGATGCGCATTGGACCTCCGAGAATTCGATTGAAAATGAATCGCTTGCAGAATCATTCAATTTACTATCATGGATAAGCCGTGACAAAGTCCTGATACAGCTTTTCTGTGCGCTCAGAAGACGCGGGCTCGGAAAGAATAAGAATGCGATGGTGAAAGGTAACGCTGCTCCCCGGATTGAGCGTGAAGTTCAACTCCTCTTTACCGCCGCTGAGCGCCTTCTCTCCCAGAGGATTAGCGGCAAACAGGCCGTATCCACGAGCATGCCAGTAGGGTGGGAACCCTGGATTCTTGGGATGGTCCAGGATCGTAATCGTCACCGGTTGCTTGCTCAGATGCCCGCTCAATGAGCACCAGCGGCCACGCGTGCCCCACGCTGCCGCTCCGCGCTTGCCTTCACTGGTGAGGTAGTCGCCGGTGGCCGCGCCGTTGTCCATTGCGGACACTTTGGTCTCGCGCCCGCTTGCATCGGTAAACGTCTCAGGTTTTTCGCCCGGTAACTCCAAGGCATGGGTCACGCGCAGGCCTAGCACGCCTTCTTTGTCGTCTGTGAATGCGACTTTTCGATCCAAGGCGGTCAACGTTGTGATGCGATCAATGCTGCGCACGCCCCGGCTTCCACGAAAGACATACAACGTGTGCTCACGCAACATCGGTTGGCTATCGGGTCCCAGCCAGTCGGCTTCAACTTCAAGTTCGCCTTTTCTATCACCGCTCCTGGCAGCGATCACAGCACGATGTACGATGGTCCCCATTTTGCCGCGGTCTTGCGGCTTGATGGCATCGGAGTTGTTCCAAAAGTCGATCCCGTTCACGTTGCCATAGTTGAACCAGAGTCCAACGTGGTGTGGGTGGTCTGTCCGTTCGCCAGGGCCGGGTGGGAACCCACGCGTTACTAACTCGTTTTCCGCAGTCCGCAGTGGGAACAGCACCGGCTTTTTGAGTGTTGTGGGGTAGATATACGAAGTGAAGGGCTGGCCATCGATCAGAACTTCGACCTTGCGATTGGCCGCATCAGGAATTACCTGAACACCCTTTGCCGGATGCTGAGCGTGCGCCGTCAGGCTGACGCCCGTCATACAGAGCAGCAAAAAGGCGATCCAGCCGGAGCGGTTACCCACGGCCATGCGCTCCTCCGACCACAACCTCTTGTTTAACGTCATCGAAAGTGATGCGCTGTCCGGTTTGAATAGCCGCAATGGTCATGCACAGCGCAACGGAATGGCTGTAGCCGGCCTCGATGTCCGCGTTAGGCTTTTTGCGGCTACGCACACACTCCATCCAGTTGCGCACGTTGGCCGATGTCGAGTCGTCAGCGCCGGTGTCGGCGGAGGTTTCGACTGCCGCAGCCTGGGCAAGCTGTTGCTCGGGGAGCAGATTGGCATGCATATCCATCTCTTTGGCGTACCGCTCTGTCAATCCACCTTCAGAGCTTACTCGATGTTTTTCCAGATCCAGCGTGCCGCCGTTGGAGTAATAGATCTCTTTGACGCCGCCAGCGGAATTTGTCTGTCGCGACGAATAGATCACTTGAAATCCCTTGGCGGGATTGTCGAACGGGCCATAATCGAAGATGGCTGTCATGGTGTCCCAATTCTGGCGGCCATCGTGCCAGAGGTAAATGCCACCGTTTGCGACCACACTGCGGGGACGCGGAAGATGCGAAAACCAGTGCACGGTATCGATCTGATGGACCATCCATTGGCACGGTATTCCCGACGAATAAGGCCAGAAGAGGCGGAACTCAAGGTGCTTGCGCGCATCGAAGGGCTCATGCGGACGATTCAACAGAAAACGTTTCCAATCAGTATCCGCCTCATGCATCTGGGGAACCAGTTTGGGCCGCCGCCAGCGTCCTGGCTGGTTCACATTCCAGGTCATCTCCACCGCCACGATATCGCCAAACTTCCCGGAGTTGATGAAATCATGGGCCTGCTGGTAGACCGGCGTGCTACGGCGCTGGCTGCCGATCTGCACGATGCGACCGGTCTCATGCACCGCTTTCCGTAGCGCCCGCGCGTCTGCCATAGTATTGGCCATCGGCTTTTCCACATAAGCGTCGCGTCCCGCCCGCACCGCCTCTACTCCATGCATGGCATGTTGAAAGTCTGCGGTGGCAACAAATACGGCATCCACGTCCTTGCGGTCGTAGAGTTCCTCATTGTTGCGGGCCAAAGCAACATCCTTATTGAACCGCTTTTGAAAGTACTCTTTTGCCTCTGCGCGACGCATGCTCCAGATGTCCGACACGGCGACCATATCGAAATTGAGTTCGCTTGCGTGTTTATAGAAAGCCGGAATCAGCGCCGAGCGCGCACGATCAGAACAGCCGACCAGGCCGACCCGGACACGGTCGTTGGCCCCCAGGATGCGACCATAGCTCACAGCATTGGGGCTGAGCACCGCGCCGGTCAGACCGGCAGCCGCAGCCTTCAAGAAAGTACGTCGTGTAGTTGTATCTTTTGACATGCAAGGGCCTCCAGAGCGGTCGACTTCAAGAGAATCGGGTTTGATTTTTTCGATACCGTGGAGCTTTTCGCTGGAATTGGTGCGATGATTCATAAGCAGCGACAGAAAAGGCTAATCAAGTTAATCCCGGCATTCAATAGGGGAACGTATTATTTCATTAGGCGAAACTGCACAAAGTAGCAGAGCCACAACCAAAACCTTACCAAAGAGATTGAAGACATGCATGAAATGGCCAAAGATATAATATTAGTAAATTTTAATTAATGTTCCGATGTGTTTGCTTGTTGCCTGGAGCAAAAAGTTGGTTAGAAGGTGGTTAAAAGCTACCCATAGGGTGGGGAACTATAGATTTAGATTTGAAATGCCTAATTTGCAGTTCCGTACATAGCTCCGCCAACCTACGAAAATGAGCCACGGAAGTTAACGTCCCCGCGAATGACAACGGATTGCTATTCTAGCAAAGCGAACGATATACGAAGATAGATGGCGCGTCAAATGATATATGGAGATAGAATGACAGACAAGTTCGTTGTCATGGGGTTCCTCGGTATTCCCGGCCTCTTATTTGCAGTTTCAGTTGTAACGGCCCAACAGGTTTCCTCGCCATCTGCAAAGATTTCTTCCGGCAAAGCCAACACGAAATTGACAGCAGACTGTCCCAGGCCCAGGGCAGATTTCTCGATCATCGACAAATTGCCGGGCGTTACGGTCGGGAGGCCAGCCCTGCAAGCGACGAGCAAGCAACGCCCGCGCGCCAAGCATTCTTATGGAGCGTTTTGGGAGATGGGAGAGGGATATTCGACCACACTCATTGTGCGAAACAAGGACGAGCACAATCCTGTTTCCAGCGACCTGCTACTGTTTTCGAAGGATGGCGCACTCATCAAAAGGCACGCGATTACCATAGCAATGAATGCTGTTGGCCGTTACAAACTGAGCGAAATTCTCCAGCCGGCGCACGACGCCCCTCTGTGGGGCAGTCTGTCTCTGGAGTTTAATGATCCCGATGCCCACACCATAGGGGAAGTCGTGATCGAGAACGACAAGAGGGGATTGATCTTTGACCTCGAACTTTCTGGCGGCTACCGCTATGACACAAATCGGGCCATATATGCTCCATGGTGGCTGCCCGACAGCGGAACCGATGCCATCATTACCTTGGCCAATGCAAGCAACCAAAATATCATTGTTTCGCCTTCGATCGTGGTTCAGGCAGATGAACGGACAAGTCCCGCGCTCAGCCTTGCGCCCCATGAAACCAAGAAGATCGGTTTGCGCCAATTACTGCACCAGCATGGCGCAGACACCACGAGCGAAGGTTCCATCATTCTGCGCTACACCGGCCCGGACCATGCGCTGTTTCCGGCTCTGTTACTTTCGAACCCGGCAACAGGATTCTCTCTAGTATCGGCATTCAATGCCAAGCATGATCAGCCCACAAACGAGCAAACCAGCTGGCAATTTCCCGACGTATTCGTAGCCGCCGATGCGCAGCTGGGCTTCAATCCCAAAGATAAATTGACAGCTTTTGCCCTGCTGAGCAACGGAACCAAAACAGTCATAACGCCGCAGCTTGTCGCGCACCTTAATGGGCCAGATGGCACAGTTCAGGAGATAGGTATTCCAGTCAAGCCCTTGGAGCCGCAGGAAACTCGAATTATTCAACTCTCCAGCTTACTGCCTGCGGACGCCCCGCGGACCGATATTTCTCATCTGGCTTTGACGATCAATCACGCAGGAACTCCAGGCGACCTTGGAATTATCGTTTTCAGTGTTGGCGAATCAAAAGACTTTGTTTTTCGGTCAGAGGGAACGGTGAGTTTTTCCACCGCGATGGATTCCGTTTATTGGGACATTTCCGGCAATCTGGTCTCGCTGCTCTCGGTGCAAAATACTAGCGACAAGGATCTCAAAGCTCGCGCAACCTTGACTTATTCAACATCGACTGGCACAGGAGCCTACACGCTGCCGTTGATTTCTCTGCCGGGCAACGGCAGCCGGATTTTGAATCTCAATCAAGCCATTCTTGCAAACATTCCCGATGAACACGGCAACACGATCCCACCAGGGACAGCTTTTGGAACGCTGAAGGTTGAAACCGTGAACAAGAAAAGCGAGGCCCTGATTGTTGGTGGTAGCACCGTTTTTGATCCTGTGAAGGGAGGGTATGGTCTCGGTATCTTTCCTGACTGCGGAATATGCGGTCCGTGCGAAACATGCGTTCTCGATTTTTCGGGCGGCTCGTGCCAGCCGTCCTGTGACAGCATTGAATGTTGCGCGCCTCCACCGCCGCCACTGCCACAGCCTCAAATTAGTAGCATCGAACCAACCCAGGTTCCTATTGGCACAACTTCGCAGCAGATACTCCTTAGAGGCACATTTAACAGCAACCCCAAGGTGCGGGTGAGCGGTTCTGGCATATCACCAGGAAGTGCAACTCTGAACAACGATGGCACAATCAGTGTCACTTTTACGATTGCAAGTACGGCCACTGTGGCAGGCTATCGTGTGACTGAAGAGGACGATGGAGGGCAATCAAGCACCCAACCTGTCTTTGCGATTGCGCCTCGAATCGACAGCATTAGTCCACCGACTGGTTTAATAGTAACTCCAACCCAAGTGACAATCTCTGGCCAGGGATTCGGGTCGGCTCCAACCGTCAATGCTGGGACAAATCTCCATGTTTCCAATGTTACTGTGGTATCCGATATGAAGGTCACAGCCACATTGACAAGCACGAATGATACCAATGCAGCCGGCAACCAGAACGTGACCATAGCGGCCAGCAACGTCACCAGCACAATGGCGAATTTCTTTGTTCAGATTCCGTCACAGATTCAATTACTCTCGTCTGGAGTTTCATCAAAGCTCCAGTCGGCTACCGCAAATGGGTGTCCAGCAATCTTTCTCAGTCAAAACAACCCAGGTCCATTCGGTATGAAACTTCGCATCAGATACCAGGTATTAGATCAACAATCAAAACCAATCGTTGCCACAATGCCTATTCGCGAGGATTTAATCAATGTTGTCGTCGATGGCCAGCCCCAGCAAGGGCGCACGGACCTCCAAGTGACACCTTCAGACATGACAGATTCCGATGGTACGTTCATAGACGACCCGGTAGGCGGATGTGATGCAATGCCGTTCGGCAACCTGACATTTACTCAGAGACTCTTTGTTCCATTTACGATACAGGTCAGTCCAACTGTGCGAACGAATAACTTCTCGCAAACCGGCAAAAAAGGATGCGGTAGTTCGACAAACAGCGCTGACATCAATGTGAGCGTTGCATGCAACTGAATCCCATCCAAACAGTTTGCAACGTTGCACTTGTTAGGTAAATTTGTAAGAAGGAGGGGGTCATGATTCACCGATCTGCCTTATTAATACTTTTCACCACGATATTCCTGTGGATTCCACTAGGAAGTGCTCAAGATTCAACCGATTGGCGGAAACATTACGGTTCGCCAGTGTCGGAGCGCTATGTCATTCGTGACGGAATCACCATGACAGTGTTCTATTCCGAAGAAGGTCGGACTTGTAAAACACTTGTCGAGCCTCTCAAACCGGAACCAACCGTAAGTTTTGAAGAAATATTGAATGAAATAATCCCCCTAGCTGAGCGAGGAAAGCAAATCCATTCCCTTGGACTCACGAGCGGTCCTGTCGTCGGAATTGCTTACAGAGATTATGAACGGGTGCGAATAGCCTTAGTGATTTTAGAAGCGTCTGTGGCTAATGGGTCGGTAACAGACAAGGTTGTTTCAGCAACCATTGACTGGAAGGGAATCCAATGTCGGCTGCAGGACCCACCAAAGTGAATCAGCGAAAAATTTGATCAGATCCTGAACGAAATAATTCCCATAGGCGACCGAGGCAAACAAATCACTTCCTTCGGACTCACCAGCGGCCTAGCTGGAATTGCGTCTATGGATTATGTGCGGGTACACATATCTCTCGGTAGCACAGGAGAGGGAGCCCCTAAGCCTGGATTATTCATGAGTATTTGAACAAAAATGCGGGAAGTGCAGTAATGGTGCGGGTTTGAGGCTCATTTTTGCATAGGGCCAGAAACGACACGCCGTATATAACCAGTGTAGGGGTTTCATGCATTTTGGCGCATTTTCCGCATATTACGTTCAAACCTGAATAATCCAGGCTAAGGGGGCAACCACTGGAAATGTTGATTCAGCGATAATCCAATGGAAGGGAGTCCATTGTCGTTTGCCCGAGCAGAAACAACGCTCTAACTAGCACTTCCAGATAAGAGAGTTTCTGGCGTTCTGGCGTGCTGGCGTGTTCAGCACCAGCCCCTTGCCGGATCTTCTACGGTCACCTTTTCGGGATGGCCAAGTCGAGCCAATTGGTAATGATGTCGTGGACCTTGGCCATTTCTTCTTTGCTGGACTGAGCCGTTGGCCGGCTTACCTTGTGCTGAAAGAGCCGCCAAACCACTGGACAACCTGACGCGGCTTTTCGCTCATCGGAGACGCAGCGAGAACACCGGCAAACCCCTTGATGGCCCGCCTATCCATTTCCTCTTGCCTCTTTGGTAGCACCGCATGGTCTAACGATCCATTGCGTGTTGCTGGAGTTATCGCGCCAACATGGCGGCCTCAGAATAACGCCCTGGAATGCCGCTGAAGTGGCTCGCTACATCCAGGCTCCCGAGGGGCGGCGCAACCAGCCCCGATTTTTGGCCCTGGTACGAGGCGGCGGCGCACAAGCCTTCCAGTGCGAGTTTCCTGTCATCCATGTCCATTCTGGTTCGCGCTCTTTTCCCCAGGTCACAGCCTTGGAGGAATCTTTTTTGTATCCCGCAATGGGGGAAACATGAATTCAGAGATGTCCGAAGGACTGGAGATCTTGATGCTCATGCACGCGCTGGATTCGGCCATTGGCCGGGTTCTCCAATCGATCAACCTGCTGGCCGGGAAAGACGCCCTATCCCCGGAACTTGTGCAAACCAGCACTGCTTTCATCGAGTCGATTCACGATCACATCAAGCTGGCGCTTCGTAAGACCCTCGGCGACACCAATTCTAAGAGCTTCTCGCAGTTTTCAAACAACCTAAGCGAGATGGAATCCCAGCTTATTGCTGAATCCCTGACAGCCGAACCAGCCAGAAGCTCACTGGAGCGGAAGGACGAATTGACGTTTGCCAACTTTGATAAATTCCGCCAGCGGAAAACGGAGGATGCATGAATCAGAACAACCAAGATTCGCGCATGAGCACTGCCAAGAAGGCAGCCATTTTCGTCGCTGCTTGTTTCTCTTGATGCTGATCGTAGTTTTCTGCGCTGCCTTGTCGCAGCCTGGGAGATGAATCGATGCTGCTTTGGATGAGCGACCCAGACTGGGACCGTGAAATACATTTTTTGCCCAAGAACACAAGAGGAACCAAACCCTTGCCCACCGGCGAAGCCCTCACCGTATGACCGACAACACTCACGGCGATAAAGAAGTGTTCAAACCTCTGGGAGAACGAATCCGCGATCTTCGGCTCAAGAAAGACTGGTCGCAGCAGGAACTGGCCAAGGCCGCTGGTTTGACTGATAGCCATGTAGGCGAAATCGAGCGGGGCGAAATTGACTCCTCCCTGGAGACGCTCTTCCGCATTGCACAGGCATTCAACATAACGGCCTCTGAGTTATTTGAAGGAATCATCTGAATGAATTACCCAAACCACGGTTGGAGAAAGTCAGGAGTAAGATCAATTCAAAATCATGCCTTCCCTGTTGTCGCATCGAATATCGGTACTGGGCCCGAAAATCCCTTGAGCGAAATCGGCGGCAGAGCTTGTAGAGAGACGACACTGCCCAGTTCCACGCTCACCGCCTCTGAAACCAGCACTTGCCCAGGATGAGCATTGGAACATAGCCGGGCAGCCATATTCACCACGCTGCCGATGGCCGTGTAGTCCTTGCGGGCGCTGCTGCCGATGGAGCCGACCACCACTTCGCCCACGTGGATGCCAACTCCAATCCTGGTGCCCGCCTCCCCCTGAAAACGGATTTGCAGGGCATCGATCATCTCGTTGGCGGCGCTGACTGCGCGGTGGCAACGATCGTCGCCGGAAAACCAGGCGATCAGCGCGTCACCGACGAACTTGTCGATATCACCGCCATGCTTCTTGACGATCTCAGCTTCCAGACTCAGCACCTGGTTGAGCAATTGAATGACAACTTCGGGGTCGCGGGTCTCAGCAAAATTGCTGAATTGGCGAACATCGGAAAAGAGGATCGCCATCGAGGTCCTCTCGCTGATAGCACCAGGACTATCAGGATTGCGTCGGATATGTTCATAAGTGGCCTGGGAGAGGAAGGTGGACATGGCCAGGCGCTCCTTCAGTCCCTGCACCATGCGCAAAAACGATCTGCCCAGGACGCCGATCTCGTCTTTGGCCCCCAGCCGTTCAGGGTTGCGCTGCATCAGGCCGTTGGCAACTTCCAATTGGCCTTGCGCCACCGATTCGGCCGCGCTGGCCAGGCTCATCAACGGACTAGAGATGGGACGGGAGAGCAACACTCCAACTATCACCCCCATGACCAAAGCCATCACTCCCAGTCCAACGAGAATCCATACCAATTGGTGGAAGGGCTGGAACTTGATGGCGACCGGCTGGGCCAGCGCTATGTGCAGGCCCTGCGGATTGTGAACAATATCTTCCGGGTCTTCAAACGAGGCATCCAGGAAGCAAAAATCCTCTTTGGTGCTTTGGCAAGGCATCTTTGCGATGAGCCTGCCATCCTCGATCTCCCGCGTGAGCTGCGGCTTGAGCGCCGGGTCGCTGCTTCCCAGGAGATGGGCCGAAGGGCCCTCGACGTGCCATAGGGCAGCCTTCTTGCCGGTATGCATTTCAATGTGCTGGGCAAGAGAATCTGATACCTCGAAACCAATCACTAGGGTTCCCAGTTCCTGGTTCTTGTCGTCCAAAATGGGTGCTTCGATCAGCTCATAAAATGCCTCGCCAGCAGACTCCCAGTTGGTGATCTCAGGCCGGAATTTGTCGTTGGCGATTCCTGGGAATCTCCACTTCATCTCGGCATCGCCGCAAGGTTTTTTCCCATGCAAGGCGATGGTAAGCGGCTTTCCGTTCGCCAGAACCACTCCAACGAGATCAAAAATATCTTCTGGATTGACCGGACCTTCTTTGCCCGCAAGCAACTTGTCAGCCCAGGAGCAGGCCGCCAACCGGTCTTGATGTTGCACGATCAATACCAGGGCATCATCACTGGCAATGGCCTTGGCTTCCAGGGCGTGCTCGTGGAGATGCTCGCCTTCACTCAAACTGAACTGGGTGCGCCCATCCTCAAGTTCCTGGCGGACATCATCGTTGACCTGCTTGTTGGCAGAGATTCCTACAGAGATCAGCACCGCAGTGGTAAGCAACGCGACCGCGCCAGAGACGATCACGATGAGCTTGTTGCGTATACTTATGTCGTTGAAACGGCGAAACAAAGTTTCGGGCTCCCGATCAGCAACAGCTTAGCAGAGGCCACGACCAAAGCATTCCACCCACCAAGCAAGCTAAGGGCACAAAGGAAATCAAAACCTCGCCCGCAGGAACTCGGTTAATCAGTCTGCGTTACGAAAGTATCTCCCGGAAACTAGACTCCAGGCACGTGGTAGGATGTCCGATCAGCCAGGAGAATAATCGTGTTGACTCTTCTTGTTCCTGCACAGGAACAAATCGGGAAAAACGTTTCAATTCGGGAAAACGGGCCTATATTTCTTGGCTCGCATCCCCGCACGCCAAAGGAACAAAGACTAGGAGGTTCCCCAATGAGAAAAATAAAGCTTCTTCTGGCGGCCTGCATCTTAATGAATTCAATTCTCCTGACCAGCCCAAGTGCGTGGGCTGGAGACAAACCTCATCCCAAACCCAGGCCCGGCGTCCCGGCGCCTGACGGAAATCCATTCCCGATGCCGACAGGCCCCCAAACACCAGGAACAGGGACAGAGGATCCACAGTCACCAAGCTAAAAAACAAAAATACGATGAAACACTCCCTCCCCATCATCGACTACACGCTCTGGATGCTGTGGCTAAGCATCATCTTGGTGCAGTTCTGGGCGTGTTGGGTTGCGGTAAGAAAAGGCTTTTACGATAGCTGGAAGGCGTTCAGCTATTACCTGTTTGTTATGGCTGCCAATTCGGTTGTTTTAGTGGTCATCAAACGAGTTGGCAGCCCTACCGCTTACGCGTGGAGCTATTACGTCGCCGGTTTCACCGAGGCTGTTCTGTTGAGTCTGGTCGTCCTCGAGATCCTCGTCAAGGTTTTGGACCCCTTCGAGGCACTACCTGGAAGGAATATTGCATGGTTCTGCTTTTGGGCTGTCCTGGGAATTTCGGTGGCCGTTGCAGTGTCGGTGAGCCAGCCTTCACGGCATGACCTGTTCTTCACTTTGCCCCTGATGATCCAAAGAACCATTTTCCTGGCCGATGCCGCCTTGCTCTGGGTCGTATTGCTTCAGGCCAAGTCGTTAGGTGTTACCTGGAGATCATCGGTAGCCGAGATCGCTATGGGGTTTGTCCTGTTTCTCACGGTGCAGGCAATCACCAGGTTTCTAATGGGGTTTTACGATAACCCGCTTTTCCTGAACATAGCGGGCGGAACTGGACAAGCGGCTTATCTTTGCTCACTGTGCGGGTGGATTTGGACCATGTTTCATCGTGATCCGCTGGTTGCCCCGCCTTCGACGGAAACCCTCACCCAGATGCGCGCATTCAATCCACATGCCCTGGTGGCCAAGGAGAAAATCTTTGCGGCTGTGGGCGTCAAGATCAATAAGACTGAGGCAGAGTCGGAACTCGATCCGGCGGCGGCAACGCAAAATAAATAAAATACTCAGACTGCGCTGTGCTTATTTTCGCGCAGATCGCTTTCGCGCAAATCCTGAGCTCTGCCCTTCCACTCACCGCCTCGCCCTGTCCAGAACTGAAAGGCTGAATGCAATGTAGCGCCCATGTAATAGAGCGCGATCAGTGGCAGCGCCAAAGTCCATATCGGGTTCAATGTATAAAAACGTACCATCGGAAGATACGAGAGCATCATCGCCAACCATGCCATTCCCCCCAAGACTCTTGCCGGCCAACTGGGCGTGAAGAGCAGCACGAGTGGAAGGAGATAGGTGACCGTCAAACCCAGCAATGACATGGACAACAGCATCGCCGAATGGTTCAATTG
>DASZEU010000127.1:0-2318 GCA_035940535.1 Candidatus Angelobacter sp.
CCGGCGCCAGCCGGACGCATGAAAATAGCCCGCCGTTTCAACGGCGGGAAAGCAACGCAAAGAAAGCCAAGTCCCCCTTCCGGGGGACGACTGAAAATCCTCGCGGCCTGAGATAATTTCAGCCCACAGTGTACAGAAGCCGCAAAGGAAAACAGAGCACGGGATACGCTCGGATTGGCATAGGGTGGCAACCATTTTCAGCAATTAAATTCAAGCACTTAGAGAAACATGGCGACGGGTTACTGAATTTCGCCCGGGCTTTTCCACTTTCGTGTCGCGCACCCGGTCGTCTCCGCGTGCCATTAAAAAGCAAATCAGATTTCCTGAACTCAGAGGCGGTTATTCCATCTGTCATTCCAGATAATGGGATTTGAAACTCAGCGACCAGCAAGCCATTTACGGCAAGGTCTTGGCGGCTGAGATCATCTCTTCTGCCCGTGCGCGCACACGAACGTCTTCGGTGAAGTTCTCCCATCTTACGGTGCCCGACGAATCGACCAAAAATTCCGCGGGACGTGAAATATCCTGTTTCTCTGGCCCTCCGGCCACATGCAAGAGATGGTATTCACGAGTGACTTGGGCGCCGGGATCAGAAAGAAAAGTGAAGGTGTAACCGGCTTTCTTGCACAAATCGCGAGATTCTTCTGCGCTGTCTACGCTGATTGCCACAGGACGAACGCCCGCAGCTTCAAACTCACCTAATTGTTTCTGAATGCCTCGTAACTCGAGGTTGCAAAACGGTCACCAATATCCACGATAGAAAACCAGCAAAACACCCTTCTGATGAGGGCTCCCTGCCGCCGGTCCAGAGAGCAATTGGGACAATGAAACGGGCTTGCCATCGCTGTCAGCCAGGCTGAACTCGGGCGCCTTTTCCCCCACACGGGGTGCGCCGACAACCGCAGGAATATGCCTGCCAGAGTAAAAAGCAATCAGACCAAAACCGAACAGCAGCAACGAAACTATGCTGAGAGTAACTGCCGAGACCTTTCCGCGATAGACCGGCGGCTGCCCAAACACGCGCTTCAGGCCTAGTACGACGAAAACCAGAGCGATTACAGAAAGCAGCAGGCTCAACCACGGCAGGGCCTGCTGGCCTGGTACTGCGATGAAGAAAAGAGCATTGCTGAGCACAGCGAGCAGCATCAAAAGAAATCCTGCCCACAAAGCACCATTTCGACGGCCTTGGTTTGTGTTTTCCATAGCGTAAGATGAATTCTAGCAAATTCCCCGGACAGAGATTCGACGATGATTACAGCAGGCTTGGGCTGCAAGGGGTCATGTCTTCCGCTCGTTCACACACCACTTAATCTGCTTTTTGAAGCCGTTGTCAGAGGATATGATCTGGATGACATTATCCGCTTTGCCTCGATAGAGAAAGCACCATATCATATTCATTAGCGCTTTCTGCTTGCCACACCTATGAATGCATCCAAGTCAGACACAATGCCCGCTGAGGCAACGCTCGTCGCTCCTTCGAATTTCATTCGCGAGATCATCCGCGAAGACCTCAAGACCAATAAGTTCGCAGGACGGGTCCACACCCGTTTTCCGCCCGAACCCAATGGTTATCTCCACATTGGACATGCCAAATCCATCTGCTTGAACTTTGGCCTGGCTGCGGAGTTTGGCGGCAAGACAAACCTGCGATTTGATGATACGAATCCCTCCAAGGAAGAAACTGAATACGTTGATTCCATTATCGACAATGTTCGCTGGCTGGGCTTTGATTGGGAAGATCGGCTCTTCTATGCCTCCGACTACTTCGATCAACTCTACGAGTGGGCAGTTCAGCTTATCCGGGCCGGCAAAGCTTTTGTCTGCGACCTGAGCGCCGAAGAGATCAGAAAATACCGTGGCACCTTGACGGAGCCGGGCAAAGAAAGCCCCTATCGCAACCGCTCGGCGGACGAGAACCTCAACCTCTTTGAGCGAATGCGCGCTGGAGAATTTCCTGACGGCTCGCGCACCTTGCGGGCCAAAATCGACATGGCTTCCGGCAACCTGAACATGCGCGACCCGGTGATGTACAGGATCCTTCACGCCGAGCACCATCGCACCGGCAATAAGTGGTGTATCTATCCGATGTACGATTTTGCCCACGGCCAGTCTGATTCCATCGAGAAGATCACTCATTCCATCTGCACTTTAGAGTTCGAGGACCACCGTCCGCTCTACAACTGGTATATCGAGCAGTTGGGCATCTTCCACTCGCAGCAGATCGAATTTGACCGGCTCAACATTACTTATACCTTGTTGAGCAAGCGCAAGCTTCTGGCGCTGGTGGAGAACAAACATGTTCGCGGATGGGACGATCC
>DASZEU010000128.1:0-6897 GCA_035940535.1 Candidatus Angelobacter sp.
TGTTGCATCAGGGGCTTATCGCCAAATGGAATCATGTCCGCATCCCTTTGATTCGTCGGTTGAGATCGATCCCATTGCCTACTTCGCCTTGGGCACGCAGCGCGGGTCGGAAATTTCAACGCGACGGTTCTTGGCGCGTCCCTCGTCGGTGCGGTTATCGGCAACAGGCTTGGTCATTCCATAACCCTTCGACGTGAGACGCGCGGCCGCGATGCCGTGTTGGGTCAGCCAGGTCACGACGGCTGCGGCTCTTGATTCGGAGAGCGTCTGGTTGTAGGTGTCGGTTCCAACATTATCGGTGTGGCCTTGCACCTCGATGTTCAGCGTCGTGTTTTTCTTAAGCAACGCCAGAACCTGCTGCAGCGGCGGCTCCGATGCGGTCTGCAAAGTAGCTTTATTGAAATCGAAGAGCACTCCGTAGATTGCCACGTGACAATCGGCAGACAGGGTTTTGCCCAAGTCCCTGGCGCCGGCATCAGCAACGCTGAAATCCATCCTGCCGCCCCCCAGATGAAGGTAGGCCCACACATTACGGCCTTGCTGGCTGTAATGCGCGAGAATGGCCGAGTCTGCGCTGCTCGACTGCCGCACGATCACCCACCCGGCTTTTTTCAGCGCCGCGGGATATTCCGCCATGAAAAGCGCGTTGGTAAAGCCATCGGGTGCCGTGTACGACTTATGGATAGAACCGCTGGCGACAACTTCCGGCTGGCTTGCGCCCTCAACTGGGACGGTGAAGGGACCGGTCTCCAGAGCACCGCCGGTGAGCTTGGATCCGGGCAAGCCGGTCAGATAGGGGAACTCTCCTTTAGCGGGATCAATCTGTTCTGGAACAGTCCCAGGAGCGACGAGAGTGAGGATATAGGGCAGCGGAGCCGGCTCGAGAATCTCGATCAAGATGTGCCTCTCATCGGCGATGGTTACGTTGGCCCATGCCTCTGCGCCATTGTCTTTTTGCGCGAAATGCAGGGTTTCATACATCTGGCCGCCGCGAGGGTCGTCCTTCGCCATCGTCCAGCCGTGAGCCAGAAATGCCTCCTTTACCACCTTCCACGCGGCACGACTGTCGGCCAGGTCCTCCCTATGTCCCGTGACGGACCAATGTTTTCCGGACAAGAGCTTGCCGTCATAATGGGGAACCAGCAGCTCGTTCCAGGGCTCATACTCGGGCGCAACATAAAACTTCATCAGACTCGGCACGAAACTAGCCTCATCGGGAAGGGTCGTGGGAGCAGCGGCGAAGCAAAGCCTGCCGGTAAGGCCAAACAACAGCACCAACGTTTTCGCCGAACAGCGATTCGCCGCAAGCCGCATGTCTCACCCCCGGACGCTAACTATACCATCTGCATCGATGCCCGGAAGGATCATGCTTCAGTGAGCCGGGGACAGTCCCCGGTTTTCTCCCCAGGAACCCAAATGCTACCGTTTTGCATTGGCCCCAGGAGTGGCCCGGATTAGACGATGAGAACACCGAGCGGGACATTGCTATTCACACTATGTACCTATCCGACTGTAGGCAAATTTGTAGCTGCCAAAGCCTCAAAAGACCCTAAAGTTCAACAGCGTTCAACGAGCAGCCTGCAACAAATTCAATGTCAACTACTTAAGGACAACAAATTTCAGCAAAACTCAACAAGCTTTTGAACGTAGTTCGGGACCAGGGGGTCGGAGGTTCAAATCCTCTCTCCCCGACCAATGTTTTCAATAACTTACAGATTATTTCTGGTCTGCCGCCCTCAGCGGTGTAGGCGAATTTGAGGCTGCGAAAGCCTCAAAGATCAATAAGCAAGAAATCTCAGACGCAAATCCACAACTCTTTGCTCATTGCTGTCCCGCCCGAAATTACAACAACAATTTAAAGTGGCAATTTCCATTAGAATGAGCGACGAGAAGAAAGTTGAAGTGGAAAGGCCATGTCGTGATGGACGATATGTGAGTTGTAACCGAGTTCGCCGCAGTCAGGGAGCTAGTATACAAGTTTTGATTTTTGCACACCAGTCATGCCAGACCGTCCGAATACCCGTCTAAAAGTGATGGTCAGCAGCACGATCATCGATCTGCCTGAGCATCGTCAACATACCTTGGATGCCTGTCTCCGCCAAGGTATGTTCCCCCTTATGATGGAACATCCGCCTACGTATTATTCAGATCCCATTTCCTTTTCCTTAGGCTTAGTTGACGACGCTGATATTTACATCGGAATCTATGCCAACCGCTATGGCCATGTACCCTCGGGCGCAAAAAACTCGATCACAGAGATGGAGTACAACCGGGCAGTGGAACGTGGCATTCCTCGGCTGATTTTTGTCATGCATAAAGAACACGCAATCAAGATCGAGGATGTGGATATCGGGGAAGGTGCGAGCAAATTAAAAGCATTCAAAGATCGCATCGGATCCAGGGAAATCATAGACTTCTTCAAGTCTCCCGCTGACCTTAGGGCTCATGTTATCAACCGCCTTTCGCATCATCGCCAGCCGGAGCTGGGACGCTTCCATTATGTAAGCGAGATCATAGCTCCACCAGAGCCATATATTGCACATCCATATACGCTTTTACAGAGTAGGGGCCTGATCGGAAGAGACGCTGAATTGAACCTGTTGACGGACTGGGTATCGCAGCCTGAAACCGAGATTTATTCTGCCCACATCCTGAACATCGTGGCTATTGGTGGCATGGGAAAAAGCGCTCTTATCTGGAAGTGGTTCAACGAAATCGCTCCACAGGAGATCAAGCCACTTTCTGGTTCCATGTGGTGGAGCTTCTATGAGAGCGATGCTACATTTGAAAATTTTGTAATGCGGGCCCTAGTTTATGTAGGTCACCGGCCTTGGCACGAGGTAGAGAAAATGCAGCCGCTTGAGCGAGAACTTGAATTACGGGCGGCTCTCGACCAAAAGCCGTTTCTAATTGTCCTGGACGGTTTGGAACGGATTCTGATCGCTTATGCACATATGGATGCTTCTCGCCTAAGCGATGATGATTTAGATGAAAAGAGTGCGAACATAGTAGCTCGAAGCATGGATCTGCCTGCAACCGCCAGTGAATCGTTCATTGGTCGGCACTCATTGCGCAAAACTGCCGACCCCCGCGCAGGCGCTTTTCTGCGCAAACTTTGTTCAGTGCGGGCCTCACGAATTCTGATCAGTACCCGACTTTATCCGGCGGATCTTCAACTAGACAACGGTGAACCTAGATATGGGAGCTTCGCATACTTCCTGCGTGGCCTCAACGACCATGATGCCATGAGTCTTTGGCGCGAGTTCAAGGTAACAGGCCGTCGTGAAGATCTTACCTCTCTCTTTCACACTTTCGAAAATCACCCGCTGCTGATCCAGTCATTGGCTGCGGAGGTCGCTAACTTCCGTAAGGCCCCGGCCGACTTTGAGAAATGGCGCAATGCCCATCCGAAATTTGATCCCTTTAATTTACCCCTCATACAGGTGAAGTCGCATGTATTGTTGTTTGCGTTGCAGGGGCTCGGCGACTCGGCACGCAAACTCCTCCATATCATCGCTGCTTTTCGGATGCCCGCTACTTACGATACATTGGTTGCTTTGACCGTCGGTACAGGAAAGAAGTTTAGAGTATTTCGAGTAGAAGATGCTTTGGATGTCTCATTGACGGAACTACAAGACCGGGGGTTAATTGGCTGGGATAGGCGCGCGAACCGCTATGATTTGCATCCTGTTGTTCGTGGAGTTGCCTGGGCGAGCATTGGGGCACCGGCTAAACAAGATCTTTATACTGATCTTCATGTACATTTTCAGTCAGTTCCATACAAGAAGAACTGGCAAGACATCAGCAGTTTTGACGAATTGACCGCAACCGTGGAACTCTATAACACGTTGGTAGGCCTTGCTCGCTATGATGACGCCTATTTAGTCTTCCGCGATCGTTTTGCGAGAGCTGCCAACTACCGATTGAATGCTGGCTATCAAAGAGCGATGCTCCTAGAAATGCTTTTTCCTGACGGCATCGAGTCTGAGCCACGATTAACTCACCTGCCTAAGAAAGCATGGACTCTAGATGCCCTTGCGATGAGTTATCAACTGAGTGGCCAACCCGGACGGGCAGTTCAGCTTTATCGTCGGAGCAATGCTATCAGCGAAGCCTTAAATGATTGGACTAATTTAGCAATTGGTCTCAGCAACCTGTCTACGACGTTGCTTCTTTCCGCGGCGTTACGCGAGGCTGAGTTGGCGGCACGTAAAGCTTTTTCTTTAAGCTCAGAGCGTGGCTACAAGAATGTAAAATCTGACAGTTTGTGGTTAATTGGTCGCTTATTGGCTACCCGAGGAGTTCTTGCCGAAGCCCAGCAACTATTGAATTGGTCGCTTCAATTGTCAATTCAGACTGGGTCATATTCCCCCTATAGCTACCTAGCCGTGTGTGCGTTATTTGCTGGGGACTACGGAGGAGCAGCGAGTTTTGCGCAAAAGGCAACGGAGTACTGCGAGAGAATTCAGTACAAACGCGGATTGATCCGTGCTACACGGCTGAGCGGTATGGCGGCGTTACGATTGGGGAAACTTGCCGAGGCGGATGAATGCTTACATCGGGCTTTGACTCAGGCCCGAGAAGTGCGCCTAGTCGAAGAAGAGCTTCCAGCTTTGACTGGGCTGGCTGAATTTCGGCAGCAACAAGGCAATGTCAAAGCGGCACGTGAACTCCTAGATGATGTTTGGGAGGCTGCCGAGCGTGGACCATATCCGCTCTTTCATGCTGACGCCCTGAACATCTTCGCCCGAATCGAGAACCGGGCGGGTAATCATAATGCCGCTGTGAGTGCGTCAGTCAAGGCTTACAGTCTCGCTTGGTGCGATGGTCCTCCATTTTCATATCATATCGGGCTAGAAATGGCGAAGCAGAATTTGGCAGAGCTTGGCGCGCGAGAACCAAAGCTGCCGTGGTTTGTCGAATCAAAGTTCGAGCCAATGCCACAGATAGGAATCAACCCACCTCGGGAGTGATCGTACCACGGTGGAGCGATTACACATGATTGCCTTAACCTCTGGACTTCAAATGGCTGCTTTCCTTCGAGCTGTTCGCCGAAACATGCCATCCAGTCCTCGCCATCAAGGCTAGACAACAGTGCGGCTTGAATCACTCCTGAAGACAAGGCATCGCCGATACAGCAGACCTTTAGTTTAGATGCATGTTGTTTCTGGTTGAATTATGAGGATTGGACATTTACAACTTCATATACAGGAAAGGTGCCAAAGAACGATAAGGCATCTGAAATCGTTGAATTATCAAACATTTGCGGGCCAAACGCGTAGACGGAGCCACTGGGCCCAAGCCAGTGGATCTGGTATTCATTGACTTGACTGTCCTGACTGACCCGTTCCTCCAGTAAGAAAAAGAAGCTGCACTTACGGAAATCGTATTCTTGGCTACCTGCGAAAGAACCATATCTCATGGTCGCGCGGCTATCGCCTCATGTCCCAACAGAATTCGCGGTCCACAAACGCTAGTGCTGTATCGGACGCGCCCCATAGTGCGTGGGCAGATAGGTTCGTGAGTCCTGCGGGGCGCGTTCGATACAGCCGTTTGAAGGGAGCCGCTCGTGGGGAGGCGTTTATGCAAATTCAATGGCGTTGGGTTTATGAGAAAGGCTTCGGGAACAGGCACTGGAGCTAGCAAGAGCGCCGGCAGGATTGGTTTGGTTGTAGTTTTTGTGGGGCCGGGGCAAGATTTTGAGCCGAGGTTGGAAACGGACAGGTGGTTTGGAGGCAACAAGGGCGCACCACGGCGGCAGGTGGCGAGGCGCACCGAGTGAGGGAGTTTGGAATTGTAGATTCATGCGGCGGCTCCGGCGAGAAAGGGTGGAGAACGGAGTTGGAGTTGGGCAGCGGTCAGTCTCTCGATGACCACCATGGGCCCGCCACATTTGGGACAGACCCAAAGCGGGCTCGGTTCCTGGCCAGAGGAGGCTCTCGGTTCGGTGCGCAATGGCTGTACTGCGTCGAGTCCTTGAAAGCAAAGCCGCAGGAGAGTGGCGCGTCGGCGGTTGGCGAGAAAGCCAAAGTGGCGAATACGGACGAAGCCTTTGGGAAGCAGGTGCAACAGGAAGCGGCGCAGGAACTCATCGAGCGATAGGGTCATCAACTTATGTTGGTTGTTGTGAGCGGAGTCGCGCCCACGAAAGGTGACTTTCTGCTCGACCAAGGAAATGAGTCGATGGTTGGAGATGGCGACGCGATGGGTGTAGTGGCCTAAGTAGCGCAACGCATGCTCGGCACCTCCGAAAGGGCGTTTGGAGTAGACGTGCCAGTCGTGCCGGAATAGGGTTCGCAACCAAGCAGAGAATGCTTTGGGATGAGCGAGGGGCTTTAGGTTGCCATGGAAGACAAGCTTGCCCTGTCGGAAGTTGCGTTGGAGGGCGGCGATAAACTTGCCGCGAAAGACGCGGCTGAGCACCTTGACGGGAAGGAAGAAGGGATAGCGTGGTTGGATCCAGTGGGTGCGATCCAGCGACAATCCGCCGGCGGGCACCACACAATGCGCGTGCGGGTGAAGTTCGAGCTTCTGATTCCAGGTGTGGAGCACGCTAAAGAAGCCGATCTCGGCGCCCAGATGTTTGGGATCGCGAGCGACTTCGAGGAGTGTTTCCGCACTGGTCTGTAGCAAAAGATGGTACAAGATCTTCTTGTTCTGCAAGGCAAGCGGCGCCAGTTCATGAGGTAGAGTGAAGACAACATGGACGTAGCGCGTGGGGAGAAGCTCCTGACGACGCGCTTGGAGCCAACGGTCGCGGGCGCTGGCTTGACACTTCGGGCAGTGCCGGTCACGGCAGCTGTTGTAGGAGATGGCAGGACGGTATCCGCAGTCGGTGCACTCATCGAAATGCCCGCCTAAGGCGGCCGTGCGACAGCGCGCGATGGCCCGCAGCAC
>DASZEU010000129.1:0-8268 GCA_035940535.1 Candidatus Angelobacter sp.
TGGCCACCTTGCGCGAGATTTTCGATGAAAACGCCTACCATCGTTTTCTCTTGCGCACCAGCAACGTTCCATCGGTGGAGAGTTATGGCAAGTTCGTTTGCGAACGCGATGCTGCTATGAGCAAGCGGCCACGGTGTTGCTGAGGCGTGGAAACGGCTTCGATTTGACATACACACAAAAGGTGTGTAACGATACAAAAGTTGACGGCTTGATCATCACGAAACCATGAGTAAACGTATCAACATCGTCTTGCCCGATAAGACCTTGGCAGTACTCGACCAAGTGGCCCGCAAGGGCAATCGGAGCCAGATCATCTCGCGCGCCGTCTTGTACTTCGTTGAGTCCCAGGGCAAAGAATCGCTCCGGGAGCGTCTAAAGCGTGAAGCGCTTGCGAATGCCGAGCGTGATGTCGCGATGGCGGCCGAATGGTTTGCATTGGAAGAAGAGGTCTCGGAGCAAAGGCCCGGAATGAAACGCCGTTCGAGATCCGGCAAAACAAAGCAATCATGAACTTTCCCAGGCGTGGCGAGATTTATCTCGTCGCATTCGACCCGACTGTGGGCCACGAAATCAATAAAACGCGTCCAGCGTTGGTCATACAAAACGACGTCTCAAACCAGTACAGTCCCATTACGATTGTGGCGGCTATCAGTTCACAATTCAGTGACCCGCCGCATCCACGCGAAGTGGTGGTTGAGCCAGGCAAGAACGGATTGCTGAAAGCGTCAGCCGTAGTGCTGAATCAGATTCGTTCCGTGGATCGACAACGACTCGTGAGGCGGTTAGGTGTGGTTGATGCAGTCGCAATGCGCAAAATTGACGATGCACTATTAATCAGCTTGGGGCTCATAACATTCTAAAGTAATCCATCCTGATTTCGCGGCCCATTTCTATTCCAGTGCCTTGAACCTCTCCGGCGGCCTGCGGTGTTTCGTTGCCTGCTCGTAGGCATACGCATACTTGATCAGGGTTGGTTCACTGAAGAGCTTGCCCAGGAAGGTCAAGCCTGCGGGCAGCGTGCCATAAGTGAAGCCCATAGGGACCGTGATTGCCGGAAAGCCGGTTTGCGGCGACAAGATTTGACTGTTGTCTCCGGCAGGGCTTTGCATGTCGCCTACCTTTCTGGGCGCGTTGCTCCAGGTTGGATAGATCACCGCATCCAGTTTGGCTTTGTCCATGGCGGCTGTGACTGCTTCTCGAAAGGCAATCTTGCGTGGCTCGTGGAAAAGATCCTGGCAAGGCGGCCTCTTCTCTCCTGCGGGCGTCTTGGGATCCAACGACGACTTCATTCGGCTTTCGATGTAAGGGAGGTACAAGCCGGATTCTACGATCTCCGCCAGGTTCTTGTAGGGCGCATTCTGGCCATGCGCAGCGAGATAGCTGTTCAGGTCAGCCTGAAAGTCACCGCACCATATATTCTGGGTCAGCTTTTCGAAGTCGGGAATCACGAAAGGGTCAACGATCTCGGCTCCTTGCGCCTTCAAGCCGGCAATTGCCTTTTCGGTCAAAGCCTTGATCTGCGGATCGGTGGTAGGAGCGTCAATATACTGGCGAAAGACTCCGATGCGCGCTCCTTGCAGACCCTTTTTATCCAGAAACTTGGTGTAATTCTTAGGAATGCCTTCAGAAGATTTGGTGATTGGATCAGCAGGGTCGTATCCGGCCACCACCTCCAATACCCTGGCCGCATCTTCGACGGTGCGGGCCATGGGGCCGCCCATATCGTTGCCGAAGTAAAGAGGGATGATTCCATCGCGGCTGGTCAAACCCATGGTGGGCCGAATTCCAACCAGGTCATTGTGCGACGACGGTCCTCGGATTGAGTTTCCTGTGTCGGTACCGAGGCCCACCTCACCCAGGCTGGCCGCTACGGCCGCCGCAGTTCCGCCACTGGAGCCTGCCGGCACTCGGTCCAGGTCATACGGGTTGCGGGTGATACCGGCAATCGAACTCACCGTGAGATATGGATTGAAGGCCCACTCGGCCATGTTCGATTTTGCCAGGACGATGGCCCCTGCTTCGCGCAGCCTTTTCACCATGAACGCGTCTTCAGAAGGAAGGAAACCCTTCATGGCGAGCGAGCCTCCGGTGGTCTGGAGGCCGCGTGTATCGTAATTGTCCTTTACGATCACGGCGATGCCGTGCAGCGGACGAAGCTTCCTCGTCTGCTTGAATTCCTGGTCCAGCTTGTCCGCGTCAGACAGAGCATCCGGATTGACGACCACAATCGAGTTCAAACGAGTCGGCTGGTCATAAGCGCGAATGCGCTTGAGATAGGCCTCCACCAGTTGACGACAGGTTACCTTGCCCGAACGAATCGCCGCTTGCGTTTCAGCAATGGTGGTCTCGGTTACCTCGAATTTGCTCCGGCTTTGTGCGGAAACTGGAGCGAGGGAACACCATAGGAACAGCGCCAGGAACCAACAGCAAAAACTACGACGAATAATGAACAAATGCCTTCTCCTCTAATAAAAATTTCTTGAAGAACAATACTAGTCACACATCCGGGAAGCAGCTTTTCGCGGCCTTTCAGTGTATACGTAGAACTCAAGAATCGGAGACGTGGACAAATTGGGTTCTTATTTATTTAGGTTCGTAAAACTCACGGGGTGGAAAAATCTTGGATATCATGTGACGCGCACGAGCGACCTCTACAGCGATTTGATGACGAGCCACCCGGTCGCTCCGGTCGATTGGCTTGTCGGCGACGATGAATTCTTCATAAACCAGCAGACCTGGTGATGTTTCCTCCTGGAAATAGCTTGCCAGAATCTTCAGCACTCGCAACCCTAGCGCCGGGTCAAGGCGAAATTGATTTTCAAAATTCGCTCTGAACTTCTGGAGGTCGGCCTGCCCGGAAATAATGGCTATGATATCGGCCGCATGGATCCGAGCTTCTTCGCGGTCATGGCGGGCCTGTTCAACTCCGCGGACGTTTCGATAGCGGTCATCCAGAGCAAGCAGCTTGAGCATCACCAATGCGTGCGCTTTCGTTACACGCACCGAATCCGCAAACGTCGATCCGTCGGGAAGTTTTCCGGACAAGTGGTGAAGAGAGGATTCGGCCACGGCGATGCTTCCCCCGGTGCAAGATCGCGCATGCACGCCACTGTCTACGTCTACCCTAAAATCCTTCTCGCGTTTGAATTCCTCCGGGGCCATAAATTCGATACGCATGACGTCCTTGCTTCCAGATATTGGCTTTTCAAATTGGAAGTTCCTGGACTCTTTGACCACTGTGTATCCGAGTGTGGCAAGCACGGCTCCAATCGACGGTGATTCAGCGCGCAGGCGAACGATGTCGAGAACAAAATCGATGTCCTTTGTACCTCGTGCTTCCTCCAACATGAACTTCATGGCTTGTGCGCCGGCCACCACAAAGTCCTGAGCAATCGGCCCGAGAGCTTTCAACAGTTCAAGAACATAGGCCCGCTGGGGCTCAGGAATCATAGCGTCCCCACTTGGGCTTGATCATGTTTTCCAGGAGATGTTCAGCCTGCTTCAAGTCCCTGCCACCACGAGCATACAAATCCAGGAACGCCTGAATACCCGAGACTACTGCGCCGTGCAGGATTTGCCGGGCATACATGAAGACCCCGTCATCATAGGGGTTAATAAACCGAAACGATGGTCCCCGGCTAGGCTCCTTCGTCAATTTCCGAAGCGAGGCCTCAGCTTTGCCCGAGAGGAGCAACACGTCGACGACGTCAATGTCTACAAATGGTGAGTCAACCGAAGCGGCCATAGCAGACGTGAGCGCGTACATACCGGGAACAAGTTGCTCCAGGCCGCCAAGGATGCTCGCCAGATCAACTCCGAATGGATTGGCAGTTTGAAAAGAGCTGCGCAAGCGCCAGCGGTAGCGTTCCTTATATTTTTCCGCCCATTGCTCAAGTAGACGGGCGGGCTCAGGTACCACAAGAGCCATTCCTCGCCGGCGTATCCAGAGCTGCTCTTCGAGACTGGCGATGGCCTTTGAAATCGCTCCGCGACTTATGGTGAAATCAATCTTCAAGGCCTGAGGAAATCGCTCGGAGAATCTTATGCTCTGCTCTTTCAATTCGCCATCAATTTCTGTGAGGGTCCACTGTTTTGGGTTCTCTAATAAGACGCGCAAGAGGCGTGAGTAGCGCCCTGAGAATACGTTGCTCGTTGATGGCGCGGCTGATTTCTGCCCAAGCAATGCGCGCGCACGCATGCCGGTTCGCCGCAGCGTAAACTTGCCAGGGACATTGATGGATATGTTTCCGGCCAGATCCACGAAGTCGACGCCGCTTTCTATGCAGAACGTTTGAGCGCGGTCTGTGAATACCGGAGCGAGCAGGGCTACAACCAGATCTGGACGTAGAGATTTCAGGCGTTTGATCCAAGGAATAATTTCCGAGATCATCCTTGGCGTAAAAGTCTGCTTGGCTTCGCCGAACACCCGGATTCGATTCCGGCCAGAACGCAATTCGAAGCTGATGTCGAAGGGTTGTTCAGGTTTTTGCTGAACGTCCTTGATGGACACGTCTGTGAGATCCCTCACAGGCACCTGCTCGCGGAGAGCAACGGCGATTTCCCGTTGGATCGAATTGGCCCGGGCTTGCGTCACGCGAAACTGTATTTTCCTGTATAGGAAACTTAATGTAAAGGAAAATTTTCCTATAGATATGAATTTGGCTTACGGTAAAAACAAGTCATTTTCGGGGGTGACGTCGCGCCTGCTTGGCATCATGAGTGAAATTCATGCCACTTAGCTTCTGGCATTTGGACAGCGCCAGAGAGCGGTCACCGCTGAGCGCAACCTGCCAAGTCATTTGTCCTTCGCTAATTGCTGAATGCTGAGTGCTTTTGAGATAGACTTGGGCCAATGCGTGTGATGGGCATCGATTGCGGCAGCGAGTACACCGGCTTCGGCGTGGTGGAACAGCTTGAGAACCACGATCTGGTCCGGTGTGTTTCGGGTGCCATCAAATTGAAAACCAAGGATGCCATGCCGCTGAAGCTCCGGCGAATCTTTGCCGAACTGACAGTTGTGATTCATGAATACCGGCCAGAATTCGTTGCCATTGAGGATGTCTTTTACGCAGTCAATGTAAAATCAGCTCTCAAGCTGGGCCAGATTCGGGGTGTGGCTATGCTGGCGGCCTCCAGTTGCGGTTTAGAGGTGGCCGAGTACGCTCCGTTGGCGATCAAGTCCGCGGTTGTGGGATACGGAAGAGCGGAAAAGCAACAGGTACAACAAATGGTGGCGCGGCTTCTGCATCTTTCTGAGCCGCCGCAGCCTGCCGATGCAGCCGACGCGCTGGCCATCGCCATTTGCCATATTCACACGGCTGCAACTCTCAAGAGGTATCAAACAGCCACATCATGAAACAACTGCTATTGCTTGTTTCGCTATTCACCGTTTGGGCTTTGCCGGCCTGGCCGCAGACGCAGCCCCAATCCCAGTTCCAGTCCAAAGATGCCGCCCAACCTTCCAGCATGGCGGTTCCTGTCATTTCCTTCGATTTGTATTGGGAGGCGGCCACGCCTCAGAACTACACCATCATCATGGACGCGAATGGAAAGTCGCAGTACGTCTCGCGCAGTCCCACGCGTCCCTCCGAAGGTTCAAATGAGCCGGACCCCGACTACCAGTTGGAGTTCACCATGTCTGCGTCTACGCGCGACCGTGTCCTGCAATTGACCAGGGAATTGAATTATTTCAATGGCAGCTTCGATTACACCCAGCACAAAGTGGCGAATACCGGTAAAAAAACGCTGACATATTCTGATCCGTCGCGGAATTTTCACACCACTTATAATTTCTCGGAAAACAAGTCGATTGAGGAGCTCACCAGAATCTTTCAGGGCATTTCCAATACCGTTGAGCATGGCCGCAAACTTCAGTTCATGCGGCGTTTTGACAAGCTGGCGCTGGCCAGTGAACTGCAAGCCTTGGAATCCATGTCAAAGGCCAACTATCTGTCGGAAGTGCAGATTATCGCTCCAATTCTCAAAAACATTGCCAATGATCCGACAGTCCTGCATCTCGCCCGGCAGAGTGCAAGCCGGCTCTTAATAGTTCTTAATCCGTGACGGGAACATCTTGACAATTCGAGAGCTTAATAATTACGGCGCAATGGCTTTCAGGGCGCTAAAATATGCACCGGGCCTGCAGAGACTGACATCTAAATAGTTGTAAGTTGAAGGAGCACCAAAATGCTTCCCCGCCACCGCTTCTTGTTAGCTGCGATCTTCCTGTTCATGTTGTCTGCTCTGACTTCTTTCGCTTACGCAGATTCCCAGGCGAGAATCGTCCGATTGAGCTACGTGGAGGGCGACGTTCAGCTTGCTCACCAGGGATCAGGATTTGAAAACGCCACACTGAACGTGCCGATCGTACAAGGCGATCAACTTCGTGCAGGAAGCAGCGGATGGGCCGAGGTTGAGTTTGAAGATGGCAGCACCATCCGTCTGTCGCCGGGAACTGCTCTAGTATTTTCTGAACTGCGACTTCTTTCGAACGGCGGCACAGCCACCTCCGTTGATGTTGACCAAGGCGAAGCTGAGTTCAAGGTCAACCACCACGACCAGGGCGAGTTCAATGTGACCGCCCGCAACAAGACCATTGTCCTGAAGCACTCCAGCCGGTTCCGTGTGACTACCCTGAATTCCGCTCCTCTGGAAGTTGCTGTCTGGAAGGGCGAAGTCGACGTGCAAGACCCTAATTCAGGCCAGGAGATTACAGTAAAGAAAAAAGAGACTTTTGCCCTGGATCTGCTCGACCCTGCTCGATACGATCTGGAAAAAGGGGTTGAATCGGATGGATTGGACCAATGGAGCACTCAGAGGGACGAGTATCTCAGCACCTACGCGAAGAGCAATTATTCAAACTCTCCTTATCAATACGGTGTGAGTGATCTGAATTATTACGGACAGTATTACAACGTACCCGGTTACGGCAACATGTGGCAGCCCTACGGTGTCAATGCCGGATGGGACCCATTCGCCAATGGCTATTGGAACTTCACTCCAGGCGGCTACGTGTGGGTCTCCGCATATCCCTGGGGCTGGATGCCTTATCGCTTTGGACATTGGCAATTCGTAAATGGATATGGCTGGCTCTGGCGGCCTCCATCAGCGGGATATTGGTCCACATGGAATTACTGTCCTCCAGTATTCAATGCTCCTGCTGGATTCCAGGCGCCGGTTCCGCCAGCGGTACGAATAGCCGGAAATGGCGTGGCCGGTGGTTCAAAGCCCGGAACTGTGACAAGCGGCAATGGTGGTTCCACACCTGGCGTACGTTTTCTCGGACCTCCTGAAAGCAGCGGGCCTCATCCCCCAGTTAAGACTGCCGGGCCTGGAGGCTCGCGTACTTTTGTTCAGCCGGAACCGCCTACACCGATCATGAGCCGGGGAGGAAATGGCGGGGACCATACTGGAAATCCTGGGACGGGCCATACAGCCGGTGACAACGCGGTCGGAGTTGGTTCGCGCCGTATTGGTCCACCTGAGCAACCTGGAATGACCAACGGAAATGGCGTTGGATCAAATATTCACGGTTCGGGTGGGGCGCAGCAGCATACGCCGCCGCAACCACCAGTTCAGACATCAGCGCCACCGCAGCCCGCAAGGATGCCGCCTACACCGGCGCCTGCGGTGCATCCCCAGGTAACCTCGAATCCGCCGCCGAGGCCGCAATATACACCGCCACCAGCTCCGGCAATACATCCCGCGCCCATGCCACCAGCGCCGATGGTACATTCCTCACCTGCGCCAGCTTCGGGAGGATCTTTGTCGCACGGCAGACCGCGCTAAGAAGGGCACATTAAGCAGGATGTTGAGGAGCAGTGGCTTGTGCACCAGGCATCAGCCGAAGGCTTCCGTTGCAGAATACCTGAGTAGAAGCAGAAATCAACGAATTGTGGTAGCCAAAGTTTTCCTCATCACAGGCAGGGCGACTGTACTACTATCCGCGAAATTCTTCTGTTGGTACAAAGATTCTATGCCGTCCCTAACGGGACTCCGTTTTGTTTTGAACCTAACCCAGCATTGGATTCGGCGCCTGACAGCGCCGAATCATGCTGGGCTACTGTCAATACGGTTCACTCAAGCTTTTGATGAACCTTTTCGATCAATAGCTTTAGTGCAGAGACAAACCGAAAATCTGTGCCGCCCCGCTGGGGCTTGTCATTTATCTCTAATCTTTTCCCAGCGTTCACACGCTGGGCTAACTTCTTAGCGCGCCTCCGGCGCTGACCATCTGAGTCCCTGACAACTTCGAATTCCTTAAGTGAA
>DASZEU010000130.1:0-5461 GCA_035940535.1 Candidatus Angelobacter sp.
TTCTAGCCGGACAGCCAACCCAACATTCTTGAGATTTCCACAGCTGCGCGGCGACCGACTACTGTGGATATCTCCTACTTGCTAAATTCTCGTCTGGGCTTACTATAAGGGCCGCGTTACGATAGTGTTTACGAGCTGCGCTTTAGCGCTGGTGATGCACTGATCTACGGCAGATCGTCGGTTGGAGTAATTACCTTGTAATCCACGCCGAGCGCTCCCTGAAAATGCCGTTCTCCGCAGTGGGTCTTCAGATTCTCGGTACCACGAAGCGCATCTGCGACCGTGGTACTCTTGGTTTCTCGAACCAGATAGAGCATTGGACCCTCTTCCCCGAATACCTGTTCCATTACAAGACCCCAATCCGGATTGTATTGCCCAACTGGCGTCCCCACTTTGAACCAATTCGGTAACTTCACGAAGAGGCGCACATTCTTCATCTTCTTTAGTCTCTCGGCGAATTTCTTTTCAGCCTCGGACTGAACAACAATGTAATCGTAAATGGAATTGTCCACAGGGATAAGCCGTTCAGAGACTGTCTCTTCTTCCTCGACCCACTCGCTCATGTCGTACCATGTGCCATCTTTGTAATATTGAATGCCGTCCACAAGTTGTTGGACTGCCTTCTCCCGCACAATTCGGGCTGCCTGCAATGCAAACTCCTGTGGATTGTCCAGCGCGGCCTGCCGATTCTTAGTCCGCGTGACAATCGCGGTCAGCGTCTTACGCGTGAGTTTAATGGGTGGCGTGATATGGGCAATAAGGTCTTCAATCATTTCTACGATATTCGGAACAGCCTGCCGGCCCAGCAACGTGGCTACGACTCTTTGTCCAAAGTACTCGTAATCCAAACGGTCTTGCTTCTCGTCCGCCGTCACAGCGGCTTTAGACGCTACAATGCGCGGCGGATCGATTGTTATCTTGTCCAGCATGACCAGAACGTCTGTGACAAGTTTTTCGGTATCCACCGTGACCTGATATCGCGTTCTATGCTTGATCTTCTCCCAGAGGTTGATGAATTCCTCCGGCAAAGCATGCAGAGGCTTGCGCTTCGCAACTCGTTTTTGTCTTGCATTCACCGGCCTCGGGGCTGCGCCTTCCTTGCCAAAAGCCTCTTCCATTTCCATCTGTAGGGCAGAGACAAAAAGCTCATAGCTTTCGTTCACCACGACCGTAAGAATGTTCATTTTATCTTCGATCACGCGTTGCCCCTGCTGATTTACCACCAACCGCATGCCCCGGCCCACCTCCTGACGCTTCTTTACCTCGGACACCGTTTGATTCAGGGTACAAATCTGGCACACGTTTGGATTGTCCCAGCCTTCGCGCAGTGCGCTATGCGAAAAGATGAAGGCCACAGGCTCATCAAACGATAGTAGGCGCTCCTTGTCTTTCATGATCAGGTTGTACGCGGCGCGGTCCTGGGCGCTTTGCCCGCTCGTGGAATCTATCGTCTCCGTTACTCCACCCCGGCGATTCTTTTGAGCGAAGTAGCTGGCCCGCACGTTGGCCGCTTTCTGGTCTGAGAAATCGGGATACTTCGTCTTGAATTCCTCAAAGGCCTCGTCAAACAGCTCCCGAATAATGCCGGGATAAAGACCGTCCACTCTGCCCAGGCCTTTGTCGGGCGGGGGCTCTCCTACATAGTTCTCCACGCGGTCGATAAAAAATAGTGAGAGTACCTTGATGCCCGCTGCCTTGAGCCGTTTCTGTTTACGATAGTGCTCTTCCACCGTATAGCGGATTTGTTCCCGGAATAAAACCGATTGATCAGCCCCTTGCGTCTGGCCCACGCCAATTTCGATTCCATTCTTGAATCTTACTAACTGATCGCCGGGGTTGATCTCGTCAATCACGAAGCTGGCATACTCGGGCCTGTCCGCTTTGGTTTGCAAACAATCCCCTGGTTTAAAGAGATACGCCTTCTCTTTAATCCCTGCATTTGCCATGCGCTGATGAACAGCAATTTTCGCCTGGACCGTCTTAGCGGCAGACCTGATTTCATTGACGCGCACAAACACCTGGTTAAAGTCGTCCTCTTTGACTACGGAGCCTACTTCGATCTTTTTCACCAGAGACTGCCGGTAGGCTTCAAAGGGCGTGAGCCGGTAAGCCAGGTTGTAAGGATTACGATGCGTTGCGGAATAGCGCAAAGCCATCAACGGATGCAGGCTCGCCAATGCTCGGATGCGGGCCTCGCTCTCCATATTCTGCGGCTCATCCAGAATGAGAACCGGTCTGGCAGATTGCACCAGAAAGAGCGGCGTTGCCCCCTGTAAGCGGTCCGTGCTCTGGCGAATAACGTTGTCTTCCTTATTAAACGAGTCAATCGTCATTACCAGTAGTTCCACGCAGTCGCTGTGTGCAAACTGGCGGATCTTCGCAATACTCTTGGAGTCATAAACCGTGAAGCGGTAAGGCACGTTGTCATACAGTGCGCGCAGGTGGCTTTGCGTGATTTTCAGGGACTTGATGACTCCTTCACGCACGGCCACAGACGGTACCACGACAATGAATTTTCTTAGCCCATATCGCCGATTCAGTTCCAACGCCGTGCGGATGTAGACGTACGTCTTGCCGGTCCCGGTTTCCATCTCTACCGAAAAATTCGGGAACCGAATCGGCTGCCGCCCAAGGGTAGTCTGGATGGTGTCCTCAATCATTTGCAGTTGAGAATCTGGCGCGATGCCATTCCGCCCCTGAACCGCTTGCAGGTTCTCCAGGAGCTGCATCTCGTCCAAGTCCAACCGGTTGCGTATCGGGCCAAACATGGAACCCAGATCGGCGGAGACCAAGTCCACCGGGTTTCGCGGCTGCCCACGCAATAAGTCGGCCACCGATTCAATGGCTCGCAACTGGAAGAGCTGATTGCCGTCGAATTGGAATCGCATTCTCGGCCTCTTCCTAAATCGTCTTCAACCGGCATTGCAGCGCCAGGTTAGCGGCGGCGGAGTCGTCCAGTGCAACATCGCGGCACACGAACAAATCATCGGGCTTGCACTCGAAATACTTCGATATATCGGCCCGAATCTCCTCGTCCAGACAAAGCATAAATTTTTGTTCGGTGTCCGGATCGCTCACATCGTAGACTTTGTTGCCGTTGGCAAGCTCTCTTGGGGTAAATCGAGTATTGAGGCTGAATCCTTCTCGTAGAGCTACTTCCCAAATTACGTTCTCCGGCTTCCAGTCAGCGATGAGGGGATCATTAAACAGAGTCAGTTTTTGAGCATATACTTCGGGATCACGCTCTTCTTCTTGATTCCACTGCTGGATGTTGGGCTTGGCTAGTTTGAAAACCTTAAACCCCAAGTCTTCAGGGGTTTCGCGGTCTTTCAAAGCAAGTTGACTGTCCCGTTCCTTGATCAACTTTGCGATAACACGGCGAATACGTTCCTTGCCAATCTCAGCAATGGTTGGGAATTTTTGGTGGCTGGTCGCCTCGGGTAATTGAACCATGATGAAATTTCGGCTGCCACCGTCATCATGGTTAAGCTGAAGAACTGCGTGCGCAGTTGTAGATGCACCGGAAAAAAAATCAAGAACCAGATCGTCCGAACTGGTCGTAATCTCCAGTAATTTGGTTATAAGGCCAACTGGTTTAGGGTGATCGAAGGTTCCACCTAGCCCAATATCTCCCAATTGTACGGTACCCTGCTCGCTAATCATCGCAGTCTCATCCCAGATTGATTTTGGCTTCGTCGTACTTTTCCTTGATCGCTCGTAGATGTTCCACTCACCGTCTCGCCTTTGTTTCGCGACAACACTTGGCGTTTCTCCGGCAAGATCTGCTTTTCTGATTTTGTCCTTGCTCCACCTCCAACAACCGTCTTCACCTTGGCTGTTGCGCGGCCAGACCTCAACCGAAAATTGAGAGGACCCTTCTAGCATCACCTTCGATAGACCTGTCTCGTCTGTATCCTTCGGACAAACGTAAATAGGAAAAAATAGATTGGGTCGATTATGGCGTCCAAATTTTGGATTCCGATTGCGTAATTCCCAAAGATCAAAGGGACCTAAAGAATCTTCATAAGGCAGAGCTTCTCCCGATTTCTGCAGTTCCTGCAAGGATGGTGTGGTGCTCTGCGAGTACATCAGCAGATACTCGTGGGTCTTTGAAATCTGTTTAAAGGTTTGGCCTCTCTTGTTTGCTTGAACCACAATCGTTGCAATAAAGTTTTCCTCGCCAAAAACTTCATTCATCAAAATCCTGAGGTGGTGTACCTCATGATCGTCAATGCTGACACAGACGATGCCGTCTTCTCGAAGCAATTGCCGTGCGAGAAACATCCGTGGATACATCATCGACAACCATGCCGAGTGGTAACGCCCGCTTGTCTCTGGGTTACTGGTAAGGAGGTTGCCTTCAGCGTCCACCTGCCCTGTAAGTTGTAGATAAGTCTCCAGCGGATCAGCATAATTATCGGGATAAACAAAATCCTGTCCCGTGTTATACGGTGGATCGATGTAGATAAGCTTAACCCTGCCAAAGTATGGTTTGAAAAGCAGCTTGAGAACTTCGAGGTTGTCTCCTTCGACAAAAATATTGCTTGTGCTTTCAAAGTTGATCGATTCTTCCGGATAAGGGATCAGGGTTCCTGCACTGGGAGTCTGGAGCAGGCTAACGGCATCGTCCTTACCCGCCCAGCTAAAGTGAAAGTGCCCAGGGCCAGATTCAGCGGCCGCTCCCAAGGTGATCTTCAGCTTATCGAAATCGATCTTGCCCTCGACAAATACCTCTGGGAAAAGTCCGCGCAACTTGGCCATCTGTGTCTCGAGTATGTCACCAGAGGTTGCTGCCACAGGCTCATTCTTCAATCGCTGCTCACTCATTAGAGATTCACTGCCGTTACTTCGGGTGTCTTGTGTTACTGGCTGCGGGCACAGATTTGCACTATTGTCTATTTGTGGGACTGATTGGCTCATTCATAGCAAACCTAAAATGCACATTATAAAGGCGGGGTTGATTTTCCTGTCCTGCCGTTCGCTCGTACGCGCCTAAAAATGCTCTTTCCCATCTAATATCCTGAGCAAATCTTTCTACACGGCAGCATTTATTTTTGATAGAGACAGCACTGCCATTTTCGGTTGAGCTCACAGATCCCAAAACAATTTCCTGAGCGAAACGCCCAGGCCATCGGCCAGCATTTCGATTACCCGCAAGCATGGTTCTTTCTTGCCGCTCTCAATGGATGATACGTAAGCCTCTTGGATGCCGACCCTTTCGGCCAGATCAATCTGGCGCATTTTCTTCAGGGGTGTAATTAAAAGTGCGAGTCAATCGTCTATGCTACGAGAAACCAGCCCCGAAGGGGCGGTCGAAAGTAGCCCAGCATGTCGAGTCAGCGTGGGCGCGGTTTTGCGCGCACGCTGGCTCGTAAATGCTGGGTATAGAAAGGAAAAACCCTCTTCCTTGCGCCGCAGGCTTGCGCGCAGCGAAGCGGAGCGCAATAAGAAATGGTTTTTG
>DASZEU010000131.1:0-14195 GCA_035940535.1 Candidatus Angelobacter sp.
CGGGTCAGGTAATCGGTCAGGCTCAGCGTGATCAGGATGAGAAGCCAGAAAAATCCAGCGCAGACTGTGAGAATGGTGAGCTTGCTGCTATAGCGCACGTGCATGAAAAAGAGGATCACCAGGGTCGCCTTGGTGCAGGCAATGGTGAGGGCGATGACGGGGTTCCACGGTCCAAGATCGACAAATGCAATTGCCCATGTGAGACATGTGCCGACAACCAAGGCCAAGAAGATTATCAGGTAGATGGTGCGAGTTGGATGTGAATGTTCTGCCATGGTGTCCTTCTTTAAGCTACTAGCTCCTGGCTGCCAGCTTTTAGCCGGAGCTGCTCTCTGGTCAACACTATTTGTGCCTGCTGATCAGGTAGAGCAGCGGGAAAAGGTAGATCCAGACGATATCTACAAAGTGCCAGTACAGCCCGCCATATTCCACTGGGGAATAATACTCGGGATTAAAATCACCTCGACGCGCCTTCAACAACAACCATGTCATCAGGCCCATGCCGAGGATCATGTGCAAGGCGTGCAGGCCCGTCATGGCGAAATAAAATGAGAAGAAAATCTGCGTCTGGTGGGCAATCTGCCGTGCAGCTTCCAGTGGCACATTTTCGTTTTTGACCAGTTCGTTGGCGATGCTGCCTTTTTCGCAGCCGAGTCCACCTTCCGCATTGAACGAAGCACCCGGAATGTGACATTCTTCGTACTTGTCGTAGTACTCCTTGGCCTTGACTCCCAGGAAGGTGGCGCCCAACAACATGGTCAGGGCAATGAACACTACCTGAAGCCGCCGAATGCCATGCTGGGCCGACCAAACTGCCATGGCCATGGTCAAGCTGCTCGCAATCAGGACCAAGGTATTGGCGAATCCCCATGACACGCTAATGCTGCTGCTGCCGGCCACAAAGGCCTCGTAATACTTGAGGCGATAAATCAGGTAGGCGGTGAAAAGCCCGCCAAACATCATGATTTCGGTCAGCAGGAAGACCCACATCCCCAGGTTGGAGGCTTCGCGCTGCTGCTCCATGCTGTCGAACTGATGGGCCAGCGCCGGATGATGCTCCGTGGTTGTTGTCTGACTATGGGACAACTGTCGCCTCCTCCTCCCCGCCGTAGTGATATGGCTCTTCGGTGACCACTGGGGTGTGATCGAAGTTATGCGTAGGAGGCGGTGAACTCGTCTGCCATTCCAATCCGGTTGCGCGCCAGGGATTCGGACCTGCGATCTCACCGTATCTCATCGACCACAAGAAGTAGATGAGTGGCAGAATAAAGCCTACGGCCAGGATGGAAGCACCCGCTGTCGAGAGCACGTTCAGTACCTGGAACTCAGGTGGATAAGCGGCGTAGCGCCGGGGCATTCCAAGATAGCCGAGAATGAATTGCGGGAAGAAAGTCAGGTTGAAGCCGATGAAGGTAATCAACGCGGCCAGCTTGGCCCAGCCTTCGGGATACATGCGCCCGGTCAGCTTGGGCCACCAGAAATGCAGACCTCCCAAATAGGCCATGACCATGCCGCCTACCATCACGTAATGAAAATGGGCGATCACGAAATAGGTGTCGTGCACGTGAATATCAAGGCCCAGGGCGGCAAGAAACAGCCCGGTCAGCCCACCAATGGTAAATAACCCGATAAAGCCGATAGCGTACAACATGGGCGTATCGAAGCTTACCGAGCCTTTGTACATAGTTGCTGTCCAATTGAAAACTTTGACTGCCGAAGGAATAGCGACGGCAAAACTCATCAACGAAAATACCAGGGCAGAATAGGTGGAGATGCCGGCCACAAACATGTGGTGGGCCCATACCAGGAAACCAAAGACCGCAATGGCAATGCTGGAAAACGCCACAAAGGAATATCCAAAGACTCGTTTGCGGGAAAAGCAGGTTACGATCTCGCTAATCACACCCATGCCGGGCAAGATCATGATGTAGACAGCCGGATGGGAGTAGAACCAGAACATGTGCTGGAAGAGCACGGGATCACCGCCCAGCTTGGGATCGAAGATGCCGATATGAAAGCCGCGCTCCAGGGCCAGCAGGATCAGGGTAATGGCCAGCACCGGCGTACCCAGCACCATGATCAGGCTGGTGGCGTAGTTCGACCAGATAAACAACGGCAAACGGCCCCAGGTCAATCCAGGGGCTCGCATCCGGTGAACCGTAACAATGAAATTCAAACCGGTGAAGATCGATGCAAAACCGGCGATCAGCACCCCGACCGCCATGGTGATGACATGGGTCTTTAAATAGCCGGAGCTGAGTGGGGTATAGAAAGTCCAGCCAGTATCCACGCCTCCAGAGACCAGGGCGGCCACAGAAAAAGCAGCGCCGATAATGAAAATGTACCAACTGGCCAGGTTGATTTTAGGAAGGGCCAGATCTTTGGCGCCTACCATCAAGGGAACCAGAAAATTACCAAGCGTAGCGGGAATCGACGGAACCAGAAAAAAGAAGACCATGTTAACGCCGTGCAAGGTAAACAGCTTGTTGTATACGTCCGCCTGAAAGAGAGTGCCTTCAGGGGTGAGCAACTGCAATCGGATCAGGGCGGCAAAAATACCGCCTAGAAAAAAGAAAAACGTAATCGTGATGAGATAAAGAACTGCAATGCGCTTATGGTCTTTGGTCAGCAGCCATGATCTTATGCCGTAATTGTCATTCAGGTAATGCTTCTTAGGCATTTCGAGCTGCGGCGGAGTAGGTATGGTTACGGTACTCATGGTTTTCTCTCTGGTCGCGGTTGAGAAGTCCCGCTTTGGTCTTTCATTTCTTGCTGGATGTTGGGGACCTCGGTGTCGCGGAGCATGGTGGGCGAGGTGCGGTTGTTCAGAGGTTGTCCTGACTGCTCACCCAGGCTTTTGATATAGGCAAGCAACTGCAGCATTCCCTCTTCATCCACGATTCCTTTGAAGGTCGGCATGATGGGCTGGAAGCCGGAGACGATTTTGGCCGCGGGATCGTGAATGGACTCACGGATGTAATTGTCGTCTGCCATTACAGTCCGGCCATCGGAAAGCCGGACCGGCCTTCCATAAAGTCCTTGCAGGTTTGGTCCGCGTGCGCCCGAATCAGGGCGATGGCAGGTAATGCAGCCCAATTCCTGAAAATATTTCTCGCCATTGGCGGCCATGGAACCTTCGGCCTTGCCGCTCCCCAGCCAGGCTTCAAAGTCTTCCGGCTTCATCACTACCACTTCGCCAATCATGGCCGAGTGCTTGGTGCCGCAATACTGGGAACAGAACAGGTGATATGTTCCGGGCTGCGTAGCTTCAAACCAAACCGTAGTGTAACGATTAGGGAGGACGTCGTATTTCACCCGGAACGCAGGAACAAAGAGGCTGTGAATCACATCCTGGGAGATCATGGAAATCTTGACCGGCCTCCCAGTTGGGACGTGAAGGGAGTTGATTTCACGCTGTCCCCCGGTGTACTCAAACTTCCACATCCACTGCTTGCCCACGCCATAAAGTTCCAGGGCATTAGCGGGTGGACGGCGCTGATGAAAATAAATGATCGCGGCCCAGGCAAAGATGAACATGGAGATGCCCAGAGGTATGACCGTCCAGATGATCTCCAGCAAGGTCGAGCCGTGAATCTGTTCTGCCTTGCGCCCCGGAGTCCTCTTGTACTTGATGGCAAAAAAGAGAATAAGCAAGGCAATCAGCAACGAGAAAAAGGTCGTTATCAGCACCAGGAAGAGATAAAGAGCATCCACCTGTCCGGCGACAGTGGAAGCCTGCTCGGGAAATAATGGCAATTTAGGTTGCATCTATACCAACTCGATCAACTCGTTCTATAAAGTCCACGTTGCTTGGCGGCCGCGTCGCGGCGAAACATGATAAACATGAATCCGCCCAGCGCCAGCATCGTAGCTAAAGCGCTCACTCGCAAAATATTAAAAACGGCTGCACCGTATTTGCCCCGGGCTGGATCGTAGTGATAGCAATACAACAAGACTTGTTCGACCAAGCCTCCAACTTTGCCCTTGGAGGTTTGAACAATCCCGAGCTTCAGATCGCGGGGCGCATACTCAATTCCGTAGTAGTACTGGGCCACATGGCCATCAGCAGTCAGCAACATAATGCCGCTGGCGTGGGCGTACTGTTGGATTTCAGGGTCCCAGGCATGACGAAACCCGACAGCCTGGGCCAACGCGTCAATTTGGTCTTTTTTTCCTGTGAGGAAGTGCCAGCCCTGCTCTGAACCGGGACGCCGATACCGCTTCAGCACTCTCTGTTTGGTTTCATTGGCTGCTGCGGGGGTATCGCGCGGATCGAAGCTGACGGTGATGACATTGAACTCACGACCTGCATTGAAGCTCAGAACATTGAACGATGAGGTAAGCCCATTCAGCACTTGTGAGCACAGCATCGGGCACTGGTAATACACCAGCGAGAGCACGACCGGCTTCTGGCCGAAGTAGTCCCGCAGCTTGACCGTCTGGCCATTTTCATCCAGAAAGTTCAAATCCAGAGGCACGGGCTGGTTAAGCCGCTGGTCAATTCCTACTTTTTGCAAAATAGCGGGCTGGCTCGAAGACGTATCCCCTATCTCTCCTTTGGGCGCGGCCTGGCCCAGTACATACGCGCTGGTCGCACACAACATCGCCATTGCAACTACGAGAGACCGAATTTGCACTTTACGAATCAAAGTGATTTATTGCCCTGCTTTCCTTGATCCACTCTCGACCCGGGACATGGGAAGAACTGGCTTGGCTGCTTCAACCGGTATCGAAACGGCGGGCTCAAACGGCCCACTCACCTGCGGCAGCCCTTCCTTCGATACAAAATCCATCGCACGGTCGATCGGGATATGTACGGCGCCATCGGGGTTCTTCCCGATGCTGTTCAAATGTTGGTCTTCGGCGGAGCGCAACTGGTTCATATCTCTTACATCGTCGTATTGCAATCTCGGCCCGGGAAAAGTTTTTTGAAGATGATTCTCTTGCTGGGCGCGCTCATCCCAATCGGGCGGAGGCTTCACGCCTTCAGGTTGCTTCTGTGTAGCTCGTTCCTGATTGAGTTGCTCCTGAACGGGCGTTAGTTGGGCGTCATTCTGCCTCTCCCACCATTCCAGCCCTTTCATAATCACGCCCGCCAGCACCATTACCAAGCCGGCGGCAATCGTAAGAAAAACAACGGACACCACGATCATGCGGACGCTGAAATCAACTTCCTGGTGTCCCTCTTTCACCTGCAAGCCGCTGGATTGGGGACGAAACTCATCCATGTTTGGCCTCCAGCATCTCGACAAAATGGGGATCGTTGACTGGCAGCAGCGCGCGCTGGCTCAGCTTACGGAAGAAATTCCACAGCCACAAACCACCAATAGCCAGGAAAGTCACAACGTCGATAGCAATATCAGACCACTCGACATGGGGATGGAAATTGGGCGTGATCTGCCAAAATAGATCGACGTAACGCATACACAAGACCAAGAGAGCGACCAGCACCAGTTTGCGTGCTTGCCGCTTCAGGTTGCGGGAAAGAAGAAGCGCGAACGGCAATACAAAGTGCAGGCTGATCAGCGCGATCACGATGATTTGCCAATGTCCCTTGATCCGTTCCAGGTACCAGCGAATTTCTTCCACGATGTTACCTGACCAGATAACCAGCCATTGCGCAAAAGACAGATAAGCCCAAAGTACTACGAAGGCCAGCATCAGCTTGCCAAAGTCGTGAAGATAATCGACTTTGAACATACGCGAGAGCGGCTCGCGCGGAGTCAGCCGGGCCAGCAGAAAGATGGTGAAAGCAAAGGTACTAAGGCACTGGCCTACCATGAACAACATGCCGAAGACCGTGGACCACCACTCCGGCGCAAGCGACATGACCCAATCTACCGAAGCAAATGTAATGGTAAGGCCATAGAAGACAATGCCTGCGCCGCTCAAGTTTTGAATGCCGACAAAGGCCGCTGGCGTGGATTGACCGGCTTCTTCAACTTGTGACCAGCGTTGCATGCGCCAGGCAAGAAAGCCCCAACCGATAAAGTAAATAATTCCGCGGATAATAAAGAAAGTTGGATTCAGGTAAAAGCGTGCTTTGTCGGCTCCAAGCACATCCGCAGACATCTTTGTCCACGGATAGAGATTGAACATCTTCATTCCCACAACGATGAGAATCCAACAAACGCCCATCAGCAACAGATTGTGGGTAGCCGCTTCCCAGAACCGGCGGCCGATTCTTCCCCAGTTACCACCGCTGGTGTATTGCAGCATGAGCAGCACCAGCGATCCCAAGGTAAGACCGAGCCAGAATATAAATGCAATCAACCAGGCATGAAAGAACCGTTCCGGATTCAGGAATGCGGCAACGACAGAGATGACCGAGAAAAATACGCCCACAACCAGCGCAGGTCGTCCCCATTGGGAAATCACCGCGGGTGGCGCAAAATCAGCCGGGTTAACTCGCAAGGTGGTGCTCATGGTTTAGCGCCTCCTTGCGGTTCCTGAGTCTTGGAATCTGCGGGAATCTTGGATTTCTCTGGCGATTGAGCATTCAGATTTTTCCGCTCTTCAGGTGAAAGGTCGTTTTCGCTGGCATTCTGGCTCCGCTGAAGCACCCGGATATAAGTTGCGATAGCCCAGCGATCGTGGGGGTTGATTTGCGCAGCATAGTCCGGCATGGCACCAAATCCATTGCTCATCACGTCAAAAAAATGTCCCAGGGGAGCGTTTCTGAGCCGCTGCTCGTGGAATGAGGGCGGCTGCTTATAGCCGCGTTGCACGATCATGCCCCGGCCATCGCCGGCGCGCGCATGGCAGGGAGTGCAATAAATGGTGTAGCGCTCCTGGCCGCGCTGCAAAAGGCTGCCCAGACCTTTCGTCGAAACCTCGTCCAAAAGCTCGGCAGGCAAGTCATTGCCCAGGACATTGCCGTGCTTCCCGGTGAATAAGTATGTGTCCTCTTCGAGGTGGTCGCGGGCCACAGTTCCGGGAACCGGATCGCGCGCTGAGCGCTGGTCCGGGAAAAAAGTATTGGAACGCAAGGGAATGAACTTGGGCTGATTTTGCATGTCCTGACGGCACCCGGAAAATCCGAGCCCCAGAACAAACAACACGGCAAGTACCGGCAGCGCAAATCGCTTTTGTGCCGAAGGCTTAATGCGGCACCTCCGTGATCTCCACAGGATGGAAGTTTTCGAGAAAACGCCGGGTCTCATCCAGCCTGAAGCGCGGATCTTGCGACTCGATGCACAAGAAGAAACGGTCGCGGCTGGCGCGGATAAAATTGGGTGAATTAAATACAGGATGATAGGGCTGCGGCAAGCCATTGAGGGCAATCATGCCAAACACCGCCGATAAGGCCGCCCCCAGGATGGCGCACTCAAAGGTCACGGGAATAAACGCCGGCCACGAGTGAAACGGCTTGCCGCCGACGTTGATGGGATAGTTCACTGCTGAAACCCAGTATTGCAGGGAATACCCTCCAATCATTCCCAGCATGGCCCCGCACAACGTGACCAGCGGCACACGATTGTGGTGGACTCCAATGGCCTCGGCTGCCTCTTCCAGCGGATACGGGGTATACGTATCCATCTTGCGATAGCCGTCTTCGTAGGCGGCCTTCGATGCATGGACCAAGTCCGTGGGCGTATCGAACTCCGCCATTAACCCATAAATAGGTGCGCTAGTCGTCGTCTTCATTCTTTCACCTTCGCCTGAGGCAACAGGGTCCGCATCTCAAAAATCGAGATCGCGGGCATGAACCGGATGAACAGGAAGAACAGCAAAGTAAAGAAGCCCATGGTTCCCACGAAAATCATCACGTCCCATTTGGTAAACCAATACATGCCCCACGAACTCGGCAGAAAATCGCGTTGCAGGCTGGTAACGACAATCACGTAACGCTCCAGCCACATGCCCGTGTTGACCACAATGGCTACGCAAAAGAGCTTCCAGGGTTTGGAGCGCACTGTATTGAACCACAGCAATTGCGGTATGGCGATATTGCACAGGATCAACATCCAGTAATAGAAAGCGTAGGGGCCGGTCATTCTGTTCACGATCATCGACCACTCGAACTTATTGTGGCTGTACCAGCCGAAAAAGACCTCCATGGAATAGCTGTAAGCCACGATCAGCCCGGTAGCCAGCATGAGCTTGCCGCAATTCTGCAAGTGGCGCAGCGTGATGTAGTCCTCCAGGTGGTAGAGAGACCGGAAAGGAATGGCGAGGATCAGCACCATGGCAAAACCGGAATAAATAGCTCCGGCCACGAAATAAGGTGGGAAGAAAGTGGTGTGCCAGCCAGGTATCACCGAGACGGCAAAATCCAGGCTCACCACGCTGTGCACGGAGAGCACCAGAGGTGTGGCCAATCCTGCGAGCAACATGTAGGCCGTTTCATAACGGTTCCAATGACGGGCCGAGCCGCGCCAGCCCATCGCGAGCATTCCGTAGATGCGGCGCACCACCAGAGTCTTGGCCGAGTCGCGCAAGGTGGCAAAGTCGGGAATCAGGCCTATGCCCCAAAACAAGAAAGAGACAGTGAAATAAGTTGAGACAGCAAAAACATCCCAGATCAACGGGCTGCGGAACTGCGGCCACACGCCCATGCTGTTGGGATAGGGAAAGAGCCAATAGACTGCGAGCCACGGACGCCCGGTATGGATCAGCGGAAAGAGACCGGCTTGCATCACGGCAAAGATCGTCATGGCTTCGGCAAAGCGGTTGATCGAGGTCCGCCAACTCTGTTTAAACAGCAGCAGGATGGCAGAGATTAACGTTCCCGCGTGCCCAATGCCGATCCACCAAACAAAATTGATAATTGCAAAGCCCCATCCCACGGGAATGTTGATGCCCCAGATGCCGGTGCCTTTGAAGAGCAAATATGCGACGGCGGTGGTCAACATGCCCGCCAGCATTGCTCCCATGGAGAAAATCAATATCCAAAAGACCGGCGTGTGCTTGGTAAGCACCACACCGCCAATCCGGTCGGTTACGGTGTTAAAGTCCTGGCCGGGGCCGATGAGGGGCGGCCTTACGCCTTTAGGCGGCAGAAGATCGATTTCGTCGCGTGCTGGCATTCTTTAGGCCTTCTTCTCCCCAGGCTTGAGATCAGGATTGGGGTTTCGAACCGCCCCAATATAAGTTGTACGTGGACGCGTGTTCAGCTCCGCCAAAAGGCTGTAGTTGCGGGAATCAGCTTTGATCTGGGAAACACGGCTGTTCTTATCATTGATGTTGCCGAACACAATGGCTTCGGTTGGACAAACTTGCTCACAGGCCGTCTTGATCGATACCGCTTTAGCGTCCGGCCCTCCATAACTATCTTCAATCCGAACCGGCCTGCCTTCTTTCTCGGTTGCAACTTCAGCCTGGATGCGAGCGGCGTTGATGCGCTGCACGCAATAAGTACACTTTTCCATTACTCCGCGGCTTCGCACCGAGACATCGGGGTTACGCATCATTTTCAGGCTGGGCGTCTCGAAATCAGCGTAGAGCAGGAAGTTAAAGCGTCGTACCTTATAAGGACAGTTGTTGGAGCAATAACGAGTGCCGACACAGCGGTTGTACACCATGTCGTTCAGGCCTTCGGTGCTATGTAAGGTCGCTCCCACCGGGCAAACCGGCTCACAGGGCGCATTCTCGCATTGCATGCAGGGCACAGGCTGAAAGTGGACATTGGGATTAGCTGGATCGCCTTCGTAGTAGGCATCGATGCGGATCCACTGCATCTCGCGGCCACGTTGCACCTGCTCTTTACCTACGATGGAGATATTATTCTCCGATTGGCAAGCCACCGCGCAGGCCTGGCATCCGATGCAGGAATTCAGATCAATTGCCATGCCCCAGGCATAGTCCTGATAAAACTCTTTGCTATTGCGAAAATCCGGATAGAGAGTTTCATCGCCGTTGGCATCCTTCTTGGGCTCTATTTCGCCTTCATGCGCGAACTGTGGATGTTCTTTGTACTCGGCGAGCGTCACGGCCTTCACGGGATCGCGATTTTCCATGCTGAAATGGCCCTGGGTGACCGCGACGCTCCAGTATTCCTTTCGAGCCTCGATCTTGGCGCCCCGGCCAAAGTACTGCGCTGAACTGGGACGAACAGAATAGGCGTTGTAACCAGCGCCCTTGCCCACTCGCCCGGATTTTTCCTGACCATAACCAAGAAACAAGGTAATAGCATTATCCGGATGGCCAGGCTGAGGCCAGTAAGGAGCCTTGACCGTTTTGCCTTGAAATTCGATTTCCAGCACGTTCTGCGCGTCGGACTGGTGATCGTTATTATTGTCCAATTGATTCAGGTGCATTCTTTCAGCCATGGCCGGGCTGATCATGGCCACGTTGTCCCAGGTAGTACGGGTCAGCGGCTTGGGGGTCTCCTGCAACCAGCCATTGTTAACAAACTTGCCATCGTAAATCGTCGGATCAGGACGGAAGATGATGTCGATATCATCACCGCTATCTGCCGGCGCGGGCAGAGCGACCGGCTTCAACGTCACTGGCCGTGCCGGGAAGGTGCTATCGGCGACCCATCCTTCGTGGAGCTGTCGTCTCCACCACTGCTCAAAGTCATCACCCTTATGCTGAGTCTGCCAGTATGCGCGTACCCGATCATAAGCGGTTGCGCCCGTTAGATCTTCAAAAGGGGCCAGCAGTTCGTGGGCGCCCTTGCCATCGTAAAGAGGCATGATCAGTGGCTGGATGATGCTGGCCGTGCCATCGTAAGCGCGAACATCACTCCATGATTCGAGGTAGTGAGCTTCAGGGATATGCCAGTGACAGAAATCAGTGGTTTCATTCTGATACTGAGAGAGTTGCACGATGGTGGTGCGGGAATTGGCAGCCGCGTTGCGCAGCACATCTTTAAAGTTCAGATCAGCGGGAGCATCATAAGCAGGATTGACTCCCATCATGACCAGGAGATCGACTTTGCCTGCATTGAGATCATCTGCAAGCTCACGAATGGACTGAGTGTGCTCAACCACATCCACTTCGACTGGCTCGATGTACTTGACCGTCTGTCCAGCATTGCCCAGAGCGGCGTTCATGGCGCATGCCAGGACGTGTACCGCCGGAGATGAAAATTCGCCGGGAATAATCACGCTCTTCCCACGCGAGTTAATCAGGTCTACAGTCACGGCATCTACCCACTTCTGCCGTTCAGGAATGAGCGCAGCCGCGCTTGCCCCAGCTACGCCTAATTTGGAAGCCAAGGTGTGCGCAATTCTTTCCACCTCCGAGGGGCGCAACACCAGTCGATGGTCGGCTTTGGCCCCGGTGGTGCTGGGCGAACTTTCTGCGACATAAAGCCGGTTCATCTCCTTGTCGTTGACCAGCTTACGGCGGCGGCTGCTCATAAAATCACGCGCATAGCGGAGGAACCCTGGGCACCATGAGCCGGAGAGGAAATCTGCGTCGAGCGAAACAACAATATCGGCAGAGCTAAAGTCGTAGACGGCGTCGTAGTACGCTCCAAAGGCCATCTTCGAACCGGCGCGCTTATGATCGCGATGCACGGGATCATAGCGGCGCCATTTGGCCTGCGGGAACTGCTGTAGAATCGCCTTCATCTGCCAGCCCAGCGTGGGTGAACTTACCGCGCCGGTAAGGAAACGCAGCCCCGCTCCCTGAATCGCCCTCTGTACCTTGATCTGCGCAGCCAGCTTGCTTAAGAAATCGCCCCACGCCTTCGGTTCGCCCCGATGCATGACGGTGGTGGAGCGATCGGGATCATAGAGATCCAAAATGGAAGCTTGGGCAAAGAGGTCAGTCGAGCCCAGGCTCGCGCCATGCTTAGCGTTCCCTTCGATCTTGGTGGGCCGATATTCGTGGCTGGTTACCAGCAGCGGCAGTGCGTGTCCAGCGAAGGGCATGGCTGTGGCGTAATAAAGAGGTTTGCCCAGGACTAGTTCTTCCGGCTGCCGCACATAAGGAACAATCGCTTCCGGCGGCTGCTTGGTGCAACCGCTAAGACCAGCCAATGCCAAAGATGCTCCCGCCAGCTTGAGGAAGCTCCGCCGGGAAACAGGGTCCACCCATTCCGAGGCTTGGCGCGGGAATTCACGCTCCAGCAGCTCCCCGAACGCTTTTTCATTCGCGAGCTCTTCCAAGGTGCGCCAATACCTGGGACCTTGGGCGCCTGCCAATTTCTTGCGCACCGCATCCAGATCCAGGCTCGCTGGCTTGATGTCACTAGGGGAAAGCAGCTTTAGATGTAAATCGTTCTCTTTAGGCATTCGCTTCCAGACATTGATTTCAAGTTTTCTTGCCCCCTTAACGATGGCAAGTAGAGCAACTCGTAATATCCCGGGGTGTGCGAAGATGGTATTCCTTCGCCAATGCCGTACCCAACTCTGCCTGGGTCAAAAACGTATGTTCCTTCCACGTCACAGCATTCTTCGGTGAGCCATCAGGCGCCTGGTAGGTCATGTCGAACACCTTGTCTTTGGGCCTGAGGAACTTTTCCGGCTCCCGATGGCAGTTCAGGCACCACTCCATTTGCAGGGAGTTTTCCTGGTACATGAGCGCCATCTGGTCTACCGGGCCATGGCAACTGAAGCAGCCAACGCCTTTATTGACATGAATGCTGTGATTGAAATACACGAAGTCCGGTAAATCGTGGACCCGTGTCCATTGCAGAGATTGGCCTGTGCGGAAGCTGGCGCGAACCGGCTCCAGCATAGCGGCATTCGTCCATATCTGGGCGTGACAATTCATGCAGGTTTTAGTTGGTGGGATCCCAGCGAAACTAGACTCTTCGACCGTGGTATGACAATAACGGCAATCCAGCCCCAACCCAGCCACATGGTGCTGATGGCTGAACGGGACCGGTTGGTCGGGCGCAATACGTTGATTGGTAACGTAAGGAGAGCGCTGCAATTGCATGAGCGCCGCCCCTACCGCAGTAAGAAGCAGAACGATTCCTAAGATGCTTGCGCGGGCTAGAGTATTCGCACTGCGGTTAAAAATTTGTGCCATGAGTCACTCGGGGACCGTCATGCAATTTCGAAAGACAACCCAAACCTGGAACAGGCATGACCAGCATATCCCGTATTTCCACAGGTGACATGCGATCGTAATTGCAACACCATCCGTGAAAACTCATAATTATAACAAGACTCAGCAGATCAGCCAAAATTTACCCCTCTAAAACGCCCTGTCATCCTGACAGGCGCGTTCTTTGCGTCTGGAAGGACCCCGAAAATGCGTAAATATTCCACGTCAGCTCAAGAGGCAACTCGGCAACGCTCGATTTTTTGGCAGAAGCCAGTCGCGCGAAGCCCGCAGCTCGTATAGATCAAACGCACAAGTCATGTTCTTGTACAAAGTAACGTGACACCCCAGCGGCATTAAGACGGCCGCCGGTTGCATCTTAGAACCTACAGATGTCCAAAAAAGGTAAGCAGGTTTGCTGGCTGCTGGAGAATACCTTTTGCCTTCTTCGTTCCTTCGTGGCCTCTGTAGTTGGCATTTGGTTGCATCCTTCGCCAGATAGGTTCATTCAAGAACCCCCCCATGCTTCCTTTAAGGCCGGGGGTTGAGCCAGTCCAGTTCCACATCGGCCAACGCCCGGCTTCAGGAACAATGATAACATATAAATAAATAATTTATAAAATATCAATAAGATATTTATTGATAAACGGGCTTGAGAGCTTGCGGAAAAAATCAATTCGCCAGGGAAAGAGAGTTTACAGGGGCTGAAGCCCTGTTGATTTTAAACCACTTGCGGCACGAGTAAACTCATGCCCTGGAGTTTCTACATTTCAGGATGACTGGCAGGTCATTGGTTGACCTCAAGGGTTGCCCTGAGTCCCCGATAGGGGACGTTTGAGAGTAGCCCAGCATGGTTCGGCGCGGTATTTTGCGCCGATCCCAATGCTGGGTTGCATGGCAAACAAACATGAGTCCCGCAAGGGACGGTTGAATCATTCTTCCTGAATTCCATACGCCGCCAGCAGTTTCTGGAATGCATCGGCAAAACTGATTCGTGGATGATGCTCCTCCTGTCGCCGGTGGGACATCAAGATTCAACCGTCCCCTAAAGGGGACTCTTGTTTTATTGGCAAGGTAACCCAGCATTGGGTTCGGCGCCAAAGTACAGTGCCGAACCATGCTGGGCTATTCTCACACGTCCCCCTTTCGGGGGACTCGGGAATGCTCTTCATAACCTCATAGAGTCCGCCCAAATGTAGAAACTCCAGGGCACGAGTAAACTCGTGCCCTGACACAAAGCTCACGAAAAG
>DASZEU010000132.1:0-10475 GCA_035940535.1 Candidatus Angelobacter sp.
TCATGGCGTGATCGGCGCTTTGGCAAAATGCCAGAAAATTACGGTCGCCGAGGTGCATGGTGTTTGCCTGGGTGGTGGCGCGGAATTGGCTATGGTGTGCGACATGGCCTTCACCACAGACACAGCCAAGTGGGGCTTTCCAGAGATCACCCTGGGTTGCTATCCACCCGTGGCCTGTGCAGCGCTGGCGGCGATCGTCGGCCAAAAGCGCGCCGCAGACTTGATCTTTTCAGGAAGGACGTTCACCGGAGAAGAGGCGGCCCAATGGGGATTGGCCAATGAAGCCCATCCCGCTGGTGAGTTGCGCGAAGTACTCGAAGGCGAGCTTGATCATCTGTCGAAACTCAGCCCCGCGGCCTTGGCGGTGGCCAAAAAAGCATTTTATGCATGGGACTCGATCCATCTCGACAAAGGTTTGGCTCGAGCCGAGAAGATTTACCTGGAAGATCTGATGCAGACCGAGGATTGCAAGGAAGGAATCAACGCCTGGATGGAGAGACGCAAGCCAAAGTGGAAGGGGAGATGATATTTTCCTTACAATTTGTCGTATGACAATTTCATGGTCAACAAGATCGCTCCGAATGCGGAGCTTGGTGATAACTAGATTGACGCAATGCCGATAGTAGAAGCTATGACCGAACATAAGCAGAAGATAGTCGTTGCTGGAGATCTAATTCGAGATTTTCATTTAGTTCGGCATGACTTGAACCCAGCTATAAATCCCAGGCAGCTAAAAAATCCCATCTTAAGTGTTACTGCCGGTGGCGCTTGGTATCTTCAGGACATGATTGGTTATGCCTGCTCAGATATTCCAAACCCAAGGCTAGATATCAGTGGCATCCCAAAAACAGATGGCCGTGGCGCTGGCGAGGTAAACGAATCCTATTCGATATGGTCACGCTATAGCCGTTCTCTCGATTCCAAGGATCAAGTTTGGCGCGTGGAGCGGTTTCTGGGAACTAAAGCACCGGAAAGAGATGTTCATCCTGTAACAATTCAAGGAGATACTGCCACTCCAGATCTGTTGGTTTTGGATGATTTAGGTGGCAGCTTTCGTACGGATTCTCGCCTTTGGCCTTTGGCTCTTGGCAAGCGAGGGAATCCGAGAAACATTATTCTGAAAACGCAGGCGCCTGTGGCCCAGGGAGAGATTTGGCAGAGGCTGAAGGAATTCGCAGACCGATTGACGGTTGTTATCTCTGTTGTAGCTCTGAGGGCCCGTGACGCACATATTTCGGAAGGTTTGTCTTGGGACAAGACGATTGGAGAGATCGACGATGAGTTCAAAATTGGAAAATCAGCGCAAGATTTGGCCCTATGCCGGCAAGTCATTGTCCATTTCAATGATTCTGGCGCTGCCATTTTCACACGTTGCCGTATGAAATTAGATGAGGCTTCTGCTAAGCAATATTTTCACCCTGAGGAAAGCGCTGCAAGATTATTGCCGGCGATTCGCTTGGATCGGTTCATTTACCACCCGATCCATCTGGAAGGCGTATCAATGTCTAGAATGCCGGGTGGATCATTTGGCGCTACAACGATCATGACCGCGGCAATCGCAAGACACTATCTTGCTCCTGAAAATTATCCGATCAATATAGCAATCAAACGCGGGCTGGAAGCCATTTCAGCGAATCACCAGAACGGTGCGGGAGATACAGAATTCAATGTAGAGGCGCCTATCAACAAGGTCAAAGAGGCATTTCATCCGGACAAAGCAGAGGGCGACGGTAACCCGCCTGGAATCTGGCCATATTGCGCCGCCTTTCCGCATGCCCTCCTCTCGGATAGCCGAATGAGATCAAAGAGGAAACCTGATTTGTTACAGGATTTTACGGGAGCCGGTTATGAGTACGTTGTGGCCGTCGCCGCGGATGTAGTTCGCCGGGGTTGGGAAAGAGCTTTGCAAGTCGCGCCTAAAGTTCATTTCGGCAAGTATATAACCGTGGATAGCGAAGAGATTGAAAATATCAATGATGTTCGTAAAAAAATCGAAGCGTATCGAACAAACAAGGCAGAGAGGGTGCCGTTATCATTCGCTGTTTTCGGACCGCCTGGATCGGGCAAGTCGTTTGCAGTCACCGAACTCGCCAAGGAACTATTTAAGGACAAGAAGGAAATTATTGAGCATTTGATTCTGAAGTTCAACCTTACGCAGGTGCACAGTGTGGAAATGCTTCACGAGAAATTTCACAAAATCCGGACCGCTGGCATCCTCGGTGAAATTCCCATTGTATTCTGGGACGAGTTTGATACTGAAGACCTGAGATGGCTCAAATATTTCCTTGTGCCTATGGCGGACGGAGAGTTCGAGTCGAGCGCTGGCCGCTATCCCTTGGGCAAGGCAATTTTCATTTTCGCAGGTGGCACTAGCAGCACTTTTAAAAGTTTTGATCTGACTGGGCAGAAAACACCAGACGGGATGAAGTTCAAGAGCAGTAAGGGGCCGGATTTTGTCAGCCGCCTGCAAGGATCGATCGACATTAAAGGCCCGAATAATGTTGGCAAACCCGGCCAAGATATTGCCCACGTCATGCGCCGGGCAGTGCTATTGCGCTCTGCCGTCGAGCGCTTTCAACCGCGGGCAATTGACTCTGTGACCCGGGAGATTTCGATCAGCCCAGGTGTCTTGCGGGCATTTCTCAGAGTTCAGAGTTATACGCACGGGGCGCGGTCTCTCGAAGCAATTGTCAGAATGGCCACTCTTACCGATGGCTACTTCGGTAACAATGGTCTGCCGGCCGAAGCTCTAAAGAACCACGCATCTCCAGATTTTCATCCCTTAATTGATGAAGGAGAAATGGAATGGCAGGTGGTGGAAGCCCTCGCTGAGGCTGTTCACGAGGCCTGGAAGAAGGAGAGAGAACGTCAAGGCTGGAGTTATGCTAAGAAAAGGGATGATACGGCCAAAACCTCCCCACAGTTGGTAGGATATGCCCAGCTTTCTGAGTTAGACAAAGAGCTGAACCGAAATACAGCTCGGCTCACCTATGCCAAACTGCATGATGTGGGATTGTGCGTTTCGTTGCGTACCCGCAAGCCTGCCGCTCGCTATTTAAGCAAGGCCCAATTTAACAAAAAACTCGACTCTCTCATTCGTATAGAACACGATATATGGCTAAGGGACCACTTACTGAGAGGTTATGATTGGGCAGTCGAGACAAATGACGAACTACGGCGATGCCTCTTGCATAGGGATATCACAACCTTTGAAAAGATGACCGAACAGGACAAGGCCAATGATCACGTTATTGCCGAAAGTGTTTATGATGGACTCAAAAAACATGGCTATGCTTTAGAGAGAGTTCGTACGAAAAGCTTCAAGAATGGTAAGCAGGGTTCAACCTATTCAAGGTGAGAATTGGAACAAAGCTCATCAAATTTTCTAATCGAGCGCATCCGTCGCCAGGCAGAGACCGAGGGCATGCCTCTCTCTCAAGAGGAACAGATGTTCCTTGAAGTGGTCAGCTCCGGGCACAAGGAAGAAGCCCATGAGGCCCTAAAGAAGCTGAGGGAACACGAGAGCATGGGCGAGTTCGGCCGGCGCCTGGCAGGACTGTTAATGAGGGCTTACGAGGAAGATGTGAAATCGGATCCGCAGGCGAAGGAGAGGTACGCTCAACAATCGGAGATATTCGGTCGCGGCAGCGGCATCTTCAGCGCATTTCTACCGTTGGTGTTGGGAGGCAGCCGTCCGCAGCAAGGCCATTCGCCGCAAGCTGTCGCGCCCAAGTCATCCCCTTGGGGATTGCTGTTGGCGCTGATATTTTTGATCACCGTGGGATTGATTTTGTGGATGGTGATAACCAGACGATGAAGAATAAAGTTCTGAAACTCCGCGAAGCCATTGCCGAGTTCGTCCCAAACGGCTCCAGCGTTGCCCTTGGTCTCCAGATGGAGCAGATGATCCCGTTTGCCGCCGGACATGAGATTATCCGGCAGAAAAAACGCGATCTGCGTTTGATCGGCCCCATTTCCGACATTCTTTTTGACCAACTCATCGGCGCCGGATGCGCAAGAGAAGTCGTGGCTGCCTGGGTGGGCAATGTGATGATGGGTTCAGCTTACAATTTCCGCCGCGCCACCGAGCAGGAGAATCCCGGCGCACCCGGAGAAAAGCTCACAGTCTTCAATATGACCAATTTCACGCTGGCCCTCTCGCTTCAGGCCGGCGCCCTGGATATCCCATTTCTGCCGACGCGAACTGCCATGGGCAGCGATGTCGTAAAGGGGAATCACTTCTTTTATCAGATCATCTCGCCCTTCGAGCCAAAAGAAAGTTTGCTGGCGGTTCGCGCCCTTAAGCCTGACGTGGCCCTCATCCACGTGCAGCGGGCAGATAAGAACGGCAACGCCCACTGCTGGGGCAATTTTGGCGTGTTACTGGAAGGAGTACGCGCAGCCAAGAGGGTGGTTGTGTGTGCTGAAGAAATTGTCGCGGAAGAGGTAATCGCCAGCGATCCGAATCGCACGGTAATCCCAGGCTTTTTGGTTTCGGCAGTAGTTGAGTGTCCTTTGGGTGCCCACCCGTCTCCCGTTCAAGGCTACTATAAGCGTGACGATGCCTTCTTTCAGCAGTACCATGAACAAACAAAGACCCAATCGGATTTCAATAACTGGTCACAGCGCTGGGTGCTGGATGTCGCCGATATCCGGGAGTACGCAAAACAATTGGGCAGCGGACGCGTGCAAGATTTAGGCGTGAAAAACCACGCCTACGCAGCCGCGACCGACTACGGATATTAAAAGCGGATTAACCGCAAAGGTCGCGAAGGACGCACAGAAAGAATGGCTAAGTACTAATGGCTAAAGGCTAAGTACTAGTAGCTAGTAGCCAGAAGCTAGCAGCTACAATGAAAAAAGAACTCATCGAACTTCGGGTCAACGGACGCGCGCATGAGCTTGCTATTGAGCCGAGCGATTTGCTGCTCGACGTATTGCGGCAGAACCTGCAACTCACCGGCTCGAAGCGGGGTTGTGACGACTCCTCCTGCGGCGCCTGCACCGTTCTTGTCGATGGGGTTCCTACCTTGAGCTGTACTGCTCTGGCCATGAGTTTTGCCCAGGACGACCAGGGCCACGGCGGAGCGGAGATTGTAACAGTAGAAGGCATCGCCGATCATGGGGCTTTGGCCGCGATTCAGAAAGCCTACGGCGATTGGGGCGGCGCACAATGCGGTTATTGCACTCCGGGATTCATGGTGACGGTGAAAGCTTTGCTCGACAACAACCCGGAGCCCTCGGATGAAGACATTCGCCACGCTCTCAGCGGAAATCTCTGCCGCTGCACCGGCTATACGCAGATGTACCAGGCCATCAAGGCAGCAATCGAAGCGGAACAAAGAGTTCCTAGCAGAAAGACTAAAGGCTAAGTACTAATAACTAAAGGCTGGTTTTTCCGGCTAACAGCTAGAAGCCAGCAGCTAGTAGCTAAAGAACATGCCCATTCAACTTGCATGGAGTGTCGACAAAGACGACGATTTCGACGTCCGCGATTTTGCTGCGCGCCTGTTGGAGGGAGCCAAGGAGAATCTGGAGCGGGATGGCGAACTTGCTTCAGTGGCCTTTGTGGTTACTGCCACCCAGCTCCAATGCCATGCAGTTACGTTTGGTGACCATGAGGAAAAGGAGGTTGCCTATCACGAACTGGTGAGCGCGGCCAAGGCTGCCAACGCAACCGCGCTGGTAACCTGCAACGACGCCTATTGGACCAATCGTGCTGACGCAGAGTACATCGAGGGCTATTATCCGGGCAAATTGGCCACTGAGAATGCCAAGGAGTGCATCATGGTCGCCGTGAGCGGTCCTTCGATAGAAACGTGGTGTATTGAAGTGCCCTATGAGCGATTGGGAAATAAAATTTCATTTGGCGATCAGGCCGAATTTACCGGCAAAAAGCTGGGCTTTCTAGAAGGATGGTCGTCGGAGAAGCCAAGAATTCAGTGAAGAAGAGGTGCTAGCTACTGGCTCTTTAGTCGTGCCAAAGGCTATTTAAATACAGGGCGGCTATTGCCAGGAAAGTGATCGTAGCAGCATCAGAATTCGCCAAAATATGAACGTTGTTAAAGAACCAATAACACAGAAGGCTAAGTACTAATGACTAAGTACTTAAGTTCTTCAGCTAGGAGTTAGCAGCCAGAAGCTAGTAGCTAATTCTATGGACCAGTTCTCTATCATCGGCAAACGCATAGCCCTGGTTGATTCCGCCGGCAAGACTACGGGACAGGGCAAATATGCCGACGATCTCTCGTTGTCGGGGATGCTGATCGGCAAGATTCTGCATTCTCCTTATCCTCACGCAAAGATCAAAAAAATCGACACCAGTCGCGCCGAGGCTCTGGAGGGCGTTGTCACAATTGTTACCGGGCCGGATGCGCCCAACAAATACGGCATCCTTCCGGTAGGCCATGACGAGACTGCCTTGGCCGTAGAAAAGGTCCGCTATGTTGGGGACAACGTTGCCTGTGTTGTAGCCACCTCTGAATCTGTAGCAGAGAAGGCCCTTGAGTTGATCGATGTTGAATATGAACTGCTGCCGGCCTGGTTCGATCCTGAAGATTCCATGAAGGCCGAAAAAGAGTGGATCCATCCGCAGCGTCCTAACAATATCGAAAAGGATTACCACCACGTCTTTGGCGATCCAGACAAAGGGTTTGCCGAAGCCGATCTCGTGGTGGAGCATCGTTATCTGGCGGCGGAGGTGACCCACGCGGCGATGGAGCCGCATAGCACCTTGGCGGCATTTGACATTGATTCGCAGACGGGAAAGCCTGGAAGGCTGACCGTATGGTCCTCCACCCAGGTGCCCTATTATCTGCAACACAAGCTCTCCATTGTGCTGGAAATGCCCATGGCGCAGATACGCGTGATTAAGCCTCTGGTTGGCGGTGGATTCGGCGGCAAGAGCGAAGTAATTCCGCTGGAGATCATTGCTGCGGTGGCTGCACGCAAAGCCCAGGCCCCGGTCAAGATCACCTACACCCGTGAAGAGGTTTTCTGGGCACATCGCGGGCGTCCGCGCACCATCATCGATTTGAAGACTGGCGTCAAGAAAGATGGACTCCTGACCTCGGTTGCCGCTCGCGTGGTTCAAGATGGCGGCGCTTACTGCTCGTATGGTGTGGTCACCATTCTTTATTCCGGCGCGTTGCTGGGCGCGCTCTATGACATTCCCCACATCCGTTACGATGGCTATCGTGTGCTGACGAATAAGCCAGCCTGTGGCGCGATGCGTGGCCATGGCACCGTCAATGTCCGTTTTGCCTTTGAATCGCAACTCGATGAGATGGCTGCCAAGCTGGGAATCGACCCGGCAGAGATTCGCCGTCGCAATCTTCTCAAGCCGCCATGCATCACGGTGAATAATCTCCGCGTCCAGAGCTACGGCCTGCCGGAGTGTATTGAAAAGGTCGTGGAGCGTTCTCAATGGAAGCAACGAAAAGGCAAGCTGCCACGCGGACGAGGACTGGGAATTGCTTGCAGCCACTATGTAAGCGGCGCGGCCAACAGTATTATTCGCTCCGATATGCCGCACTCCACGGTTAATCTCAAGATCGATCGTGATGGCGGCGTAGTGATCTACACCGGCGCTTCCGACATCGGACAAGGCTCCGACACCATGGTGGCCCAGATCGTGGCCGAGGTGCTGGGGATAAGTCTCTCCCGCATCAAGGTTGTCGCCGCCGATACTGACCTTACACCCATTGATATCGGCTCCTATTCCAGCCGCGTAACTTTCATGAACGGCAATGCCTCATTGCGAGCCGCTGAGGACGTCAAGAAAAAGATCGTCGCTGCCGCTGCAAAAAAAATGAGCTGTGCTCCAGAAGACGTGCTGATGCGCGACGACATGGTGTGGAAGCGGGGCACATCGCAACCTCACAGCAATGGCCGAGGCGCAGAGAAGCTCCTGGAAAAAACAGACGCGCCCCGAGGCAATGTGCAGGAAGTCAGCGGACGAGTCGAAGGCCAGACCTTGCGCGGGTCGCTCCAGCAGAAGCGCAAAGAAGAAGGCCCAAAAGACTCGATGAGCTTTGAAGAAGCTGTGGTGTCAGCCATCGACTTCAGTGGCTCGCTTACGGGAACCGGTTCGTATGCTCCGCCCAAAGAGGCGCGCGGTGGCGCTTTCAAAGGCGCCGGCGTCGGCCCTTCACCTGCCTATTCCTATTCCGCTCAGGTCGCTGAGGTCAGCGTGGATGAAGACACCGGAGTCGTCACCGTACACAAAGTGTGGGCCGCGCACGATTGCGGGCGAGCGCTCAATCCTGTTTCTGTAGAAGGCCAGGTGATCGGTTCCGTATGGATGGGCATGGGCCAGGCGCTTCAGGAAGAGATGGTGTGGAAAGATGGCTTGCTGATGAATCCCGGCTTGCTGGAATACCGTTCGCCCTCGTCGGAAGAGTCTCCTGAGATCGAGGCCATCATTGTGGAGAGCGTCGATCCCGAAGGACCGTTCGGCGCCAAAGAAGCCAGTGAAGGCTCTCTCGCAGCCACCATCCCTGCTATTTCCAATGCGATTTACGATGCTGTTGGCATTCGCCTGCGTGAATCTCCATTTACTCCAGAACGTGTCCTGGCTGCATTGCGGGCGAAGAAGAATGCAAGCAAGGCCCTGGAAATTACACGTGGCAGCGATCCCTCCGCTCCCACAGCATTTCGTGAACACGGTGGCTCAACCTGGTTCAAGGACAAAGGTCCACAACGGCATCCTGAAGATCCTGCCCGCCGTGTGACTACCGCACATACTGTGGGAGGTGACGATTGAGCCTTCCATCATTCAAACTCTTGCGACCGCGCAGCATTGAAGAGGCGGTTGGCTATCTCGCCAAGCACGCTGGCACGATCCAGATTCTGGCTGGCGGTACCGACCTTATTCCTTCGATGAAGCAGAGGCTCTTTAGCCCTGCTTATGTAATGGACATTCGCGGGATTGAGGAAATGCAGGGCGTTCACGTTGTGCCCGGAGTCGGTGTGGAGATCGGAGCTCTTACGCCGCTTTCCGCGATTGAGGATTCCGAATTCATTCGCCGCAATTACCGCGTCTTGCATGATGCAGCCGTAACCGTGGCTTCACCGATCCTGCGTAACATGGGCACCGTTGGGGGCAACATCTGCCTCGATACGCGCTGCCTCTGGTACAACCAGTCACTGCAATGGCGCAGGTCGTGCGGCTTTTGTATCAAGAAAGACGGCGATCTTTGCCACGTCGCTCCGGGTGGCACGCGCTGCTGGGCGGCCTTCTCTGGCGATACTCCGCCCGCCCTGCTATGCCTGGGAGCCGATGTCGAGATTGTTGGGCCGAAAGGTATCCGTCGTTTGCCTTTAAAAAATTTTTACAGCGGCGTGGGCGATGCTCATCTGAAACTTGATCCCAACGAGATGCTGGCCCGCGTATTTCTGCCGGAAAGCTCTTCCGGATGGAAAGGAAGCTACCAGAAGCTGCGAGTGCGGGGATCGATTGACTATCCGCTGGCCGGAGTGGCAGTAGCTTTCAAGAAAAATGGAGGACCGGTGGAAGCAGCGCGCGTTGCCATTACCGCGGTAAACCCCGCACCGTTGCTGGTTCCGGGCTCGGACCACGCGCTGGTCGGCAGGCAGGTTGTCGATGAGCATGTAGCCACGGTAATCGGCGAGTTGGCCGCAAAGACTGGCAAGCCACTGACCACCTCCGCCCTCACACCCGAGTACCGCCGCGAAATGATTAGGGTATTCGCCAAACGCGCAGTACTGGCAGCAGCCCGATCTTAGCAGTTTCATAGTTGATGTAGTCCGAAACCGGTGGAAGACCGGTTCTTTAGGCAATACTGTTCACTTGAGGATTCTGGAGTAAGTTCCGAAATTAAGATACCAGCCCCAAAGGGGCGGAATAGCTTAGCCCAGGGTGAAGCGTAGCGGAACCCTGGGAAATGTCGAAAACCAAAGAAGAAATAAGTAACATTTTTGGCGAGCAGCACCCGTGATTGTTATTCTGATTTGCTTTTATTCGTGTTCATTCGCGTGTATTCGTGGCCAAAAATCGGTTCTACACTAGGGAGCTAGCAAGCTTTGACCATTACTGACTGCCACATCCACATCCAACCTTACGAACTCTTCAAGCCCGGCCCCATCGAGGTCATGACCAAAGCCCGTGGCGGGTTCGACGATATTCTTGAATATTGCAAATCCCCCAAGTCACTGCTCAAGTATCTCGACTCCGTCGGAGTGCAGCGGGCCGTGCTCATTAATTACGTTGCGCCCGAGGTCATGGGGCTTACCGGGGAGGTGAATGAATGGGCTGTCAACTACTGCAAGGAAGATCCCAAGCGGCTGATCTCGTGCGGCAGCGTGCATCCCCGGCATAGTTCGAACGTGCAGGCAGATATGGATGCAATTTTGCGCATGGGCATTCGGATGATCAAGATCCATCCGCCCCACCAGCTCTTGTTTCCCAATGATTACTACAACGGAGTCAAGGAACTTGAAATCATCTATGGCAC